>NZ_JBSFRK010000030.1:0-99619 GCF_053589195.1 Streptomyces sp. NPDC003379 | reverse complement strand
CAAGTGCGTTTGTGTGTGAAATGTCCGAATTCGGGGGGATGTTCGGGTACCCCGAAGCCCGTGGAGGGCGTAATGTTCAGGGGCGTCATGCCGTTGTCGTACGGAACGGGCCCGGTCACCCGAAGCCGCGGGAGTCCTGCTTGAGGGCCGTGTCGACCGTCAGGGCCGTCGCCACGACGAGGCTCAGGAGCGGCTCGGGCAGCTGGTAGTGGATCTGGAGGACGTAGTTGTCCGCGGTGGTGAACATGGTCTTGGCGAGACCTTCCCAGGTCTTCGTGATCCGGGCGACCTCGTTGTCCGCGTGGTCGACGATCGAGAAGTTCCAGGCGCGCCAGTTCTCCGCCTTGATCGCGCCGACCTGCTGGCCGTTCACCACCATCGCGAAATTGATCTTGCCGATCATGTTCTGCTGGACGATCTCACCGACCGGCGAGCCGTCCGCGCGCTCGACGATCACCCGCGACTTCATGAACTTCCGCGGGCGGGTCAGCATCATCTGCGGCTGGCCGTACGCGTCGCGGATCTCCAGCTTGTGCGTCATGAACTGGTCGATGCTGGCGACGAAGCGCGCGACCTTCTTCAGGGCGGTCTGGCCGACCTGCACGACCGTGCCGAGCGTGTTGCCCGCCTGGTCCATGACGCTGTACTCGTTCGTCAGCTCGATGAGCTTGGCCTTCTGGTTCACCACCAGGACCGGCTCGGTGAACAGCGTGCCGCCGCCCTGAGCGGACGGCGTGACGCCGGCCTGCTGCTGGACCTGGCGCTGCACCTTGGCCGGGTCGGCCATCGGGGGCGCCACCGGCGCGGCCTGCGGGTACGCCTGCGGCTGGCCGAACTGACCCTGCGGGGCCTGCGGGGCCTGCGGCTGCTGCGGGACCTGCTGGGCCGGGCCGGTCTGCTGGGTCCACTGGGAGCCGTCCCACCAGCGGAGCTGCTGGGGGTCGCCCTGGGGGTCCGGATACCAGCCTGCAGGAGTGTTCGAATGCGTTGTCACCGGGGTGACCCTACCTTCCGGGCGGGGCGCGAAGAACCCCCCTCGGAACGCCACGTCCATCCGGCCAGGCGGCGCTGTGCACCGAGCCGCTCCGCCACCACGACCAGAGCTCCTCCGTGACGAACAGCAGGACCGCGCACGGTATGGGCGGTGGCGCCCGCCGGCTTCGCGTACGCGGCGCCGACCGCGTGTCGAGCCGCAGTTCACGCCACCACATGACGTCGGGCGTGGCGAGGCGGTGCGCTAGGACGGGGACCTCGACGCCGATGAGCGGGGTGCGGACCGTCTCGATCAGGACGGCGCGGTCGTCGGTCCCATGGAAGGAGAGCCGGTGGTACGCGGCGGGCCGCTCCCGGTCCTCCGCTCGGCCTGGGCGACCGCCGTGCGGAACGTGACGTCCCACAGCCGGGATATGGGCAGTTGGCGCTTTTCCGGCTTCTCCGGCGGTGTGAAGGCGGGGTCGTACGGCAGGGCGGGGTCGCAGCGGACACCGAAGTGGTTCTGGACGCGCGTCGGTGTGCGTGTACGAGGAGACGTGGCCGACGTGGAGCGACCCGCTGACCATGGGCGGCGGGGTGTCGATGGAGAAGACCTCGTCCCGCGTCTTCGAGCGGTCGAACGCGAATACGCCCGACTCGTCCCAGCGCCGCGACTTTTTCTCTTCGAGCCCGTCGAGGGCGGGCTTGGCGGGGGCCCCGGAGGGGCGCGGGGAGGAGTTCGTCATGCTCCTGGATGCCATCCGCGGCGGTGCACGACGGCCTCTTCTTATTGGCGCCTCTCCCCAGTGCTGCTCCGGAGTGGCCCCGGGGCCCCGCCGACCCTCAGCCGGTGATGATCGCCGGGTCGCTGACACCCGCCGCGCCGGTCTCCACGTGGCCCGCGAGCCGCCGCAGGAAGCCCGCGTCCGCGTCGGACCTCACGGTGAGGTCGTACCAGCGCCTGGTCGCCCGCAGATCGACGGTGTGCCGCACACTGGCGCCCGCCTTGATCTTGAAGGTCTGGGGCGTGCCGCCGTAGGCGTTGGTCAGCGTGAGGTTCACGTCCGCGCTGCCCGCGTTCTTCAGCGTCAGTTCGAGGTTGCCCGTCGTCCGGTCATGGCGGGCGGTGACCTCGGGGCCCGCCTTCTTGCCGGGGCCCTTGAAGGTGCGCAGGAAGCCGTTGGGGCCGAACACGGAGAGGTCGTACGCGCCCCCGGAGTACGCCGAGTTCCAGGTGTCGGAGACGGTCTTGCCGGCCTCCGTGGTGTACGTCCAGGGGCCGTCGGTGCGGTTGGCGGAGCGGACGTGGAAGCAGACGCCCGCCTTGTCGCCGCCGCCGAAGGTCAGCGTGAACTTCCCGGCGGCCGGGTCCGCGCCGCCGTCGACCAGCGGGGCGTACGGCAGGGCGCGGGCGGGCCGGGAGCCCGGCTCCTGCCGGGGCAGCTTCGGGTTCGAGGGCGCCTTCGGCACGTAGTCGGGGTGGCGCTTGTCGTCCGGCGGCTCGTAGGCGGCGGTGTCGGGCAGCCGCGCCGGGTCGGTGTCCTTGCCGCTGAAGTCGAACGCGGAGGTCAGGTCGCCGCAGATCGCACGGCGCCACGGCGAGATGTTGGGCTCGCGCACGCCGAAGCGCCGCTCCATGAACCGGATGATCGACGTGTGGTCGAAGACCTCGGAGTTCACGAAGCCTCCGGTGCTCCACGGCGAGACGACGATCATCGGGACGCGCTGGCCGAGGCCGTAGTGCCCGGCCGCGTAGGAGGCGTTGCCCGGGAAGTAGTCGAGCGCCGTGTCGACGGTGGACTTGCCCTGGGCCGCGTCCTTCGGCACGTACGGCGGGACGATGTGGTCGAAGTAGCCGTCGTTCTCGTCGTAGGTGACGAACAGCGCCGTCTTGGCCCACACCTCGGGGTTGGAGGTGAGCGCGTCGAGGGCCTGGGCGATGTACCAGGCGCCGAAGTTCACCGGCCAGTTCGGGTGCTCGGTGAAGGCCTCGGGGCAGGCGATGTAGGAGACCTGCGGGAGCTTGTCCGCCTTGACGTCGGCCTTGAGGATGTCGAAGTAGCCGTCGCCCGCCTTGGCGTTGGTGCCGGTGCGGGCCTTGTCGTAGAGCGGGTCGCCGGGCTTGGCGTTGCGGAACTTGTTGAAGTAGAGGAGGGAGTTGTCGCCGTAGTTGCCTCGGTAGGCGTCGTCGATCCACCCCCAGTGCCCCGCCGCGTCCAGGCCGTCGCCGATGTCCTGGTACACCTTCCAGGAGACGCCCGCCTGCTCCAGGCGCTCGGCGTACGTCGTCCAGTCGTACCCCGCCTCCTGGTTGCCGAGGACCGGCCCGCCGCCCTTGCCGTCGTTGCCGACGTGACCGGTGAGCATGTAGTAGCGGTTGGGGTCGGTGGCCCCGATGAACGAGCAGTGGTAATCGTCACAGATGGTGAACGCGTCGGCGAGCGCGTAGTGGAACGGGATGTCGTCCCGCTTGAGGTACGCCATCGTCCGCTCGGACTTCGCGGGGATCCACTGGTCGTACTTGCCGTTGTTGAATGCCTTGTGGCCGCCGGCCCAGTCGTGGTCGAGGCCCGCGATGAACTGCATGCCGAGGTCCTCGGCGGCGGGGTGGAAGGGCAGGACCTCCTTGCCGCCGCTGGGCTGGTTCCAGACGGGCTTGCCGTTCGGCAGCGTCACCGGGCGCGGGTCACCGAAGCCGCGTACGCCCTTCATCGTCCCGAAATAGTGGTCGAAGGAACGGTTCTCCTGCATCAAGACCACGACGTGCTCGACGTCCTGAATGGTGCCGGTGCTGCGCCTCGCGGGCAGGGAGGCGGCGCGGGCGATGCTCTGGTTGAGCATCGCGTAGGCCACGGTGCCGCCGGCGGCCTGTAGGAAACGGCGCCGATTGAGTTCAGGCATGAATATTTCGACCTCGTGTTGTGTGGGGGACGCGAGCGGGTGAAGTGTGCCAAGGGGAGCAAGCGATACGGAAGGGCCCGTGTCCGGTGGATGAAGAGAAGTCCAACCTCTGGCGAGCGGGACACAAGGCGCTGTGATTGACGGTCCTGTCTTGGGGTAGGCGGTCTCGTCACGGGGGTAGGTGCCGTGGGCAACCATGCGGCACGATGGGGCGCCGCCGATCCGTCTCACCTCCCAGGGAGAGTCCATGACTGTGCGCGTCCACGGCACCTGTGCGCCCGGATTCGAGGGTGTACGCGAGGAGTTCGAGCGGAATTTCACCGAGCGCGGCGACCTGGGGGCGGCCGTCGCGGCCACGGTCGACGGTACGTTCGTCGTGGATCTGTGGGCCGGTGACGCCGACCGGAGCGGCACGCGTCCCTGGGAGCGGGACACGCTGGTGAACGTGTACTCCACGACCAAGGGGATGACGGCGCTCTGCGCCCATCTGCTGGTGGACCGCGGCGAACTGGACCTGGACGCGCCGGTCGCGCGGTACTGGCCCGGGTTCGCCCGGGCGGGCAAGGCGGACATCCCGGTGCGCTGGCTGCTGAGCCACCGCAGCGGGCTGATCGCGCCCGGCGAACCCATGGGGCCGGGCGCGGTGTACGACTGGGAGAAGGTCACCGAGGCGCTGGCGGCCACCGCGCCGTGGTGGCGGCCGGGCTCCGCGCAGGGTTATCACGCGGTGACGTTCGGCTTCCTGGTCGGTGAGGTGGTGCGGCGGGTCACCGGCGTCTCGCTCGGCACCTTCCTGCGCTCGGAGGTGACCGGGCCGCTGGGCGCCGACGTCTTCATCGGTACGCCGGAGAGCGAGCACGGGCGGTGCGCGGACATGGCACCGCCCGTGAGCGCGGCCGACGGGACGTCCTCGGGCCGCGGCGTGTTCGCCGAGGCTCCCGAGCCCCCGGTCGGCGGGCTCGACGACCATCCGATGGCGCCGGTCACGCTGGCCTTCTCCTACCTGCCGCTGCGCGACGTGAACGGTGCGGCCTACCGCGGCGCGGAGATCCCCGCGGCCAACGGCCACGCCACCGCGCGCGGACTCGCCACGGTGTACGGCGAGTTGGCGGGCGGCAGGCTGCTCGCCGCCGACACGGTGGAGCGGCTGCGCACGCCGCAGGGCGGCGCCGACGAGCCGGACCTGGTGCTGCGGGTGGGCACGCCGCTCGCCGAGAGGTGGTCGTGGGGCCTCGGCTACATGCCCAACCGGTACGGGCAGGCGGGGCCCAACCCGCGGGCGTTCGGGCACGGGGGCATGGGCGGGTCGTACGCCTTCGCCGATCCGGAGAACCGTGTCTCGTACGCGTACACGATGAACCGCATGGGCGCCGGCACGTCCGGCGAGGATCTGCGCAGCGTCCACCTGGTCGGTGCGCTCTACGCGGCACTGGGGTCGCGCGGGCGCGGGTGATGCCGGGTCCGATGGGGGCCGGCGCGGGAATTGGACCACCCTGGCAGCCTCTTTTCCTCGTCCCCTCGCTCAGGGAATAGCCGAGTGATCTTGGTGGTCGTCCTCTACGGAAACCGAGACCGGAACCGAGCGGTACGGACCTGAGCGAGGGAGCGAGCCGGATGCCCATGGCGTACGTATTCACCGAACACGGCGGTCCCGAGGTGGAGGCCTTCGTCGACCTGCCGATACCGGAGCCCGGCCCGGGGCAACTCCTCGTCGCGGTGCGCGCGGCGGGCGTGAACCCGGTCGACTGGAAGCTGCGGGCGGGCAAGCGCAGGCCCGGGCAGGGGCCGCTGGTGGGGCCGGAGGTCCTGGGCAGCGAGGTCGCCGGGGTCGTGGAGCGCGTCGGGCCCGGGGTGGAGGGGTTCGCGGTCGGGGACGCGGTGTTCGGCAATCCGGTCACCGGCGGGTACGCGCGGTTCACGCTGGCCCCGGCCGACATCGCCGCGCACAAGCCGGACGCCCTCTCCTTCACGGACGCCGCCGCGCTGCCGGTCGCGGCCGCCACCGCGTACGACGGGCTGCGGCAGCTGGATCTGCCCGCCGGGGCGACTCTGCTGATCACCGGCGCCGGGGGCGGTGTCGGGGTGGCCGCGGCGCAGATCGCGCGCCACTTCGGGCTGCGCGTGGTGGGCACGGCAGGCGCGGGCAAGAAGGAGTTCGTCGAGTCGCTCGGCGCGGTGCATGTGGCGCGAGGTCCACGGCTGGCCGAGCGCGTGCGGGAGGCGGCGCCGGGCGGTCGTATCGACGCGGTCTTCGACCTGGTCGGCGGCGCGGACCTGGCGGAGGTCGCGGGGCTCCTGACCGACCGCGGCGGACTCATCACGGCAGCCGCCAAGGAGACCGTCGCGGAACTGGGCGGCGCCGCGGTCGCGCGCGCCCGGACGGCGGCGGTCCTGAACGAGGTGGCCCTGCTGGCCGTGTCCGGCGTCCTGCGCCCACACGTGACGGCCACCTACCCTCTGGCCCGCGCCGACGAGGCGCTGCGCGCGGTGGAGGACGGCCATGCGCGGGGCAAGATCGTGATCGAG
Source organism: Streptomyces sp. NPDC003379 (assembly GCF_053589195.1). Taxonomy (NCBI): domain Bacteria; kingdom Bacillati; phylum Actinomycetota; class Actinomycetes; order Kitasatosporales; family Streptomycetaceae; genus Streptomyces; species Streptomyces sp. NPDC003379. The sequence continues at coordinate 93,220 of NZ_JBSFRK010000030.1, read as the reverse complement.
GTGGAGGCGTGAGGGGCGGTAGCGGGCGTGTGCGGCTGAGCCGGCGGGCGGGGCGGCGTCGGGCATCCGGCCGCTGCGGCGCACGACCGGGTTCCGTGCCGCGCGAGTGCCTGTCCGCCCACCCGGCCGCCTCAGAGGCACCGGGGAAAAAAGAGAGGACGATTCCGTTTGCCCGTTGGTACCTTCCGGATCATGGAATCCGTCAGTGAGAAACAGATCCGCGCCTCCTTCGTGAACTGCTCGAAGGGTGAGGCGACCCGGCTCACGCTGCCGGCGGGCTTCGCGGAGACCGTCTGGTCGGACCTGGACTTCCTGGGCTGGCGCGACCCCAAGGCCCCCGAGCGCGGCTACGTGGTGACGTGGCGGGACGGCAAGCCCGTCGGTATCGCGCTGCGCGCCTCGACCGGGCCGCGCAAGAGCCTGCTCAAGTCCAGCATCTGCTCGGTCTGCGTGACCCCGCAGTCCGGCTCCGGCATCACGCTGCTCGTGGCGCCCAAGGCGGGAGCGGCGGGCCGCCAGGGCAACACGGTCGGCCTGTACATCTGCGCGGACCTGGCGTGCTCCCTCTATGTGCGCGGGAAGAAGACGACGGTGTTCGCCCGCCGCCTGGAGGAGAGCCTCGCGCCGGAGGAGCAGAACGCCAGGACCCTGCGGAATCTGCACGGCTTCCTGGACCAGGTCCTCGCCGGTTAGGGGGTGTCTCTTCGATCTTCGAGGATCAGCCCGCCGCGGGCCCTCGAAGACCGAAGAGACACCCCCTAGGTCAGGGCTCCCGCACAGACAGGTCCTACAGGGCGCGGGGGTCCACCAGTTGCAGCGCCAGCGTCGGTGACGGCTCGGCCAGGCCGGGGCCGCCCGCCTGCGCCCAGGCGAGTATCCCCTCCAGCGACTCGTCGTCCGTGACGAAGCCGACCCAGGCCGCCCGGCCGCCCCGCCTGCGCCCCTCGTTCGAGGGCTGGACGACGACGATGTTGGCCTGGCCGCACGGCCCGAGGCAGTCGCTCGTGCGCACCGCGAACCGGCCCCGCGACGCCGCCGCCGCGGACCGCAGCCGCTCCAGCTGCCAGTCGTGGTCGATGCCGGGGTTCTTGCGGGCGTCGCCGCAGCAGCAGCCCCGGCACACGACGAGCGTGCAGGGGCGGCGGGCTGCGGCACCGATGGAGACGACGGGACTCATCCCGTGATCATGTCAGCTCGGTCCCGCCCGGCTCCCCGCGGCCCAGGTACGCGAGCCCGGGGTGCGCCCGGCGGTAGCCGTCCACCAGGCGCCGCGCGACCGTCACCGAGTCGACCAGCGGATGCAGCGCGAACGCCTTGACCGCGGTGGCGAGCGACCCGCTCTCCGCCGCGGCGAGCACCTCGCGCTCGACCGCCTTGACGGAGCACACCAGGCCGGTGGCGTGGCCCGGCAGCGGGTCCACCGTCATGGGATGGGCGCCGTTGGCGTCGACGGAGCACGGCACCTCGATGACGGCGTCCGCGTCCAGGGCGGCCAGGGTCGTGCCGTTGCGCACATTGAGGATCAGCGTCGCCCGTTCGTCCCGCGCGATGGCCCGCATCAGCGCGAGGGCGACCTTCTCGTACCCGCCGGACTCCAGGTCCTCCTCGGCCCGCTCCCCCACGCCCGCCGCTTCCCGGTTCTCCGCCATGTACGCCGCCTCGCGCTCGGCGAGGGTGTCGTCCCACGCCTTGAGGGCGGGGGTGCCTGGGTGCTGCACTTCGGCGTAGAAGCGGGCCTGTTGGTCGTGGAGGAAGGCGCCGCGGGTCCGCTCGGCCTGCTGGTAGGCGCGTACGGTGTCGCGGTTGAAGTAGTAGTAGTGCAGGTATTCGTTGGGGATCGCGCCGAGCGACTGGAGCCAGTCGGCGCCGAAGAGCCTGCCCTGTTCGAAGGAGACGAGGAGTCCGGGGTCGGCGAGCAGGCGCGGCAGTTCGTCGCGGCCCGCGATGCGCAGGCCGCGCAGCCAGCCGAGGTGGTTGAGGCCCACGTAGTCGATGAAAGCCTCGTCGGGGTCGGCGCCGAGCACGTGCGCGACCCTGCGGCCAAGGCCGACGGGCGAGTCGCAGATGCCGATGACGCGGTCGCCGAGGTGGCGCGACATCGCCTCGGTGACCAGGCCCGCGGGGTTGGTGAAGTTGATGACCCAGGCGTCCGGGGCGAGCCGGGCGACGCGCCGTGCGATGTCCACGGCGACGGGCACGGTGCGCAGTCCGTACGCGATGCCGCCCGCGCCCACCGTCTCCTGCCCGAGGACGCCCTCGGCCAGCGCGACGCGCTCGTCGGCGGCTCGCCCCTCGAGGCCGCCGACGCGGATCGCGGAGAACACGAAGTCGGCGCCGCGCAGAGCCTCGTCGAGGTCGGTGGTGGTGGTCACGGCGGGCGCGTCGGCGACGCCCGTGGCCTGCTCCGCGAGGACGCGCGCGATGGCGCCGAGCCGTGCCGCGTCCAGGTCGTGCAGGACGACGTCGGTGACGCGGCCCTCGGCGCGGTCGCCGAGGAGGGCCCGGTACACGAGCGGAACGCGGAACCCGCCCCCGCCGAGAATTGCCAGCTTCACGTCTACAACCGCCTTCTGTCGGAGCGTTACCACTGGGGCTCACGTTACGTACGATGACGCGGCAGCGTTCCGACCCCCCACGGAGGTAGCCCCCCAATGACCCTTTGGACCGCACCGGCGACGACCCTTCGGCGGGCGTCGACCGCCCTGTTCGGCGCCGTCACCCTGGCGGTGGCGACGACGGGCGGCGCCGCATCGGCCGCGCCCGCCTCGCCCGCCTCGCCCGGCGGCTGGCAGGAGTCAGACACCTCGTACGTCAACTCCCTCACCGGCAGCCAGGGTCTCGCGAGCCGCGCGGACGGCAGCCTCCTCCACCGGGGGCTCGGCTCGATACCGCTGGGCCTGCGTGTCAAGGGCTGGGGGCACGTGGGCGACCCCGACATCGCGGACGGGCACACCTTCGACGCCTACCAGGGCGGTGACAGCGCCAAGTCGAAGATGTTCGCGGTGACCACGCCCGGCGGGCAGCGCCACCTCTACGAGCATCGGCTCGACGCGGGCGAGAAGCTCAACAACTCCTTCGCCGCCGTCTCGCCCGACACGCGCTGGCTCGTCTCCGGCGAGTGGGGCGACCAGAAGCGCCTCCAGGTCTTCCCCGCACCGCTGCTCAACCCCTCGACGCCATCGACCGGTGGGGCGCTCCCCCAGGCCGGGCAGATCACGCTCGACAAGCCCGTACGCGACATCCAGGGCTGTGACTTCGTCTCCGCCACACGGCTGGTGTGCGCCTCCAACGACGCGTCCAAGGAGCTGTTCCCCGAGGACCGGCCCGTCCTCCAGGTCGACCTGGACCGCGCGCTCGACGGGCGGCCCGTGACCGGCCGCGTCTCCTCCCTCTTCGCCTCGCCGCGGCGCAGCGTCTGCTCCGGCTCGTTCGAGACGGAGGGCGTGGACTACGACGCGGCGCGCCGGACGCTGCGCGTCGAGGTGGTGCCGCCCGCGCCGTGCCTGGTGACGACGGCGGTGTACGCGTACAAGCCGACGACGGGCTGAGAGCCGGGGCGCGCTGTCCGTCTGACGGACGGCACGTGTGGGGCGCCGCTCCACAGGGGAAGGCCGTGATCATGACACAGCACGTCCAGCAGGTGACCGACGACTCCCCCGCCCACGAGCGGCGCCCGATACGGCAGTTGCTCGCCGCGTCGGTCGGCAACGCCGTGGAGTGGTACGACTGGTACGCGTACACCTTCCTCGCCACGTACATCGCCGGCCAGGTCTTCCCCAAGGGCTCGGGGAACTCCCTGGTGCCGCTGCTCTCCACGTTCGCCGTCTTCGCCGTCGGCTTCTTCATGCGGCCCGTGGGCGGCCTGCTGATGGGCGCCGTCGCCGACCGGCGCGGCAGGCGCGCCGCGCTGACCGTCACGATTCTGTTGATGGGCGGCAGCAGTCTGCTGGTCGGCCTGACCCCGACGTACGCGTCCGTGGGCGTGCTCGCGCCGGTGGTGCTCGTCGCGGCGCGGCTGCTGCAAGGTCTGTCGGTGGGCGGCGAGTTCGCCGCGTCGACGACGTTCCTCGTGGAGTCGGCGGGTCCGGGGCGGCGCGGCCTGTTCTCCAGCTTCCAGTACGTCTCCACGAGCGCGGGCCAGCTGGCCGCGTCGGGCATCGCGGCCCTGCTGGTCGCCACGCTCTCCGACGGGCAGATGGACGGCTGGGGCTGGCGGCTGCCCTTCCTGCTCGGGGCGGTGCTCAGCCTGGTCGGCTTCTGGATCAGGCAGGGCGCGTACGAGACACACCGGGCGCCCGTCGAGCAGGGCGAGCGGCCCGGACTCTTCGACGCGCTGCGCCACCACCCGCGCCAGTCGCTGCTGATCTGCGGCATCACGGCGGGCGGCACCATCGCCTACTACACGTGGACGTCGTACCTGCCGACGTACGCCGAGCTGAACACCGACATCGGCAAGAGCCAGGCGCTGCTCGCGGGCACGCTCTCGCTCGCGTTCTTCGCCCTGCTCCAGCCGGTGGGCGGGCTGCTCTCCGACCGCGTCGGGCGCAGGCCGCTGCTGCTCTTCTTCGGCATCGGGTTCGCCGTCCTGAGCGTGCCGCTGCTGAAGTCGCTCTCCGGGTCGTTCGTCTCGCTGCTGCTCGTGAGTTGCGCGGGGATGGTGCTGCTCACCGGGTTCACGTCGATCTCGGCGGCCGTGAATGCGGAGGTGTTCCCGGCTCGGGTGCGGGCCGCCGGGATCGGCTTCCCGTACTCGCTGACCGTGGCGGTGTTCGGCGGCACGGCCCCGTACGTGGGAACCCTGTTCAAGGAGATCGGCTCTCCGGGGCTGTTTCCCTGGTACGTGGCCGTGCTGTGCCTTTTGTCGTCGGTGGTCTATTTGCGGTTGCCGGAGACGGCGCACAAAGGGCTTGAGCGGTAGGTGTACTGCCTGGTGCGGGCCGTCAGTGGCTGGTCGCGCGGTTCCCCGCGTCCCTGTCGGGGCGCACCTCGGCGATCGAACGGCCGGCCCACTGTGGTGCCTGTTCCGTCAGGGCCGTCAGGTGCTCCCGGATGTCGTCCGGGAAGGGCGCCGCGCGGCCCGCGTTCTGGTCCACGTGGATCGCGAGCAGCTCCGTGGTGGCCACCGGGGCCGCGTCCGGGGCAGGTTCGGCCCCGGCGTCCCCGACGACGTACATCTCGTGCGTGAAGCGCGCCTTCTTGGCGTCGGCGCCCAGCAGGCGGGTGCGGACGGCGAGATGGGCGCCTTCGGGGACGTCGTTCAGGTACCGGATGTGCGCCTCGACCGTGTAGAGGGAGCAGCCGGTGGACTCGCGGTACCCCGCGTGCAGGCCCGTCTCGATCATCATGGCGTCGGTGGCGTAGCCGAAGACGAGGACGTAGAAGGCCTCGCTCATATGGCCGTTGTAGTCGATCCACTCGGGGCGGACGGTCCGGTACAGGAGGGGCAGGGTCACTTGTCGTCCTTCCGCTGCCGGGGCAGACGGCCCGTTGCCCGCAGTACGTCGATGACGCCCTGGTCACGCTCGGCGACGAGGTCCGCGATGGTGCGCCCGGCCGCCTCCTCGTCGCATCCGGCGACCACGGCGTCGTACAGCCTCTTGTCGAGTTCTGGGGCTTCCAGGCGCGTCCACGGGGACTTCAGGGACGGGCCGAAGTGGTCGAGCATGTGCGCCATGCCGCCCTCGCCGCCCGCGAGCGCGAAGGTGAGCATGGGGCCCATGAACGCCCAGCGCAGGCCCGGTCCTTCGGTGATGGAGTCGTCGATCTCCTGGACGGTGGCCTCGCCGTTGGCGACCATGTGCAGGGCCTCGCGCCACAGGGCTTCCTGGAGGCGGTTGGCGATGAAGCCGGGGATCGTGATCACGGACTTGCCCGCGGTCTCGTAGAAGCGGGACGCCCAGGCGACGGCCTCGGGGTCGGTCCGCTCGCCGCCGACGACCTCGACGAGCGGGATGAGGTACGGCGGGTTGAAGGGGTGCCCGACGACGAGGCGGCCGGGGGTCGTGGCCTCGGTCTGCATGTCGGTCATCGGGTAGCCGGAGGTGGAGGAGGCGATGACGACCCCGGCGGGCGCCGCGGCGTCCAGCCGGGCGAGCAGGTCGCGCTTGAGCTCCAGCTTCTCGGGGGCGCTCTCCTGCACGAACTGGGCGTCGGCGACGGCCTCTTCGAGGGTCGCGGTGACGGTCAGGCGGTCCTGGGACGCGCCCTCGGCGAGCCCCAGCTGGGCGAGCGCGGGCCAGGCGGCCCCCACGAGACGGCGCAGCCGCTGATCGGCGTCGGGGGCGGGGTCCCAGGCGGTGACGTCATAGCCACGGGCCAGAAAATGGGCGACCCAGCCGCCACCGATCACTCCGGCGCCGACACAGGCGACGTGGCGCACTTCTTCAGGGGTGGTGGTCGTGGTCATGCGGGGGGTTCCTTTCTCACTGCGGCGGGGCGGCGCCCTGCGCACAGTCCGGTGAAGCGCTAGACGCGGGCCTTGAGACCGAGCTTCTGCCGGGCCTCGTCCGGCGTGGCGACGCGCGACCCGAGCGACTCGGTGATCTGCACAGCACGCTCCACAAGCTGCGCGTTCGTCGCCTTGTCGCCCTTGCCGAGATAGAGGTTGTCCTCCAGACCGACGCGGACCTGACCGCCGAGCAGGATGGACTGGGCGACCCACGGCATCTGCATGCGGCCGAGCGCGAAGCTGGCCCACTGGGCGCCTTCGGGAAGCATGTTGACCATGGACTGCAGGACGCCCGGGTCGGCGGGGGCGCCCCACGGGACGCCCATGCAGAGCTGGAAGACGGTGGGGTTGTCGAGCAGCCCCTCGGCTAGGAGCTGCTTGGCGAACCACAGCTGGCCGGTGTCGAAGATCTCCAGCTCGGGGCGGACCCCCAGCTCCTGGATGCGCTTGGCGCCCTGACGGAGCATGTCGGGGGTGGAGATGTAGAGGTTGCTGCCGTCGCCGAAGTTGAGCGAGCCGCAGTCGAGCGTGCAGATGTCGGGGAGCAGGTCCTCGACGTGCGGGAGGCGGTCGAGGCCGCTGACGAGGTCGGTGCCCGGCAGGTGCTTGAGCGGCTCGTCCGGGTCGATGACGAGGTCGCCGCCCATGCCCGCGGTGAGGTTGATGACGACGTCGGTACCGGTCTCCTTGATGCGCTCGACGACCTCGCGGTACAGGCGCGGGTCGCGGGAGGGGTCGCCGCTCTCCGGGTCGCGGACGTGGATGTGCACGACGGCGGCGCCCGCCTCGGCGGCCTCCACGGCGGACGTGGCTATCTGCTCGGGCGTGACGGGCACGTGCGGGCTCTTGCGGACGGTGTCGCCGGCGCCGGTCAGGGCGCAGGTGATGATGACGTTGTCGTTCACGGGCATGCGGAACTCTCCCTCGGGGGGGTCGTCAGGGGATACGAGAAGTCAGTGCGCGGTCAGCGTGGCGTCGACGTGGGCGGTGAGGGCCTCGTGCATGTCGTCGGGGCTCGTGCCGGGGCCGTCGGGTGGGGAGGCGAGGACCTGTGTGGCGAGGCCGTCGATCAGGGCGGTCAGGCGCAGCGCCGCCGCCTCGGGGTCGGCGGGGCGGAAGACGCCGTCGGCGACGCCGCGCCGGATGACGTCGGCGACGGTGGTGCGCCACTGCCGGTAGTAGTCGGTGTGCAGGCGGCCCACGGCGGTGGAGCGGGCGGCCTCCGCCCACAGGTCGAGCCAGACGCCCCACTGCCGGCGCTGCCCCGCGGTGCGCGGGATCTGGAGCTCGATGAGCTGGCGCAGCTCGTCGGCGGTGTCGGCCGCGTCCGCGACGCGCGCGGCCCGGCGGGCGGTGTCCTCGTCCATGCACCAGCGCACGGCGGCTTCGAGGAGGTCGTCGCGGCCCGGGAAGTGGTAGTGGATGGCGGCGGTGCTGGTGTCGCAGGCCGCGGCGATGTCCTGGACGCGGACGGCGTGGAAGCCGTGCTCGGCGATGAGGCGCACGGTCTCGCGCACGATCTGCAGGGGCCTGCCGCCCTCCGTGAGCGTCCCCCCGGCGCGCCGGCGCCGGGCCGGGGGCGTGGCGTCCGGCGTGGCGTCCGGCGTGCCGAGGAGCCAGCCCGCGTCGACCCCGCCGGTGGCGGCGACGCGGGCCAGCTCGGCCGCGGTGAACCGGCGCGTGCCGCCGAGGGAGCGGGACAGCTTGGAAGGGTCCATGACGATCCGGCGCGCGAACTCCCGCTGGGTCACGCCCGCGTCGGCGATGACCTTGCGTACGCGCCCGGACACGTCGTCCCGCTGCTCTGACTGCATGGTGGGCCACCGTACATACGCGTTGCGATGAGCACAACATGTGTACGGCAGACCCGCTGCTGCCAGCGGGATTGCGATGCCGACTGACGCATCAGTCAGTCTCGCATCAGTCAGCCTCCGGCACCGGCAGGATCTGCCGCAGGTGCGGGTCGGGGTGGAAGCCCCTGCGCCACTCGCGGGGGTAGCCGACGGAGGCCTCCACGTGGCGCACTCCGTCGTGCCAGGTGGTGCGGGGGATGTGCAGATGGCCGTAGACGACGGCCGCCGCGTCGTACTTCACGTGCCAGTCCGCGGACAGTTCCGTGCCGCACCACAGGGCGAACTCGGGGTAGCGCAGGACCCGGGTGGGCTCGCGGAGCAGTGGCCAGTGGTTGATGAGGACGGTGGGCAGGCCGGGGGGCCGCTCGGCGAGGCGCTCCTCGGTGAGCTTGACGCGGGCGCGGGACCAGTCGTCGCGCGTCGCGTACGGGTCGGGGTGCAGGAAGTACTCGTCGGTGCAGACGACGCCCGCCTCATGGGCGACCGCGAGGGCCTCCTCCTTGGTGTGCGTCCCCTCGGGGCGGAAGCTGTAGTCGTAGAGGAGGAACAGCGGGGCGACGGTGACGGGGCCGCCCGCGCCGCGCCACACCGGGTAGGGGTCCTCGGGCGTGGACACGCCGAGTCCGCGGCAGAGCGCGACGAGATGCTGGTAGCGCTCCTCGCCCCGCAGCTGGACCGGATCGTCCTTGGGCGTCCACAGTTCGTGGTTGCCGGGCGACCACACCACCTTGGCGAACCGCCCGGCGAGCGTGCGCAGCGCCCACTCGATGTCGGCCATGCGCTCGGCGACGTCCCCGGCGACGATCAGCCAGTCCCCGTCGGTCTCCGGCCGGATGGTCTCGACGTACTTCCTGTTCTCCGCGTACGCGACGTGCAGGTCGCTGATCGCCCACAGCTTCGGAGTCTTCTCTGATGCCATCACCGTGTGAGGCTAACCGAGTTGATCCGTCGGTGTCCGTCAGTGGTGTTCGCCCTCCCCGCGCTGGATCGCCAGGTACTCCTCCGCGGTCGCCTTCGGCACCTGCGCCTTGGGGCCGTACATGGCGCGGGAGAGGCGGGAGCGCAGACGGTCGGAGCGGCGGACCTTGCGGGCCACGCCGTTGGCGTCGACCAGGGGACCGATCTCGTAGGGCCGGTGCTGTTCATGGGCGGTCAGGCGGTACAGCTCCGCCTGTGGCAGGGGCTCGTGGATCTCGACGTACTCGCCGTGCGGCAGGCGTTTGACGGTGCCGGTCTCGCGCCCGTGCAGCACCTTCTCGCGGTCCCTGTGCTGGAGTCCCAGGCAGATGCGGTGGGTGATGACGTACGCGAGGACGGGCGCCACGAAGAAGGAGATGCGTACGAACCACGTGATGGCGTTGATCGAGAGGTGGAAGTGGGTGGCGACGATGTCGTTGCCGCCGCCGATGAGCAGCACGAAGTACAGCGTGAGCCAGGCGACGCCGAAGCCGGTGCGCACCGGGGTGTTGCGGGGCCGGTCCGCGATGTGGTGTTCCCGCCTGTCGCCCGTGACCCAGGCCTCGACGAAGGGGTAGACCGCGATCGCCATCATGATGAGCGGGAAGAGCGAGAAGGGGATGAGGACGCCGAGGGCGAGCGTGTGCCCCCAGATGTTGATCTCCCAGGCGGGCATCACCCGGATCAGCCCCTCGGAGAAGCCGAGGTACCAGTCGGGTTGGGCCCCGGTGGAGACCATGTCGGGGCGGTACGGGCCGATCGCCCAGACGGGGTTGATGGAGGCGACCGCGCCCATGATCGCGAGCACGCCGAAGACCAGGAAGAAGAAGCCGCCCGCCTTGGCGATGTAGATGGGCAGGAACGGCGCCCCCACCACGTTCTTCTCGGTCTTTCCCGGACCGGCGAACTGGGTGTGCTTGTGGTAGAAGACCAGGATCAGGTGGGCGACGACCAGCCCGAGCATGATGCCCGGCAGCAGCAGGATGTGGATCGGATAGAACCGCGCCACGATGTCCTCGCCCGGGAACTCCCCGCCGAACAGGAACATGGCGAGATACGTCCCGACCACGGGGATCGAGAGGATCGCGCCGTGCGCGAAGCGCACGCCGGTGCCGGAGAGCATGTCGTCGGGGAGCGAGTAACCGGTCAGGCCCGTGATGATGGCGAGCATCAACAGGGTCCAGCCGAAGAGCCAGTTGACCTCGCGCGGTTTGCGGAACGCGCCGGTGAAGAACACCCGCATCATGTGGACGAACATGCCGGCGATGAAGACGACCGCCGCCCAGTGGTGGATCTGCCGGATCAGCAGACCGCCGCGCACCTCCAGGCTGATCTCCAGCGTGGACTCGAACGCCCTGGACACCTGGAGGCCCTTGAGCGGCACGTAGGGGCCGTCGTAGGTGACCTCGGCCATGCTCGGCTCGAAGAAGAGGGTCAGATAGGTGCCGGTGAGGATCAGGATCAGGAAGCTGTAGAGGCAGATCTCGCCGAACATGAACGACCAGTGGTCGGGAAAGATCTTGCGCATCTGGCTCTTGGCGAGGGTATGGACGCCGAGGCGTCCGTCCGCCCAGTCCGCGACCCGCTCGCCTCTGCCGGGCCGCGCGGGCCGCCCGCTTGCCCCGGTGCGCTCGATGCTTCCGCTCATGCGACTCCCCTTCAGGCGGCTACCAGAGTAGGTCGCACCTATGACGGATCCAACAGGTCCGAATGTGACAACTGGCCATCAGCAGCTCCTCGTTCACCTCAGGACATAACGCTCGCACCGCTCGCCGCGGAGCTTCCCCCGCGGGACCTTGCGGCCGTACGCGACGAGCAGCAGGTCCTGCGCGGCGCCGCGCACGGGGGCGCCGCTGCCGTACGACCAGTCGAGGTCGTCGGCGTGCAGCGCGACGCCCGCGAGGTCGGCCCCGAAGAACTTGACGCTCTTGGCGTCGACGGCGCCCAGCAGGATGCGTACGCGCTCCAGTGGGACCCGGCGGTCGAGACCGAGGGGGACGGTGACGTCGAGGCCGTGCACCACGTCGTGGCCCAGCGCGGAGGTGTAGCCGCCGACCGGGGGCGTCCAGGGGTGGTGGGCGTTCTCCCTGAGCAGGGCGGCCAGTTCGGCGGTCGACGACGCGGCGGCGTCCGCGCGGGCGCAGCGGTCCGTCATGCGGTGCAGGCTGCCGCGCGCCTTGACGAGTTCGAGGAGCGTCCTGGGCAGCGAGTGGCGGAAACCGAGGGACATATGGGCGACGACCTCGCGTACGCGCCAGCCCGCGCAGAGCGAGGGGGTGTCCCACTGGTCGCTGCTCAATGTGTCGAAGAGGTCGGCCAGTTCACATCGTTCGGCGGCGATCTCGGCGCGGACGCGGCTCTCGTTCTCTGTCGCCTTGTCTGCCGTCCTACCTGTCGTCTTACCGGTCGTCTTCCTCATGACTCCAGAGTGATCAAGGCCCGGCCATAAGTCCAAGAGCCTCCTCTTCTCGCCACTAGCATCGCCGGTTATGGAACTCCGGCAGCTGAAGTACTTCGTCGCCGTGGCCGAGGAGGCCAACTTCACCCGCGCCGCGGCCCGGCTGCACCTGGCGCAGCCCGGCGTGAGCGCGCAGATCCGGCAGCTCGAACGCGAGCTGGGCCACCGGCTCCTCGACCGCTCCGGCCGTACGGTGACACCGACCGAGGTGGGCCGGGCCGTACTGCCCTACGCGCGGGCCGCGCTCGCCGCCGCCGAGGGGGCGCGGCGGACCGCGGACGAGTTCACGGGGCTGCTGCGCGGGCAGGTCACGCTCGGTCTCGTGTCGGGGGCGGCCACCCACGAGTTCGACGTCGTCTCCGTGCTCGCCGACTTCCATGACGCGCACCCCCAGGTCGAGATCGCCCTCACCGAGGACGCCTCCGACCGGATGCTCGCCGCGCTGCGCCGGGGCGAGCTGGACATCGCGCTGCTCGGCCTCACTGCGGAGGAGCCGCCCCCGGGCGTGGGTCTGGACATCGTGGTCGACGAGCCGCTGGTCGCCGCCGTGGCGCCGGGCGATCCGCTGCTGTGCCCCGAGGGCCGAGCCGACGTGCCGCTGGCCGAGCTCGCCGGGCGCCCGCTGATCAGCCTGCCGCGCGGCACCGGTCTGCGCGGGGTCCTCGACGGGGCCTGCGCCCAGGCCGGCTTCCGGCCGCGCATCGCCTTCGAGGCGGCCTCCCCCGACGTCCTGACGCGCCTCGCCGCGCGCGGCCTGGGCGTGGCGGTGCTGCCGGCGCTGCCCGCGGGGATGGCCGCCGAACTGGGCCTGCGGACCCTGACGATCACTGACCCGGGGCCGCGCGGCCGCATAGCACTGACCTGGCGAAAGGACGGCCCGGCGAGCCCGGCGGCCCGCGCGCTCCTGACTCGCCTACGGACGGAGCTGGGCGCCCCGTGATCCCGCGCTCACCGCGGCGGCGTCAACCGGTGCAGCCGGAGCGCGAGTTGGATCTCCAGGGTGCGCGCGGGACTGTTCCAGTCGTCGCCGAGGAGCCGAGCGACCCGCTCCAGCCGCTGCACGACCGTATTGACGTGAACGTGCAGCACGGCCTTCGCCTTGGTGAGGCTACGGTCCGCACCGAAGTACGCCTCCAGCGTCCGCACCAGCTCCGTGCCGCGCTCGGCGTCGTAGTCGAGGAGGGGGCCGAGCGTGGCCCTGACGTAGCCGCCCAGGTCGGCCTGTTCGCCGATGAGCAGCCCGACGAAGCCGAGGTCGGCGAGAGCGGCGCCGTGGCCGATGTGGCCGAGGGCACGCAGGGCGGAGAGGCAGCGCAGCGCCTCGGCGTGCGCGGCGGGCAGCCCGGCCGGTTCCCGCGCGGGACCGGCGGCGCCGACGGTGACCGGGGCGCCCATGCCTTGGCCCAGCTCGGTGGCGAACGTACGGGCGTCGCCGCCGGGTGTGTCGGTCGGGATCACGAGCACCACGTCGTCGTGGTGGAGCCCGGCCAGGCCGCTGTGGGCGCGGGCGACGCGGTGGGCGGCGGCGAGCAGCCGCGGCCGGGGCGCGCTGTCACTGTGGGTGACGAACACCGCGTGCGGGCGGCCGAGTCGGACGCCGAGGCGGCGGGCGCGGCTCGCCAGGCTGACCGGGTCGCCGGTGGTGGCGAGCAGGTCGTTCAGGAGCTCGCCGCGCACCCGGTCCTCGGTCTCGGCGACGGACCGGCGCAGCAGGAGGAGCAGCGCGGTGACGACGCTCGCGCGCTCGAACAGCCGCCGGTCGGCGTCGGCGAGTTCGGCGCGTCCGGTAAGGGCGATGCTGCCGAGGAGTTCGGGCCCGGCCAGGACCGCGCAGACCCAGGTGCCGTCCTGCGGGACCGCGCGTCCGCTGGCGCGTGAGGCGGCGACGGCCGGGGCGGGCGGGGGGAGCGGTCCGGCTCCGGTGCGGGCCAGTTCGACGCCGTCCGCGTCGTGGATGAGGACGCCGCCGTCGAGTAGGGCGGCGATGCCGTCGGCCACGTCGCCCGCGTCGCCGCCGCGCAGCACGAGGTCGGTGAGCTGGTCGTGGGCCTGTTCGGCGCGGCGCATGGCCTGGCTGTGCGCGCGGATGGTCTCGGTGGCGGCGTTGAGGTCGACGAGCGCGGCTCGCGTCTCTTCGAGGAGGCGTGCTCCGTCGATGGCGATGGCCGCGTGGTCGGCGAGGGAGGAGAGCAGCACGATCTCCTCCGTCGCGAAGACGCGGGCGGAGCGGTCGGCGGCGTACAGCACCCCGATGACCCGGGGGCCGAGCCGCAGCGGCACGCCGAGGATGGCGCGCAGCCCCTCCTGGAGGACGGCGCTGTCGATGGCGTCGGTGTGGTGGAAGCGGGGGTCCTGCTGGTAGTCGCCGGTGACGTAGGGGCGGGCGGTCTGGGCGACGAGGCCGCCGAGGCCCTCGCCCATGCCGAGCCGCAGCTGCTGGAAGGCGGCGGCAACGCTGCCGTCGGTCACCCGCATATAGGTGTCGCCGGCCGCCTCGTCATTGAGGGAGAGGTACGTGACGTCCGTGCCCAGGAGCAGTTTGGCGCGGCGCACGATGGCGCGGAGCACGGCGTCGGGGTCGCGCAGCGCGGCGAGGTCGCTGGCGGTGTCGAAGAGCGCGGTGAGTTCCGCCTCGCGGCGGCGGTGCGCGCCCAGCGTGCGGTGGACGCGCAGCGCCACGTCGGTGGCCTCGTCGAGCGCCGCGAGATCACCGGCCGCGGCACCGGCCTCGCGGGCCAGGGCCGCGGGACGAGCGAAGTCCTCGGCGGGCGCACCCCGCTCCAGCAGATCGAGCAGGCCGCGCAGACCCGCCTGAGGTTCGGCGCGGCCCGCGCCCTTGATGGTGGGGAGCATGGGGCGATGGTCTCCCGACGGGGTGGGTGCGGTCGATGGCCTGCCCTGGATCGGCGGACGCGGTTGATGTCCCGCCCCCGCGCCGACGGAGACAGGCGGCGGGCGATCAGCCGCCGAGGAGCACGGGACGCCGCGGCAACGGCCCGCCCCGGACCAGCGGGGCAGGACCCCACCAGGGCGGTCAGCGGCGCCGACCGGCACGCAGCCGTGCCGTCGATGACCCGCCGCAGGGTCCACGGGCGGACGCGGTTGATGTCCCGCCCCCGCGCCGACAGAGGCGGGCCGCAGCAAGGCTCTCAGCCACCCAGCCGTACCGCGCCCCGGTGTTCCGTCGCCGGGTCCGGGTCCGGGGCGGGGGCGGCTTCGGGGTCCGCCGCCTCGTCCTCGGAGAGGTCCCGTCCCCGCGTCTCCCTGGCGAACCATACGGTCACGGCGGTGATGAGGGCCGCGCAGGACATGTAGAGGGCGACGGGGAGCGCCGAGTCGTAGTCCCTGAGGAGTTCCACGGCGATGATCGGCGCGAGCGCCCCGCCGATGATCGAGGCGAGCTGGGAGCCCATCGAGGCGCCCGAGTAGCGGACCTTGGTGTCGAACATCTCGGAGATGAACGCGGCCTGCGGGCCGTACATCGCGCCGTGGAAGAGCAGCCCGACGGTGACCGCGAGCGCGATGACGGGGAAGGACCGCGAGTCGAGCAGCGCGAAGAACGCGAAGGCCCAGCCGGCCATCCCGAGCGCGCCGATCAGGGTGACCGGACGGCGCCCGACACGGTCGGACAGCGCGCCCCACAGGGGGATGGTGACGAAGTGAACGGCGGACCCGATGAGCACCGCGTTGAGCGCGTCGCTCTTGGGGAGTTCCAGGTGCACGGTGACGTAGACGAGGACGAACGCCGTGATGACGTAGTACGAGATGTTCTCGCCGAACCGGGTGCCGATGGCGGTGAGCACCTCCCGCCAGCTCCTGCGGAACACCTCGACCACGGGCGGCTTCTCCTGGACGCCCGCCGCGGCGGCGGCCCGCGCCTTCTTCTGCGCCGCCAGGAAGACGGGCGACTCGGTGACCGAGATGCGGATCCACAGGCCGATCATCACGAGGACCCCGGAGAGCAGGAAGGGCACGCGCCAGCCCCAGGCGAGGAAGGCCTCCTCGGACTGGACGGCCGCCAGCAGCGCGAGCACCCCGGTGGCGAGGAGGTTTCCGCCGGGGGCGCCGGCCTGCGGCCAGGAGGCCCAGAAGCCGCGCCGCTTGTCGCCGCCGTGCTCGGAGACGAGCAGCACGGCGCCGCCCCACTCGCCGCCGAGCGCGAAGCCCTGCACGAGCCGCAGCACGGTCAGCAGGATCGGCGCGCCGACGCCGATGCTCGCGTGGGTGGGGAGCAGTCCCATCGCGAACGTGGCGCCGCCCATCAGCAGCAGGCTGATGACGAGCAGCTTCTTGCGGCCCATCCGGTCCCCGTAGTGCCCGAAGACGAGGCCGCCGAGGGGCCGGGCGGCGAAGCCCACCGCGTAGGTGAGGAAGGAGAGCAGCGTGCCGACCAGGGGGTCGCTGGACGGGAAGAAGAGGGTGTTGAAGACCAGCGCGGCGGCGGAGCCGTAGAGGAAGAAGTCGTACCACTCGATGGTGGTGCCGACGAGGCTGGCCGCCACGATGCGGCTGATGCCGGCGCGGGTCGGCGGAGCGGTTCCTTGCGAGGCCATGTGCACCACTTCCAGTCATTCCGTCGGGGACGCCGCGGGGACGCTTCCGTACCGGCACAAGGTAGGAAACCGCAGTTCAGTGGCGTATATGGCGGACCACCATGGTTCTGCGGCCCGTGGTGTGACCGGACACCATGAGAGGTGCGGGACCGGACAGAAGTTACTTTTAGGTATGGCGTGACTTCCCATGCGGGCGGCAGTAGAACTCGTTTCCATTCCGTCGAGAGTGAGGAAGGTCACATGGGGCGCGTACCCTTACGCAGCACCGGGATCGGCGGTCTGTCACGTCGAAGATTCATCACTGGAACAGGTTCCGTTCTCGGGGCCGCCGCGCTCGCGGGCCAGGCAGGTCCGGCCAGGGCGAGAGCCACCGCGGCCGCCCCGCTCGCGGACGGCGCACGCGTCCCCGCCCTGGTGATCGGCACCGGCTACGGCGGCTCCGTCGCCGCCCTGCGGCTCGCCGAGGCGGGCGTCGACGTGCACATGGCCGAGATGGGCATGGCCTGGGACACCCCGGGCTCCGACGGCAAGATCTTCGCCAACACCACGAGCCCGGACATCCGTTCCTACTGGCTGCGCACCAGGACCAAGCAGCCCCTGAGCAACTTCCTCGGCTTCCCGCTCGACAAGGACGTGCCGCGCCACACGGGGATCCTGGACGCCGAGGAGTTCGGCGGCATCACCGTCTACCAGGGCCGGGGCGTCGGTGGCGGCTCCCTGGTCAACGGCGGCATGGCGGTCACGCCGAGGCGCGAGAACTTCGCGGCCGTACTTCCCACGGTCGACGCGGCCGAGATGTACGGCACTTACTACCCGCGCGCCAACGCGGGGCTCGGCGTGAGCACCATCGACCCGGCCTGGTTCGAGACGGCCGACTGCTACCAGTACGCCCGCGTCGGCCGCAAGCACGCGCAGCGCTCCGGCTTCCCGTTCGTCTTCGTGCCCGACGTGTACGACTGGGACTACATGAAGCGGGAGCAGGCGGGCACCGCCACCAGATCGGCGCTGGCCGGGGAGATCCTCTACGGCAACAACCACGGCAAGAAGTCGCTCCAGCAGACCTATCTCGCCCGCGCGAAGGCGACCGGGCGCGTCACCGTCTCGCCGCTGCACAAGGTCACTTCGGTCACCCCGGCGGCCGGCGGAGGCTACACGGTCACCATCGACCGGATCGACACCGGCGGAGACACCGTCGCCACCAAGGAGGTGACGGCCGACAAGGTGTTCTTCGCCGCGGGCAGCGTCGGCACCAGCAAGCTCCTGGTCGAGCTGAGGGCGACGGGCGCGCTGCCCCGCCTCAACGCCGAGGTCGGCAAGGGCTGGGGCGACAACGGCAACGTCATGTGCGGGCGCGCCAACCACATGTGGGACGCGACCGGCAGGCTCCAGTCGTCCATCCCCACGGCCGGCATCGACAACTGGGCGGCGGGCGGCGCGTTCGCCGAGGTGGCACCGCTGCCGACCGGGATCGAGACATACGCCTCGTTCTATCTGTCGATCACCAGGACCCCGCACCGCGCCGAGTTCTCCTGGAACGCGGCGGCCGGCCGGGCGGAGCTGAACTGGCAGACCGCCTGGAAGCAGACCTCCATCGACGCCGCCAGGACGATCTTCGACAAGATCAACGCCAAGGAGGGCACGATCTACCGCACCGACCTCTTCGGCACGTACAAGATCTGGGGCGACCACCTCACGTACCACCCGCTCGGCGGCGCGGTCCTCGGCAAGGCCACCGACAACTACGGCCGTCTGCACGGCCATCCGGGGCTCTATGTCATCGACGGCGCGCTGATTCCCGGCAACACCAGCGTCAATCCGTTCGTGACCATCACGGCGCTCGCCGAGCGGAACATCGAGCGGATCGCCGCCGCCGACCTCTGAGCGTCATGGCTTGGGCAGTACGCAGACCGTGTCGAGGCCGAGCACATGATTGAGCCGGCCGAACGCCAGCCACGACCCGATGCTCATGCTCAGCTCCACGATCTCGGCCTGGCCGTAGTGCGCGGTCATCCGCGTCCAGAACGCGTCGTCGAGGTGGTGGCGGTCCAGGGCGTACCGCTCGGCGTACTCCGCGGCCAGCCTCGTGCGGTCGTCGAAGGCGTCGGTGGTGCGCCACCGGCTCACCGCGTACGGGGACCGACGGCGCCAGCATCGGCGGCTCGTACTCCATCGGGTGCCCCATGCCGACCAGATGACGGACCGAGTCCTCCTGGTCGTACGTGGAGTAGCCGAAGATCTCCTGGCAGCGGATCGCGTCGATGGTGGTGCCGAGTCCGCTGATCAGCAGAGGCAGTACGTCGTTGCCCCAGCCCGGGTCCACGCCGGCCTCGACGACGTCGTGGAGGGCGTCGTCGGGGCGCAGGTCGCCGGAGGCCGCGTACACCACGGCCCGTGGCCCGGCGGCGAGGACCGTGTCGACGTCGTCCGTCGCCGCGAGGCCCAACGGCCGCCCCAAGCCTCCGAGTTCCCCCGCGTCACGGTCGGCCTTCTCCGGACATGCGCGGAGGGTAGCGGCAGGACCTGACGGATGACAGAGGCAAGTCGCCGCGGTGTCAGGCCAGTTGCGCCCCTTGCGCGAGATACGTCCCGTTCGGCGCCTCCGCGAAGCCATGTACCGCCGGTACGCTGAACGCATGCTCCTGGGGCGTTCCTTGGAATGCGCACGTCTTCTCGCTCTCATCGACAAGGCACGCGGGGGCGAGAGCGGCGCCCTGCTCATCCGCGGGGAGGCCGGGATCGGCAAGACCAGCCTCGTCACCTACGTGGTCGAGCAGGCCGACGACCTGCTGCGGCTCGGCACGCGCGGCGTCGAGGTCGAGTCGGACCTGCCCTATGTGGGCCTCGCCGATCTGCTGCGGCCCGTGCTGCACTTCCTCGACCGCATCCCGGAGCGCCAGGCCGCCGCCCTCACCGGGGCCCTGGCGCTCGGGCCCGCCGTCGCCCAGGACCGCTTCGCGGTGGCCGCGGGCACGCTCAGCCTGCTCGGCGCGCTCGCCGAGGAGGGCCCGGTCCTCGTCACCGTCGACGACACGCAGTGGCTCGACCCGTACTCCCTGGACGCGCTCGCCTTCGCCACCCGCAGGCTCGGCCGTGAGGGCGTCGTCGTGCTGTTCACCTCGCGCGACGAGCTGGAGGAAGCGGCGTCCCGGCTCGCCTCCGTAGAGACCATGACCCTCGGCGGGCTCGACGCCGAGTCCGCGCACCGCCTGATCGCCGAGGAGGGCACCGCCCAGCTGACCGAGCGGGAGGCGGCCCGGCTGCTCGCGGAGGCGCGCGGCAACCCCCTCGCGCTCATCGAACTGCCCGCCCTGCTCGCCGGGAGCGGCGCGGGCGGCGACGACGCCGACGCCGGAGCGCCTCTGCCCATCGGGGAGCTGCTCGCGCACACCTTCGGCAGCGCCGTGGCCCGGCTGCCGCAGGAGGCACAGGACGCGATGCTGCTCCTCGCGGTCCTCGGCACCCGGCCGCTCGCGGGCACCGAGGCGGCGCTGCGGGCCCACGGACTCAGCTACGAATCGCTTGAGGCGGCCGAGGCGGCGGGCCTGGTCGTCGAGGAGCAGGACGGGTACGCCTTCCGGCACCCGCTGGTCCGCTCGGCGGTCTACCACGGCGCGACGCCCGTGCGCAGACGGCGGGCCCACCACGCCATCGCCCGCTCCCTCCAAGGCGCCACCGCGCCCGCCCTTGAGCAGTACGCGTGGCATCTGGCCGCCTCCGGCGCGGAGCCGGACGAGCACGTGGCCTCGCTCCTGGAGAACGCCGCGTCCGGCGCGCCCGACACCCTCGCGTACCCCCTGGCCTCCCGGCTGTACGAGCGTGCCGCGCGGTTCACGCCGGCCGGGCAGCGCAAGGCGGAGCGGCTGCTGTGCGCGGCCCGCGCCTCGCAGGCCGCGGGCTCCCTCGACGAGGCCGCCGCGATCCTGGACCGCGCCCTGGAACACGCCGAACAGCTCGGCACGCGGCTCGACATCCGCCAGCTGCGCTGCTACCTCGACGTGCAGCGCGGGCAGCCGACCCGGTCGCGGGAGCTGCTGCGGGCGGCGGTCGACGAGGCGGAGAAGGTCGACCCGGCGCTCGCCGCGGTGATGCACGGAGGCATCGCGCTCACCGAACTGGCGGTCGGCGACCTCACCGCGGCCCGGGGCAGCTCGGCGGCGGCGATGGAACTGGCCGACTCCGCCCATCAGACGCTGCTGCCGGTGCGGCTCCTGCGCACCCTGGTGCTGCTGCTCGGCGGCGACGCGGACGCGGGCCGCTCGCTCCTGCGCGAACTGGCGGGGCCCTTGGCCTCACCCGACCCGGCCTTCCCCTACCCGCTCTCGGGCGTCGGCGGCCTCTGCCATCTCGCGGCGGAGGAACTCGACGAGGCGCACGGGCTGCTCGACCGCGCCGCGTACACCGCGCGCGGCTCCAGCGCGGTGGGGCTCCTCTCCCATCTGCTGTGCACGCTGTCCGTGGTGGAGTTCTGGCGGGGCCGCTGGAGCCCCTCGCTCGCGCACGCCGACGAGGCGGTGCGGCTCGCCGAGGCCACCGGGCGGCTGATCGAGGTGCCGCGCGGCCTGGCCTCCCTGGCCAGGACCGAGGCCGCGCTCAACCGCGAGGCGGACTGCCGACGGCACGCGGCGCAGGCCATGGAGTGGGCCGCCTCCACCGAGCTGCCGATGGACGCGGCGCGGGCGCGCGGCGCGCTCGGCCTCCTTGAGCTGGGCCTCGGCCGCTTCGAGGAGGCAGTGCACCGCCTGGAGGAGGTACGGGCCTTCTCCCGGACGCACGGCAGGGGCGACGGCCTGTATCTGACGTGGGCCGCGGACCTGGCGGACGCGTACGTCCATCTGCACATGACCCCCGAGGCGCGTGAGGTGCTCGACGTCCTGGAGTACGAGGCGGGGCGCGGGCACCGTCCGGTCACCGCGGGGGCCGCGGCGCGCTGCCGGGGTCTGCTCGAACCGGACGACGCCGAGCAGCACATGCGGCGCTCCCTCGCGCTGCTCGCCGAGCGTCCGGTGCCCTTCGAGCGGGGGCGCACCGAGTTCGCGTGGGGCGAGCAGCTGCGCAGGCAGGGCAGGCGCAGCGAGGCCCGCCGTCTTCTGGAGCGCGCCCTCGCCACGTTCGAGCGGCTCGGCGCGACGGGGTGGGCGGCGCGGGTGGCCGCCGAGCTGCACGCGGCGGGCGGCACGGAAGTGCGCCCGGAGCGGGCTCCGTTGGAGCGGCTGACGCCGCAGGAGATGCAGGTCGCGCTGGTGGTGGGGCGGGGTCTGACCAACCACGAGGTGGCGGAGCGGCTCTTCCTCAGCGTCAAGACGGTCGAGTTCCATCTGAGCAACATCTACCGCAAGCTCGACGGGGTGCACCGCAGGGCGCAGCTCGTGCGGCTGCTGGCGCAGGCGTCGGAGGTGTCGACGGTCTGACGGATCGGGCTGAGCCGGGCCGGGTTCCGCCGGGTCGGCCCTGCCGCGCGCCCCGAGCGGGGGTGCCTTGCCCGGCACCCCCTCCCCCGCCTCGCGGCGGTCGCCCCCCGTCGCCGGGCGGCCCGTCCAGACGTACACCCCCGTAGTACGTCCGACCACCGGTCCTGCTTCCCCGTAACCGGTGTTCCGGGCCCGCCGCGGCTCCGCGACCGTGGATCCACCATGGCCCCGTACGGGCCGGGGTGCGACCGTGAAAACCCTGGGGTACCGGGGCGGGGTCCGCGGTGGGCGTCGTGGGCCGGCGGGCCGGGCGGGGCGGACGGGGCGTGGGTTCACGGACAGGGGCGCGGTGAGGCGGTGGTTCCGCCGTTCAACCAACGAGGGCGGGGTCCGGACCCAGGGTTTTCCTCGGGCGGCCCGCGGTGGTCAACTCGCTCCCCAGCCGCCGTCGACGGGAAGCGAGGCACCGGTGAGGTAGCCGGTGTGCGGTCCGCAGAGCCAGACGGTGACGGCGGCGACCTCGGCGGGTTCGATGAGCCGTTTGATCGCGGAACGGCCGAGCAGGACGTCCGTGACGACGTCCTCGGGCGCGATGCCGTGCAGGGCCGCCTGGTCGGCGATCTGCCCCTCGACCAACGGCGTACGCACATAACCGGGGTTGACGCAGTTGCAGGTCACGCCGTGCGCGGCGCCTTCCAGGGCGGCGACCTTGCTCAGCCCCTCCAGGCCGTGCTTGGCGGCGACGTACGCGGACTTGAAGGGGCTGGCCCGCAGCCCGTGCACGCTGGAGATGTTCACCACGCGGCCCCAGCCCTGCCGGTACATGTGCGGCAGGCAGTGCCTGAGGAGCAGGAAGGGCGCGGTGACCATCAGCCGCTGGATCAGTTCGAAGCGGGCGGGCGGGAAGTCCTCGATGGGCGCGACGTGCTGGGTCCCCGCGCTGTTGACCAGGACGTCGACGGCGGCGGGCAGCGCGCGGAGGGCGTCGGCGTCGGTGAGGTCCATGGCGTGCGCCACCCCGCCGACGGCATCCGCGACGGCCTTGGCCGACTCCGCGTCGACGTCGGCGACATGGACCAGCCCACCGGCGGCGGCGAACGCCTCGGCACAGGCCCGGCCGATACCGCTGCCGCCGCCGGTCACCAGGACGGTGCGTCCGCCGAGGTCCACGGCGTCGGTACGCGGGTGCGGGTGCGCGGCGGGTGCGGCCGGGGAGCCGTCGGGGCCGGGGGGTTCGCTCGTCATGCCGGGAACGCTAGAGAGGCGGAGCGGGGTCCTCCCATGGTCGCGGGCACCACAGTACGGGGTGTTCGAGTGTGGGTGGCGGCTGTACGGGGCACGGGGCGCCCGAGGCAGGACCGAGAGCCCCGGCGGCGGCCTTCGTACCGTTCACCTCGACTCACCTCGACCACGATGTCAACCAAGGGTTGACGGCCCCCAACTGTCAACCTACGGTTGTCACATGACGAACACAGACGGCAGCACCACACCCCCGCCCACCGTCCGACTCGACGACCTCATCGAAGCCATCAAGAAGGTCCACACGGACGCCCTCGACCAGCTCTCCGACGCGGTCATCGCCGCCGACCACCTCGGCGACGTCGCCGACCACCTCATCGGCCACTTCGTGGACCAGGCACGCCGCTCCGGCGCCTCCTGGACCGACATCGGCAAGAGCATGGGCGTCACCCGGCAGGCCGCCCAGAAGCGGTTCGTGCCCAAGAAGCCGGGCGAGTCGGGCGACCTCGACCCCAGCCAGGGCTTCAGCCGCTTCACGCCGCGCGCCAGGAACGTCGCGATGGCCGCGCACAACGAGGCCAAGGCGGCCCACCACGACGAGATCCGCACCGAGCACCTGATCCTGGGCCTGCTGAGCGAGCCGGACGGCCTCGCCGCCAAGGCGATCACCGCGCAGGGCGTCTCCCTGGAGGATGTCCGCCGGGTGGCCCTGGACGCGCTGCCGGAGACGGCCGGCGCGGTGCCCGAGCTCGTGCCGTACGACGCGGGGGCCCGCAAGGTGCTCGAATTGACGTTCCGCGAGGCGCTGCGCCTCGGCCACAACTACGTCGGGACCGAGCACATCCTGCTGGCGCTGATCGAATTCGAGGACGGCCAGGGCCCGCTCACCGGCCTCGGCCTCGACAGGGAAGCCCTTTCGGCCTCCATCGCCGAGTTCCTGATGAATCTGGACACGGCCTCCGCCTAGCTACTGCGTCGTCCAGAGCCGTTGTCTAGAGCCGTTGTCTAGACCCATTGACAGTCCCGGTGGCGCTCCCTAATGTCGCAAGGAGTCTCGAACAGCGTAAACGCACACCAATCATGCGTGGGGGGTTCGTGAACAGCACACCCGGTGCCGGCGACATCAAAATGGCAGCCCCCCAAAACCGCGAAGGACTGCCGATCGTCAGTCTCGATCAGGCGCACTCACCACAGAAGGTCCTCGCCCACGGCGACTTGCTGCGGCGGTTCGTGGCGGGCCAGGAGATCAAGCCCGTCCATATGCGGATCGGCATCATGGGCGCCTGCAATATGCGGTGCAATTTCTGCAACTTCCACTCGCCCAACGAAGAGCAGTTCTACGACCTGTTCTCGTTCAAGGACTCGATCGCCACCGACAAGGCGGTCATCCTGCTGCGCGAGTTCGCCGAGAACGACGGCCGTGCCGTGACCTTCTGCGGCAGCGGCGAGTGCACCATCCACCCCGGATACAGCGACATCTGCCGGGCCGGACACGCGGCGGGGCTGCGGATCGGGCTGATCACCAACGGTTCGCGGCTCGGCCGCCCGAAGGTCGCCGCCTGCGTCGCCGAGACCCACACCTGGGTCCGCATCGGCCTGAACGCGGGCACGGAGGCGACGTTCGACGACATCACCCGCGACCGCGAGCAGACGTTCTCGCAGTTCATCGGTTCGGTCGGCAGGCTCAGGGAGAACGCCGTCGACCGCGACTTCCGCATCGGCTTCAACTACGTGATCACCCTGCAGAATTACCGGGAGATCATGGAAGCGGCCCATATCGCCCGGGAATCCGGCGCCCATTACGTGCGTTTCGAACCGGAGTTCTACAGCGCACTCGGTCACGAGACCATCGAATCGGTGATGCCGGAGATCTCCGACTCCCTCACCAGGGCCGCCGCACTCTCCACCGACGCCTTCGAAGTGTCGGTGCCCAAGCTGGACCGCGGCCCGATGGACCAGGTGGAGGACGTTGAGGGCGACTTCGAGCGCTGCCACTACAGCCGTTTCGTCACGGCGGTCGGCGCCGACGGAAATCTCTATCCGTGCCCCCAGGTGCATCTCAACAGCCGCTATCTCATCGGCAATGTCATCGAACAGGGATACGCCGAGGTGCTCGAAGGCGGCCCGCGCGCCGAATGGGAGGCGTCCAACCCGCGCAGGACCGACCTGTGCAAATCATGCTTCTACCGCCCCCAGAACGAACTCCTGGAACTCCTCAAACGCGGCCAGATCAAACTGGACGAGGCCCTGGACGCGTACGCGCTCGAAGTGCCGAGCACCCTGCACGGCGATTTCGTCTGAGCGCGCATGCAGCTCCGTCACGTCCGCCGGCTCCTCGCCGCCGAGCCGGCCCTGCGACGCACGACCTTCGACGGCACAGACGCCCACTTGGCCCATTCACGGCACCTACGCTCCCTCGTCGAGCGGTTGGCCCGTGTCGAGCGAGCGCCTCTCGTCGTCACCGACGCCAGAAAGACGGTGCGGGACGGGCTGCACCGCGAGCAGCTGGTGCTCGACTCGCCCGTACGCGGCTCCTTCCACGGCACCCTGCTCGCACCGCCCGGCGCCGCACGCGGCCCGGCCGTCCTGGTCCTCGGCGGCAAGAACGCGCGCCTCGATCAGCTCACCGGCGCCGAACCCCCGGACCACCCCGACCGCAATGTCGCCGAGCAGCTGGCGCGGGCGGGCTTCGTCACGCTCTCCTTCGACCACGGCATCGGCGGCGGCCTCGACAAGGACCGCAGGGCCGGCCGTGACGAAGGGACGCTGCTGGCCCACGCGTTCGCGCTCACCGGCCGCTCCCTGCTCGGCGCGCTCGTCGGCGACGCCCTGGGCGCGCTCGACGTCCTCGCGGCGCATCCGCTCGTCGACCCGGGCCGCGTCGGCCTGTTCGGGCACAGCCTCGGCGCGGCGGTCGCCCTGCACACCGCGCTACTCGCTCCCCGCACGGGCCTCCCGCTGTGCGCGGCGAGCCACCTCGGCAGCTATCCGGCCCTGTACGAGCGGCTGTTGACGGGCCACGAGGGCGCGGTGCTCCCCGGCATCCTGGAGTACGCCGACCTGGCCGACCTGTACGGGGCGCTCGCCCCTGCCCCCCTCCAGCTCCAGTACGGCACGGCCGACTCCTACCTGGAACCGGCCGACGCCCGAGCGGCGGCGGACACGGTCCGTACAGCGTACGGAACGGTCGAGCCCCCTCCCGAGCCCTCTTCCGCGCCCCCTCCCGATCCCTCTCTGGAGATCCACGAGCTGCCCATGGGACACGGCACGCACGTCGGCCACGCGGCGGACTTCTTCACCCGCGCCCTGTCCGGCGAGCACCCCGATCCCGGCGAAGTCCCGGCCCAGCGCATCCGCTTCGGGGTCGCCGACCGGCGCACCGTGCTCGACCGCGTCGATGCCGCGCTCGCCTCGGGCGTCCTCACACAAGGCCCGCAGGTGGCCCGCTTCGAGGAGCTCTCCCGCGCCTGGACCGGCACGGAGACGGCCGCCGTCGCGTCCGGTTCGGCGGCCCTGGAGATCGCGCTGCGGATCATCGGCGTGGCGGGCCGCACCGTGCTCGCGCCCGTCAACACGTTCTTCGCCACGGCCGCGGCCGCGGTGCGCGCCCAGGCGACCGTGCGCTTCGTCGACATCGAACTCGACGGGCTCGGCATGGACCCGGACGCCCTGCGCGCGGCCCTGGACCGGTGTCCCGACACGGCCGCCGTGCTGCCGGTGCACATCGGCGGCATCGTGTCGCCCGCGCTGGGTGAGGTCCTCGCGCACTGCCGGGAGCGCGGCATCCCCGTGGTGGAGGACGCCGCGCATGCCTTCGGCGCCGCGCTCGACGGCCGTCCGGCGGGCGGCTTCGGCCGGTTCGGCGCCTTCTCGTTCTTCCCCACGAAGGTCGCGGTCAGCGCCGAGGGCGGGCTGCTGTCCGCCGCGCTG
Organism: Streptomyces sp. NPDC003379; assembly: GCF_053589195.1. Lineage (NCBI taxonomy): Bacteria > Bacillati > Actinomycetota > Actinomycetes > Kitasatosporales > Streptomycetaceae > Streptomyces > Streptomyces sp. NPDC003379. Next base: position 66,374 of record NZ_JBSFRK010000030.1, on the reverse strand, counting down.
CCGGACGACCTGGAGCAGGTGCGGCGCTGGCGCGACCACGGCAAGAGCGCCCAGGGTTCCACGCTGCACGACCGCCCCGGCGGCAACTGGCGGATGAGCGAACTCCACGCGGCCGTGGGCACGGTGGACCTGGAGCGCTTCGCGCACACCCTGTCCGTACGCCGTGAACTCGCCGCCCGCTACGACGCGTTGCTCGCCGACCTCTCCGGCATACGGCCGCACGCCGTGCCCGCCGGGTCGGACAGCAACTTCTACAAGTACCTCGCCTACCCCGACCCCGAAGGGCCGCTCGACCGCCCGCTCCTGAAGAAGCGGCTGCGGGAACGGCACGGGGTGGCCCTGGCCGGTGAGGTCTACGACCATCTGCTGTGCGACCACCCGTACTTCACCACCAGTCGCCAACAGGCTTACGGCGATGGCCCGTTCGAGCGGGGCCGCTGGTTCGCCCGTCACCATGTCGCCCTGCCGCTGTACCCGTCGCTCACGGAGGCCGAGCAGGAGCGGGTGGTCGCCGCCCTCCGCAGCGAGCTGTCGTGACGGCGGTGGTCGCCTCGTTCCGCAGGGGCGAGTGGCGGACGTCGCTGGACACCGCCGCGCTGCCCGGCGCGAAGTCCGGCGCGGAGTCCACGTACGGCCTGGCACTGGTCCCGGAGATCGTCGTCCACGCCGACCGCGGGTGGTGGGAAACCACGCGTCCCGGCCTGCCCCCGCTCACCGGACGCCGTGAACTTCTGCTCGCAGCCGTCGAGTTGTTCGGACGGGGCAGCGTCACGGTCGGTGGCCTCGGCGAGCAGGACGCCGACGGCTTCCGCGCGGCACTGTGGGACACGGCCGGACTGCCCGGACCGCTGGTGGACCGATGGTGCGCGATGCTCGGCGAAGGCCTGCGGAAGAGCGCGAGCCCGCTGAAGAGGGGCGGGGCGCCGTCACCCGACGACGACTTGACCCTCGTAGCGCTGCCCGGCAACACCTTCACCTGCCTGGACTCCGTCCTCGCGGAGGCCGAGCGCTCGGGGGCCGTGTGGGTGCGCCCGAGCCGACGCGAGCCGCTCTCCGCGGCGCGGCTCGTCGCCGCGCTGCTCGCCGTCGGCTGGCCCGCCGCCCGCATCGGCCTCTACCCGACCGGCCGGCGCGGGCTGCACGGCCTGTTGAAGCGCGCCGACCGTCGGGTCGTCCACGGCGGCACCGACCTCACCGTGTCCGTCCGCGAGGCGCCGGCGCTCACCCTGCACGGCCCCGGCCGCGGCTGCGCCCTGGTGCCCGCCGGGATGCCGGCCGACGAGGCCGTGGCGTGGCTGCTGCCCCTGGTCGCGGCCGACTCCGGGCGCTTCTGCAGCAACGTACGCACCATCGTCTGCACGGACCGCGCACAGAGCACGGCGCTGGCGTCCTCACTCGCCGCCGCGCTCGACGCCATCCCTCCGGATCCCACCGACACGGATTGGCCGCTCACGGTCTTCCGCGAGCCGGAAGCGGCCCACCGTGCGCTGCGCTCCGTCCACGACCGCATGCGTCCGGACGACCGCATGCTCACCCGCCGGGACCCGGTCGCCGTCGTCGACGCAGCCCCCTGCGTGCTGCCCCGCCTGGTGCTGCTCCAGGCGTACGAGGGTCATCCCCTGGTCGGTCACGAGGTGCCCTTCCCGTTCGCCGCCGTCCTCCACGCTGCTCCCGACGCCGTGCGGGCCATCACCGCCGATTCCCTGTTCGTGTACCGCCCAGCGAAGTGAGGCCCCGCATGGCGACAGCCTTCGGCACGCTGACCGACACGCTGCGCGAGCGCGTCCCCGAGCTGGGCGTCGACCTCGACACCTGGACGCGCCGGATGATGCGCTGGCACTTCGACCCGCGGACGGCGAGCCCCTTCTGGGCCTCCCGGCGCGAGGGCCTCGGCTTTGACCCCGTCAAGGACGTGGACGGCTTCGCCGCGCTGGAACTCTTCGGCCTCTTCGACAAGGCGGAACTGCGCGCCACGCACGCCCGCGACCTGCTCCCGCGCGGCTACCGCGACCGGCCCTTCCGTGTCTTCGAGACCGGCGGCACCACCGGCACGCCCTGCCGGATCGTCAACGTCACGCGTCTCGCGTACGACGTGGAGATCTACCGCACCGTGCTGGAGGCGCGCGGCGTGGCCGGTGGCGACGTGCTCGCCATGACGCCGAGCGGCCCGCACGCGTACGGGCACTTCGTGGAGGGCCTCGCGGACAGCTGGCGCGGCGCCGTGCACGCCATCGACTTCGACCCGCGCTGGGTGAAGGCCGCGCTGCGCTCGGGCGGCGAGGCGGACGCGTACACGGCGCATCTGATCGACCAGACCCTGACCCTGCTGGCCGTCGAGCGCCCCTCGCTGCTCTTCACCACCTCGCGGCTGCTCCTGGAGCTGGCGATGCGGCTGCCGCGCCCCCTGCACGCGTACGGCATCCGCGCGGTGTGCACGGGCGGGACCTCCTGCACCGCCGCCGAGGCACAGTTCCTGCGCGAGGAGCACCTGGCGGGCGTGCAGTGGATCGACACCTACGGCAACACGCTGATCGGGCACGCCCTACAGGCCGACGCGGTGGCGGGCGCGGCGGTGAACACGGCGGGGGAGGCGGCGCCCGGCGTGCCGGACGGCGCCGGGCATTCGTACCATCTCCCGCCGCCCTTCGCGGTGTTGAAGGTCGTCGACCCGGCCGACCCGTGGCGCGAGGTCGCCGTCGGGCGGCGCGGCCGCGTACGGGCCACGACCCTCCTCGAAGACCTCTTCCTGCCGAACCTCCTGGAGCGGGACAGCGCGGTGAGGACCGGGCCGCACCCGTGGTTCCCCTGGGACGGGGTGGCCGCCGTGCGGCCCTTCCGGGACCTCCTGGAGGACGGCGAGGGCTCCGCCGAGGCGGTGGAAGGCGTCTACTGACCGACCCGGAGGACACCCACCGTGAACTCGTACAACACGCACCCCTACAACGCGAACTCGTACGACGGGGACTCGTACAGCGGGAACTCGTACAGCGTGAAGTTGTCGTCGAACGGCGTGCCCGTCCCCTTCACCCCGGAGCTCTTCTGCCCGCTGCGCCCCAGCGCGGACCTGCTGTCGCCGAGGGACCCGGTCGCGCTGCGCGCACGGCTGCACGCCGACGGCTATCTGTATCTGCCGGGGCTGCTCGACCGGGCGGAGGTGATGCGGCTGCGCGGCCGGTACTTCTCGCTCTTCCCGCCGGGCCTGCTCGTAGCGGGCAGCGATCCCGAGGAGGGAGTCTTCTCCGGTGAGGTGCCCGCCGAGGTCCCGGAGTACGGGGTCGCCGGGCATCCCGCGTACGCGTTCGTGCGCTCCGCGCCCTTCGACCGGTTCGTGAGCGACCCGGCTCTGGCCTCGCTCGCCTCCCAACTCCTCGACTCCCCGGTGCGGATGCTGCCGCGCCGCATCCTGCGCCACTTCCACCGGGGCACGCGCCGGGCCTCGCGCGCCCATGTCGACTTCGACTACATGGACCAGGGCTCGCCGAGCGTCGTCACCTTGTGGATACCCGTGGGCGACTGCCCGCCGCCGACCGGCGCGCTCGTGTACCTGGAGGGCTCCCACCGGCTGGCGCCCGAGGAGTACACGCCGCTGCGCGACGTCACCGACCGGCCCGGCGAGCGCCGCCAGATCTGTCACGACTTGGCGCTGACCGCCCGTACGCTCGGCCGCCGCTGGCTGTGGGCGGAGTTCGCGGCGGGCGATGTGATGGTGCACCTGCCGCACATCATCCACGCGTCCCTGGACACCACGACGGACGCGATGCGGCTCTCCGTCGACGCCCGCTTCGTACGCTCCGACGACACGCCCGATCCGCGCTGGGTGCTGCCTTGGTCGGCGGACGACGGGGCGTGAGGTCCCGTGTGCCTCGGGGTTCAGTCCTGGAGCGGGACCGGCTTGCCGCCCGCCGCGTCCGAGCGTTCCGCGGCCACGATCACGTCGTCGACGAGGCGGGCCTCGGCCACCGGGCACACCGGCGTCCCGCCGCTCCTGACGGCCACCGCGAAGTCGGCGAACAGGGGCTGGTGCGGGTTGGCCGCCGGGGGCAGGAGAAGCGACGGCGCCCCGGTCGGCCCGGCGATCCTTCCCGCGTCGAGCGGGTCGAGCGTCACGGCGCGGCCGCCTCCGGTCAGCTCGATGCGGTCCACCGGCGGGCCTTCGCCCCACTCCATGAGGCAGTGCGCCAGGAGCCCGGAGCGCCAGCGCAGGGTGAGTTCGGCCCGCCGTTCCGCCCCTTCGGGGAAGCGGCTCCCGAGCCGGGCCGTCATCTCGTACGGGCGTCCGAAGAGGTGGAGCAGCAGATCGATCCGGTGGCTGCCTGCGTCGGCGAGCACTCCGCCGCCCGACACGGCGGGGTCGGTGCGCCAGCGCATCGGATCGTCGGGGCCCGGCTCGAAGGCGCACCGGAACCGCACCTCCACCCGCTCGGGCGTCCACCCGGCGAGCCGCGTGCGCAGCTGTCGTACGGCTGGCGCGAGCCTGCGGTAGTACGCGACGCCCGCGCACCGCCCGGCGGTGTCCAGTGTGCCGCCCGTGCCGAGGCCCCCGGCGAGCGGCTTCTCGACGAGGGCCGGGATTCCGGCGTCCAGGACGGCCCGCGCGAGCGGCACATGGCCCGCTACGGGGGTGGCGACGTACACGGCGTCGACCCCCGCGAGCAGCACTCCCGGGTCGACGCCGGACCGGGCGACGGCGTACTGCCGGGCGACGCGGGCCGCGCGGGCCGGGTCGCGGCCCCAGAGCGCGACCGGTTCCTCGCCGAGCGCGCGCAGGGCGGGCAGCGCGCGGCGCGTCACGATGTCGCCGTATCCGGCGATGCCCCATCTCACGCGGCGCCCGCCCGGCTCGGGCGCACGGACGGGCTCAGGGGACGATCGCCACCTTCAGCGTCTCGTGCGGCGGCCCGTCGTAGGGGGCGTGCTCGGTGTCCGGGTACAGGGCGCGGCTCGCGGAGAGCTGCTCCATGGCCTTCGGGAGCTCGTCGAGGGGGTAGGTGTGCGTGTGGAGGTCGGGCAGGCGCAGGGCGTCGGTGCGGCGGTGGGCGAGGCGTTCGGCGGTGGCCAGGGCCTCGGCGCGTGCGGTGTCCAGGGGCTCGGCGGAGCTGTGCACCCGCAGGCCCTTGCGCTCCCAGGTGACCAGGTCGACGGTGACGTGGGTGTCGACGTGGTGGGTGCCGAGGAGGACGACGAGGCCGTTCTGGCGTACGAGTCCGACGCAGGCGTTGAGGGTGGTGGGGGTGCCGACGGCGTCCACGGCCACGTCGAAGTCGGCGCCGGTGGACGCCAGTTGCTCCCGGCCACCGTCCACGCGGCGTACCGCGTCGGCGCCCGCGGCGGACGACCGCTCAAGGCGCCAGTCGTCGAGGTCGACGGCGACGACCTCGGCGGCGCCGCGCGCCACCGCCACGCGCAGCGCCATCTGCCCGACGGGTCCCTGGCCGACGATCGCGACGCGGTCGCCGAGCCGGACGCCGCGGGTGGCGTGCACGGCCAGCGGCAGCAGTTGCAGGATCGCGCCCTGCTCGAAGGGCACGGCGTCGGGCAGCACGCCGACCGCGATCTCGCGGGCCAGCGCGAAGTCGGCGTACCCGGTGGTGAGCGGTGTCCGCACGAAGACCCGCTGCCCGGGGACGACCCGGCTCACGCCGGCGCCGGTCGCCTCGACGACCCCGGCGATCTCGTGACCGAAACAGCCCTGGGAGCAGTGCTCGCGCAGTCCGTGGTAGTGGAAGTAGGCGAGGTCGCTGCGGTTGCAGACCGTACAGGCACGCACCCGGACGAGGACTTCCAGCGGTCCCGGTTCCGGCACCGCCACATCGGTGACCAGCCTGATGTCGCGCCTGCCGACGAGCTCGTACCTGCGCATGGCCCTCTTCCCTCACCGGTTGCGATCCAGCGGCCCAGCGATCAAGCGATCAAGCGATCAGCGGAAGTCACCAGGATTCCCCAACTCCGCGTAAAGCATGTGGGATTCGCCCGTCTCGGCCGGTTCCGACTCCTTGACAGTCCCGATCGATACGAGCCAATATCCACTATCCGATTGGCCTGGACCAATCAGCAGGAGTCTCGTTCACCACGCTCCGTCCCACGAGCCACGTCCCACGCCACACGCATCACGAGCCACGTACCCGCAACTTCGGAGGTCGCGCCATGGCACCGAGCAGTGACCCGACTCTGGAGCACCTGGCCAACTCCGTGCTGCAGCCCGGCTTCGAGGGCACCACGGCCCCCGACTGGGTGCGCCGAAGGATCTCCGAGGGCCTGGGCTCCGTCGTGCTGTTCGCGCGGAACATCGAGACCCCCGAACAAGTCGCGCGGCTCACCGCCTCCCTGCGCGCGGAGAACCCGGACCTGATCGTCGCCATCGACGAGGAGGCGGGCGACGTGACCCGCCTGGAGGCGTGGACCGGCTCGTCCCGCCCCGGCAACCTCGCCCTCGGCGCGGTCGACGACATCGACCTCACCGAACGCGTGGCCCACGACATCGGCCGCGACCTGCACGCCGCGGGCATCTCGCTGAACTTCGCGCCCAGCGCCGACGTGAACTCCAACCCGCTCAACCCGGTGATCGGCGTACGTTCCTTCGGCGCCCGCACCGACCTCGTCTCCCGCCACACGGCCGCGTGGATCCGCGGCCTCCAAGGGGCCGGCGTCGCCGCCTGCGCCAAGCACTTCCCCGGCCACGGCGACACGGTCGTCGACTCGCACTACGGCCTGCCGCAGGTGCGGGGCTCCGCGGAGGAGATCGCGCTCACCGCGCTGCCGCCGTTCATCGCGGCGATGGAGGCGGGCGCCCGCGCCGTGATGACCGCCCATCTGCTGGCCCCCGCGTACGACCCCGTTCTGCCCGCGACGCTCAGCCACCTCATCCTGGTGGGCCTGCTCCGCGGGGAACTGGGCTTCGACGGGCTGCTGGTCACCGACGGCATCGAGATGGGCGCCGTCACCGACCGCTACGGCATCGACGGCGCCACCGTCCGTGCGGTCGCGGGCGGTGTGGACGCGGTGTGCGTGGGCGGCGAGAGCGCCGGGGAGGCCACGGTCGACCTGCTCCGGACGGCCCTGGTGAAGGCCGTGCTCGACGGCACGCTCCCCGAGGAGCGCCTGACGGAGGCGAGCACCCGCGTACGTGACTTCGCGGCCTGGTCCGGCGAGCGGTCCCGGGCCGTGGCGCGGGCCGCGCGGGACTCCGACATCGGCCTGGTCGCGGCGCGCCGCGCGGTCCGTGTGCGGCACGGTTCCGGCGCGGCGCTGCCCCTCGCCGGGGCGCCGCACGTCGTGGAGCTCTCCCCCACGATGAACCTCGCCGTCGACGGCCACACACCCTGGGGCGTCGCCGACCCCCTGCGCGACCTGCGCCCCGGCACGACCTCGGTCCGCCTCACGGAGCCCGAACAGCCCTACTCCGGTGACCTCCTGGACCGCGAGGTCCTGGCCCCGGCGGCGGGCCGCGCCCTGGTGGTCGTGGTCCGCGACGCGGCCCGCCACCGCTGGATGAGGGACACGCTGACCCGCCTCCTGCGCAGCCGCCCCGACGCCCTGGTCGTCGAGATGGGCGTCCCCGCGGGCGACACGCTCGGCGCCGCCCATCTGATCACGCACGGCGCGACCCGCGTGTCGGGCATCGCGGCGGCGGAGCTGCTGGTGGGGGCCACCACCTGACCCTTGTACCACCTGATCCTTGTAGCGTGGCTCAGCCCCTCAGCGGGCCCTCGCAGTCGAAGTCCGCGCTGCCCGCGCGGCCGTTGGGCCAGATGTCCACCTCGCCGAACGAGCAGTTCATGTCGGCCAGGTTGTTGTGGCCCGCCTCGGACCGGTCGAGCAGGTAGTAGTCCACCGTCTCCGACATGTCCTTGAAGACGGCGTCGGGGTCTCCGGCCGCCCTCAGGTTGGCGGTGACGCGGCCCTCGCAGACGTAGCGCGGGCGCTCCGGGGCGCCGTTCGAGCGGCATTGGGGGGTGATGCCCGTCGTCGCCTTGAAGGAGTCCCGGACCTGGGTGGCCGAGGTGTCGCGCAACTGGCCGACCGGGACGTACGTCGTGTCGGGGACGAACAGGTCGTCGACGTGCGCGATCTGCTTGTCGAGGAAGGCGTCGTACGCGCTCTGCAGGCCGCCGTCCTTGCCGAGCCGGTCGCGCCAGGCGTCGAATCCCGCCGGGTCGTCGGCGCGCAGACGGCCGTACATCTCCTTGATCAGCGCCGGGCGTTCGGTCCACAGGAACTCGAAGAGCGTGCCCGCGTAGTCGTAGAAGCGGAAGCCGTCCCCGTCGTACGTGGCGTGCAGGATCTCATCGACGCTCATCCGGGGGCCGCCGTTCGCCGTGTCGTCGATGACGCCCTGGACCAGCGACTTGCGGACCTTGATGCCGTCGTCGCGGGTGGCGCCGTCGAAGAACTCGGCGGTGCCCTCGTCCATCGCCGTGGTCCGGTCGCCCTCGTACCACGGGCCCTCGCCGAAGAAGCCGGGCACCGCCCAGCGGCCGTTGAGGTAGTGCGTGTACTCGTGGCGGAAGAGCTCCTCCAGCGTCAGCGTCGAATCCTGCGGGACGCGCCGCTGGTACGTGTAGAAGGTCGCGCCGCGCTCGATGTAGACGCCGCCGTTGTTCGTGTCCATCCCGGTGAGCAGCGGGTGGTAGTTCTCGTAGTCGGCGCGTGAGGCGTAAAGGACCGTCGTCAGCCCGGTGTTGGGATCCCCGGCGAGCGGCTCCCGCGTGCCGAGGACGCGGTGGAACTGCGCCTTGACCTGCTTGCTCGCGTAGTAGAGCTGGTCGACCGTCTTCCGGTCGAGGGCGGTGCGGACCTTCATCCCGCCCTTGTCGTACGTGAAGGTGCCCGGGAAGAGGCGGCGCTCGATGTCCGCCTTGCAGACCTCGTACGGCGCACAGGCGTCGAACTCGTTCAGCCAGGTGGCTACCCTGGCCCAAGGGGCGCTGCCTTCACCGAAGTTGCGGACCGTGACGCCGACGAGGCCGCCGAGACCGGCGACGATCTCGCTTCGTAGCCCGTCGATCTGGCCGAACCTGCCGTACTCGCCGAGCGCGTCGCGCACCACCCAGGCATTGTCCGTGCCCTTGAGGTGGGTGTGGCCGGCGAAGGCCCTGAAGGCGGCGCGGTAGGAGGCGTCGGCCTTGACCGCCGCGTGGAAGGCGGCGTCCTGGTTGCCGGGGTACACGCCGAGATAGTTCAGGGAGAGCGCGGCGAGCGCTGACCCGGCCCAGGAGGCGTCCTTCGCCGTGTCGGGGTGCGCGGCGTCCATGGTGCTCAGCACACGCTTGACGAGGAGGGTTTGGTGCTGGCGCAGGCCGGGGGCGCCGGCCGCGTAGAGGGCTTCGCGCAGGGACTCGGCGTTGGTCCGGGTCACGTCGAAGGTACGAGGGGCCGTGCCGAAGGCGGCGACGGCGCGGCGCATGGCGTCGACCGTCGGGCCGTCGGTGACGTCGATCTCGTCGTGCGAGAAGTCCTGGTAGGCGACGGCGTGGAGATACGTGAGCATCTCCAGGAGGTTGCTGCCGTTCTTGCCGTCGTGGGCGGCGGCGAGCCGGGTGATCCGGCCGGAGACCGCCTGGACGTGGGCGTCCGACATGACAGGGGCGAGCCGTCGGTCCCAGGTCCAGATGAGCGTGCGCAGACAGCCGTCGGCGGTGACGGCCGGGTCGGCGAGGAAGTCGGCGAACCGCTCGGGGGCCAGGCCGGATATGCCGTCGAGGGTGCAGGGGGCGGCCTTCGGATTGGCCTTGGGATTGGCCTTGGGATTGGTCTCCGTCGGGGCGTTCGGCTTGGGGGTGCGGGCGCCCGGGGTGCCGCCTCCCTTGAGTCCACCGGGCGCCGGGACCGGGTAGGCGCTCGGCTTGGGGGCGTTCGCCCTGCGGTCGACCAGGTCGAAGGGGTTGGGCTCGGCGGGCGCCTTCGTCGCGGCGGTGCGGCGCTCCGCGATGGGGGCGGAGGCGGGTTCGGCTGCTTGGACGAGCGGGGCGGCCGTGAGGCAGAGGGTCGCCGCTACCGCGCCGGCGAGCACGGATCTGCGCAGGGTTCGTGGACGTAATGGGGACACCGCTGACTCCTCTGGGGGAGGTGGGGGATTGACGCGTCGATCAGCAACTGGCGTACCTGGGGCGGCACTTGCATGGCCGTCCGCTGCGCCATGTGATGCGTAACGTAGTAATGTGAAATTGCACTGACAACCCCTCAGGAGCGAGGAACCTCTGCGGCTTCCCCGGCCTCAGGGGCGGGCACGGCTCCCGCCCCTGGCTCACCCGGCGCACCCGGCTCACGCAAGGTGCGCAGAAGGAGCCAGCCGAGGGCGGGCAGCGCGATCAGCGGCGCGAGGGCGGTCCGCAGGGAGGCGGCGTCGGCGAGGGCGCCGATGAGAGGGCTCACGAGGCCGCCGACGCTCACCGTCAGGCCCAGCGTGACCCCGCTCGCGGTGCCCATGCGACGGGGCAGATAGTCCTGGCCGAGGGTGATGTGCAGGGAGAACGGCACGTACAGGCCGGCCGAGGTGAGAGCGACGAAGGCGAGGAGCGTCGGCGCGGGAGCGAGGACGACGCCCGCCACCGCGAGGACCGTCAGGGCGTACGACCACCGCACCACCGGGAGGCGCCCATGGCGGGCGGCGAGCCTCCCGCCCGCCAACGTGCCGACGGCGCCGCCGAGGTAGAGCACGAACAGGGCGATGGTCCCCGCGGCTTCTCCGCCGCCGGTGCGCTGACGCACGTACAACGCGATGAACGTGCTCAGTCCGGTGAAGACGATCGAGCGGCAGACGACAGCGCCGGACAGTTTCAGGAAGGAGGGCCAGTCGTCCTCGCCGGCGACGGGGCTCGGCGCCACGCTCCCGGACGCGGCTTCGGCGGCCTCGGAGGCTCTGATGCCCCGCAGCGCGGCCACGCACAGCGCCGCCCCGGCGAGGGCGGGAACCACGAGGAGCGGGGAGGCCCGCAGACCGCCCGTGGCGACGATGGCGGCGATCAGGAGGGGTGCGGTCGCGAAGCCGAGGTTGCCGCCGAGGGAGAACCAGCTCATGGCGGTGTGGCTGCCGCGGCTCGCCCGCCGTGCCACGCGCGCGGCCTCCGGATGGTACGCGGCGACGCCGATGCCGGACACGGCGACGACGAGAAGAGTCAGTACGTAGTTGCCGCTGACCCCGGCGAGGGCGACCCCCGCCCCGCCCACCAACGTGCTCACCGGCAGCAGCCACGGCATCGCCCACTTGTCGGTGAGCACCCCGAACAGCGGCTGCACCACGGAGGAGAGCAGGGACGCGGCGAGCACGATGCCGGACGCGGCGGCGTAGGTATAGGCACGCTCGGAGACGAAGAAGGGGACGAGCGCGGCGACGGCTCCCTGATAGACGTCGACGCAGGCGTGGCCGAGGGTCAGGAGAGTGAGGGGGCGATGACGGTAGCGGGGGGCGGGTTTTGACACCGCCCCATCGTCGCCACGCCCCCCGTTGGCGCGCTTCCGATAAAGTGCCAACCTATGCCGGACATCCGCCACACGCCCGAGGCGCCCACCCGCACCCAGGCCCTGGCTCCCGGCGAGCGCATCGACGCACACCGCCACGACGACCACCAGATCATCTACGCCGGTTCCGGCGTCGTGGCCGTCACCACCGAAGCCGGCACGTGGTTCGCCCCCGGCACCCGCGCCATCTGGGTCCCCGCCGGTTGCGTCCACGCCCACCGCGCCCACGGCCACTTGGCCCTGCACCTGCTCGGCCTGCCCGCCTGCACGAACCCGCTCGGACTCGACGCCCCGACCGTCCTCGCCGTAAGCCCGCTGCTGCGCGAACTGATCCTCGCCTGCACGCGGGCGCCGCACGAGGAGACACCTGAGCGGCGGCGCCTGCGCGCGGTGCTCCTCGACCAACTGCGCGCGTCACCGCAGCAGCCCGTCCAGTTGCCCACCCCCTCGGACCCCCGCCTCACCGCGGTCTGCGCCCTGCTGCACGGCGACCCGGCGGACCCTCGCGGCCTGGCCGAGCTCGCCGCCGTGGCCGGGGCGGGCGAGCGCACCCTCAGCCGCCTCTTCCGCCGCGAACTCGGCATGACCTTCCCCCAGTGGCGCACTCAGCTCCGCCTCTACCACGCCCTGCGCATGCTGGCCGACGGCACGCCGGTCACCACGGTCGCGCACCGCTGCGGATGGTCGTCCACCAGCGCCTTCATCGACGTGTTCCGCCGCGCCTTCGGCTACACCCCCGGCACGCACAACCGCCGCGACTGACCTTCCCTCTCCGTGAACAACTCCCGGCGTCCCGCGGCCCCTTGGCAGCACAAGTACCATGTGAAATATTACTGCCGTGCTCACGGGACACCCTTCCGGGCGACCGGAATTCTCGGATCTCATCGTCGTGGGAGCGGGAGTGGTCGGCGCGGCCTGCGCCTATTACGCCTCCCTCTCCGGCCTCCACGTCACCGTCATCGACCGCGGCCCCGTCGCGGGCGGCACCACAGGAGCGGGTGAGGGCAACCTCCTCGTCTCCGACAAGGAACCAGGGCCGGAGCTCGAACTCGCCCTCCTGTCCGCTGGGTTGTGGGCTGACCTGGCCGCCGAGCTTCCCTCGCGCATCGAGTACGAGAGGAAAGGCGGCCTGGTCGTCGCCTCCACGGAGTCCGGAATGACCGCCCTGCGTGGCTTCGCGGCGGGGCAGGGGCGCGCGGGCGTCGAGGCGATCGAAGTCCCGGCCGACCGCCTCACCGACCACGAACCCCACTTGGCCCCCGGCCTCGCGGGCGGCTTCTACTATCCGCAGGACGCGCAGGTGCAACCGGCGTTGGCGGCAGCGCATTTGCTGCGGGCTGCGGCGGGGACCGGCGGTGCCGGGGCTGGGGCTAGGGCTGGGGCTGGGGCTGGGGCTGGGGAGGGTGCCGGCGCTGGGGCTGGCTCCGGCGCCCATGGCGGGCGCCCCGGATGCCCCGGACGCCCCGGACGCCCCGGACGCCCCGGACGCCTGACGCTGCGGCTCGGCGAGGAAGTCACCGCGGTACTCACCGGCGCGAGGGGCGAGGTGAGTGGCGTGCGGACGCCCATGGGTGAGGTGCGCGCGCCGTACGTGGTCAACGCCGCCGGTACCTGGGGCGGCCGACTCGCCCGCCTCGCGGGCGTGGAGCTGCCGGTGCTCCCCCGGCGCGGCTTCGTCCTCGTCACCGAACCCCTGCCGCGCGTCGTGCGGCACAAGGTGTACTCCGCCGACTACGTCGCCGACGTCGCGAGCGGCTCCGCCGCCTTGCAGACCTCCGCCGTGGTGGAGGGCACCCCGGCGGGCCCGGTGCTCATCGGGGCGAGCCGGGAGCGCGTGGGCTTCGACCGCACCCTGTCCGTGGAGGTCCTGCGACGCCTCGCGGCCCAGGCCACCCACCTCTTCCCCGCCCTCGCCGACGTACGGGTGATCCGCGCCTACGCGGGCTTCCGCCCCTACCTCCCCGACCACCTCCCGGCGATCGGCCCCGACCCGCGCGTCCCCGGCCTGCTGCACGCGTGCGGCCACGAAGGCGCGGGCATCGGACTGGCCCCGGCGACGGGCCTGCTCATCGCCACGATGCTGACGGGACGTGAACCTCCGTTACCGCCGGGCCCGTTCGCTCCGGAACGCTTCACACGAGAGGCGCCCACGGTGTGAGGTCGCGTGCCGCAACGCCCCTACCCAAGAAGGCCCGTCACTCACCTAGGAGCCGGTTCCATGACGCATGATGACCGGACACCCCAGACACCCCGGACGCCCCGGACGCCCGCAGCCCTCGTAGGCGCCGCACCCGACACCGGCTTCACGATCACCCTCGACGGACGTGAACTGACCGCTCTGCCCGGCCAGTCCATCGCCGCCGCGCTCTGGTCCGCCGGGGTTCTCGCCTGGCGCAGCACCCGGGTCGGCGGACGGCCGCGCGGGGCGTTCTGCGGGATCGGCCAGTGCTACGACTGCCTCGCGACGGTCAACGGCCGCCCCAACCGGCGCGCCTGCCTGGTCACCGCCCGGCCCGGCGACGCGGTGACCACGCAGGAAGGAGACGGCCATGCCGGGCTCGGCGTCTGAGACGTACGACCTCGCGGTACTCGGAGCGGGCCCGGCAGGACTGGCCGGTGCGGTCACGGCGGGCGAACTCGGCCTCTCAGTGGTCCTATTGGATGCTGCGGGACAGCCTGGAGGCCAGTTCTACCGCCACCCCGCGCCGGCCACGGGCGCCACCCGCCCCGAAGCCCTGCACCACGACTGGCCCACCTTCGTCGGCCTGCGCGACCGTCTGGCGGCGACCGACGTCACCCAGCTCTTCGGCCACCACGTCTGGACGGTGACGCGCGAGGCAGCCGGGGAGTGGGTCATCCACGCCCTGACCGGCGAGGACGGCGCGGACCCTACGGACCCGCCCGTGCCACAGCAACCCGTGACCATCCACGCCCGTGCCCTCCTCCTCGCGACCGGCTCGTACGAACGTCACCTCCCGTTCCCGGGCTGGACCCTGCCCGGCGTCGTGGGCGCGGGCGGCGCCCAGGCCGTGCTCAAGTCGGGCCTCGCCCTGCCCGGCAGGCGCATCGTCGTGGCAGGGAGTGGCCCACTCCTCCTCGCCGTAGCCGCCTCGCTCGCCACGGCGGGGGCCCGGGTCCCGGAGGTGATCGAGGCGTCGGGCTACCTCGGTTACGCCCGCCACCCGAGCGCCCTCGCCACCAACCCGCACAAGCTCGCGGAGGCCGCGCTCCACGGCCGGGCTCTGCTGCGTCACCGGGTACGCCTGCGCACCCGCAGCGCGGTGACCGAGGCACACGGCACGGAGCGGGTGGAGGCGGTGACGGTCACCCGCCTGGACCGCGACTGGCGGCCGGTACCGGGCACGGCCCGCCGCATCGCCTGCGACGCGCTGGCGGTGGGCCACGGCCTGATCCCGCAGATCGACCTGGCGACCGCACTCGGCTGCGCCACCCGCCGCACCGCGGACGGCACGCACGCCCTCGACCTGAGCCCCCTCCAGGAGACCTCGCTCCCAGGCATGTGGGCGGCAGGCGAGACATCGGGCGTCGGCGGCGCGCAGCTGTCGCTGAAGGAAGGCGAGTTGGCGGCACTGGCGGTCGCCGCCAGGCTGACCGGCAGGCTGACCGGCAGGCTGACCGGCAGGCAGCCCTCACCGACCCCACGGCTGCGCGCCCTGCGCCGCCGCCGCGACCGTATGCGCGCCTTCGCCGAGGCCATGGCCGCCACGCACGCGCCAGGTCTCGGCTGGACGCGGTGGCTCTCCGACGACACGGACCTGTGCCGCTGCGAGGAGGTGACGGCAGGCCGCGTCCGCGAGGCCGTGGCCGACTACGGCGCCCATGACGCTCGTACCGTCAAGCTCCTCACCCGGGCGGGCATGGGCTGGTGCCAGGGCCGCATGTGCGGAACGGCCGTGACCTGCCTCACCGCGCCGTCCACCACCGCCCCCGCACCCCCGGACCGTCGCCCACTGGCCACGCCAGTCCCTCTAGGCACACTCGCCCAGCTGCCGACCACCGCCCCCGCCGTTGTTGCCGGCCCCGCCACTCCCACCGGCCCCAGCGCTCCGGGGACTCCCAGCACACGCGGCGCTCCTGCCGCCCCCGCCGAAGTCACCGCTCCAGGAGCTCCCGGCACACACGACGCTCCTACCTCCCCCGCTGCTCCGGCTGCTCCCGCCGACCCCAGCGCTCCGGCAACTTTCAGTACACGCGGCGCATCCGGAGCGCCCAGAGCATTCGCCGCACCCACCGAAGTCCCCGAAACCCACGAAGCCACCACACCAACTGAAGCCACCGAAGCCACGGCACCCGCCGAAGCCCCACCCCAGGCAGCCCCCACAGAAGACCCCGCAGAAGGGCACCCATCATGACCACCCCCACCTCCTCCACTGCCCCCTCCTCCACCGCCACCGCGCCCGCCGCCGCCACCGCCACCACGCCCACCCCAACCTGCACCTGGACGCCGGACCGCCCCTGGCGCGGCATCATGGTCGCCACCGCGCTCCCCCTGCGCGAAGACCTCTCCGTCGACTACGACTCCTACGCCGAGCACGTCCGCCACCTCATCGCGAACGGCTGCGACGGCGTGGTGCCCAACGGCTCCCTGGGCGAGTACCAGACGCTCACCGACGACGAACGCGCCCGCGTCGTACGCACCGCCGTCGACGCGGCGGGCGACGCGGCCCGCGTGATGCCCGGCGTCTCCGCCTACGGCAGCGCCGAGTCCCGCCGCTGGGCCGAGCAGGCGGCGCAGGCGGGCTGCGGCTCCGTGCTCCTCCTGCCGCCGAACACCTACCGCGCCGACGAGCGGTCCGTGCGCGCCCACTACGCCGAGGTCGCCAAAGCGGGCATCCCAGTGATCGCGTACAACAATCCCCTGGACACGAGGGTCGACCTGACGCCCGGCCTGCTCGCCCAACTCCACGCGGACGGCACCATCATGGCGGTGAAGGAGTTCAGTGGCGATGTGCGCAGGGCGTACGAGATCGCCGAACTCGCCCCGCACCTCGACCTGCTGATCGGCGCGGACGACGTCCTGGTGGAGCTGGCCCTCGCGGGTGCGGTCGGCTGGATCGCCGGATATCCGAACGCCTTCCCCGCCGCCTGCGCGGAGCTCTACCACGCCGCCTGTGCCCGGGACCTGGACACGGCGCTCCCCCTCTACAAGTCGCTGCACCCGCTCCTGCGCCAGGACTCGAAGACCGAGTTCGTGCAGTCCATCAAGCTGTCGATGGACCTCGTGGGCCGCCGCGGCGGTCCGGCCCGTCCGCCGCGCACCGCACTGTCCGGCGCCACGGAAGCACTGGTGCGGGCGGCCACGGAAAGGGCGCTGGCAGCCGGCCACCACTAACTCACCCCCCTTGCCCCGCCCCACCCGCTACCCCGTCCCGACGAGAGGAGCCCCATGCGCACCCGTCACGTGTTCCACGCGGTGGATTCGCACACCGAGGGCATGCCCACGCGCGTGATCACCGGCGGCGTGGGGGTGATCCCCGGCGCCACCATGGCCGAACGCAGACTTCACTTCATCGAGCACCTCGACCATCTCCGCACCCTCCTGATGTACGAACCGCGCGGCCACTCCGCGATGAGCGGCGCGATACTCCAGCCCCCGACCCACCCCGACGCCGACTACGGAGTCCTCTACATCGAGGTGTCCGGGCTGCTGCCGATGTGCGGCCACGGCACCATCGGCGTGGCCACCGTCCTGGTCGAGACGGGCATGGTGCAGGTCACCGAGCCGGTCACGACGGTCCGCCTGGACACCCCGGCGGGCCTGGTCTCCGTCGACGTACACGTGACCGACGGCGCGGCGACATCGGTCACACTCACCAACGTCCCCGCCTTCTGCGTCGCCCTGGACCGCGAGGCCGAGGTGCCGGGCCACGGCACGGTCACGTACGACCTGGCCTTCGGCGGGAACTTCTACGCGCTCGTCCAACTAGACGCTCTGGGACTACCGTTCGACCGCGCGCACAAGAACGACCTCCTCGCGGCGGGCCTCGCCATCATGGACGCGATCAACGCATCACCGGCCCGCCCCACGCACCCCGAGCAACCGGAGATCTCCGGGGTCAAGCACGTCTACCTGGCCGCGCCGGACTCGGACGCGCACCGCTCCCGGCACGCGATGGCGATCCACCCCGGCTGGTTCGACCGCTCCCCGTGCGGGACGGGCACGTCCGCACGGATGGCACAACTGCACGCCCGCGGCGAACTCCCCCTGAACCGCGACTTCGTCAACGAATCCTTCATCGGCACGGAGTTCACCGGCCGCCTCATCGCCCGCACGGAGGTGGCGGGCCTTCCAGCGGTCGTCCCCCGGATCACCGGGCGGGCCTGGATCACCGGCACGGCCCAGTACTTCCTGGACCCCGACGACCCTTTCCCGGCAGGCTTCACCCTCTGACCCCCGCCTCCGCTCCCGCTCCCCCCAACTGACAACGTGACATTGTACGTTGGTGATCCGCGCGGGCGCGGAACCCACCGGAGGGGAGCACCATGGGGCACCTGAAACAGAAGAACCTCATCACCACCAGGGAACGGCTGCGCGACCAGGTCGCCCACGCCTTGCGGGCCGCTCTGATCTCCGGCGAGCTGCGCCCCGGCGAGATCTACTCCGCACCCGGCCTCGCCGAGGACTTCGGCATCTCGGCGACGCCCGTACGCGAGGCGATGCTCGATCTGGCCCGCGAGGGCCTGGTGGAGCCCGTCCGCAACAAGGGCTTCCGCGTCACGGAGGTCAATGAACGCGACCTCGACCAGTACACGGAGATCCGCGCCCTCATCGAGGTCCCCATGATCGGCCGGATCACCCGCACCGCGGCCCGCGAGGACCTGGAGGCGCTGCGCCCGACCGCCGAGGAGATCGTGCGCGCCGCCCGCGGCCACGACCTCATCGCCTACCTGGAGGCCGACCGCCGCTTCCACCTCTCACTCCTCGCCCTCTCCGGCAACGACCGCCTGGTCGAAACGGTCGGCGACCTCCGCAAGCGCTCCCGCCTCTACGGCCTCACGGCCCTGGACGAACGCGACCAGCTGACCCCGTCCGCCGAGGAGCACATCGAACTCCTCGACCTGATGCTCGCCGGCGACCCCAAGGCCGCCGAGCGGTGCATGGCGCGGCACCTGGGGCATGTGCGATCACTGTGGGCGACATCCTGAAACGCAGAAGACCCCAACGCGGAAGACCCCAGCTCGATGAACTGGGGCCTTGCTGGTGCTGCTGGCCTACTGGTTACTGGTGTCCGAGGGGGGACTTGAACCCCCACGCCCGATAAAGGGCACTAGCACCTCAAGCTAGCGCGTCTGCCATTCCGCCACCCGGACTAGGTGTCTGCCGCCGTGCGGTGTGTTCCCCGCGGCGACATGGACAACAATACCAAGGTTTCGGAGTGCCTTTCACCTGCGTATCCGCCCACCGACCACCGGATGCACGGTGAGCCGCACCGCTCTCTCCACGTCATCACCAAGGGTAACGAGCCGCTTGCTTTCCGTGGCGCGGACCGGCAAGGCATCGGCCGAACCCGGCCGGTCCGGGACCTGCCCCGACTGGCCCGACTCGGCCCGACCTGCGCCGACACAAGTCCCGACCTGCACCGACCTGTGCCACGAGGCCGAGGCCATGAGGCGCACCATGAGGCCAGGACCTAGGCCATGAGGTGCTAACCAGGGAAGTTCCCCGGCGCCCGTTCCCCCGACGAGCCCTGCGTGACGGCGCGCACCAGCAGCTCTCCGCCGACGAACGCACCGCGCCATGACGCGCCGAAGCCGCGAAGAGCTCCTCGCGGTCACCGCGCGAGCGCGGCGTGCCCCGGCCGGCCTTGAAGGCGCGGATCTGGGGCGCGAGGCGTTCGTACGTCGCCGGGTCGTCGGTGGACAGCGTGGCGACGAGCGCGCCGTTCGACGCGTTCATGGCGGCGAGCAGCTCCGCCTCCCTGTCGACCACGACGATGGTGTCGACCGGACCGAACAGCTCCGCGTGGTGCAGTGGGGAGGATGACGG
Organism: Streptomyces sp. NPDC003379; assembly: GCF_053589195.1. Taxonomy (NCBI): domain Bacteria; kingdom Bacillati; phylum Actinomycetota; class Actinomycetes; order Kitasatosporales; family Streptomycetaceae; genus Streptomyces; species Streptomyces sp. NPDC003379. The sequence continues at coordinate 46,909 of NZ_JBSFRK010000030.1, read as the reverse complement.
CGGGTTGAGCAGCGTGACCGGGTAGAGACAGGCGTCCGTTTCCTGGCCGGGCAGGAAGCGGCCCGGCGCTGCGGCGCCGCGGTACAGCGGGACGGCGCCCCGGCCGACGGCCTCAGTGACCTGGTCGGCCAGCTCCTTGGCCTTGGCCGCGTTGATCAGCGGCCCGAGGTCGAGCTCGGGAAAGGGATCCCCCGGGTGCCCGACTGCGAGCGGATGGCCCACGCGTACCGTGCTGACGGCCGGCAGGTATGCGGCGAGGAACTCGTCGAACAGGGCACGCTGCACGACGAAGCGAGGGTAGGCGGTGCAGCGCTGCTTGCCGTAGTCGAAGAGCTGGGGGACGACCGCGCTGAGCGCGTCCCAGTCGCGTAGTTCCAGATGCCCCAGGTGTTCAGTCCCTTCTGTTCGAGAATGTGCCGTTTGCCGAGGCCGGCGACTGCCGTGGCCACCGCGGCGCCCGTGTCGCGGCCGCCGACGAACGAGACGCAGCCGATCTCGGGCGCGCGCACGAGCGCTTCGGACAGCTCGCCTCCACTGCCGCTGACGAGGGTGACGGAAAGTCCCTCGCGGGCGGCGAGTGCGCAGGCGAGGGTGAGGGTGAGGGTGAGGCAGGCGACGCCGCCGTCGGTCGGGGTCTTGGCGATGACCGCGTTCCCTGCCAGTGCCTGTACCAGCATTGCGTGAACGAGCACGCTCATCGGGTAGTTCCAGCTCGCGATGTTGGAACGGGCCCGTTCAGCGGCGCCGCGGGGTCCTGCCCTCGACCATCACCTCGATGCCGTCGGCGTACCAGCGCACGCCGTCGATGGCCCGGTCCACGTCCGCCCGCGCGATCTGCCATGGCTTGCCGATCTCCCAGACGAGGAGCAGCGCGAGCAGCTCCCGGTGCTGGGTGAGGGCGAGGGCGTCGAGCGTGGCGGCGACGCGGGCGCGCCGCTCGGCGAGGGACGTGTGGCGCCAGGCGCGGTGCTGGTCGAGTGCGGCACGCACGGCGCGTCGGGCCGTGGTGGCGTCGACTCGCGGCGGGCCGACGATGGGCGTGCCGTTGACGGGGCTGGTGGCGGGGAGGGTGCGGCCGTCTGCGTGCCAGGTGCCGTTCCAGAGAGTCAGGACGCGGTCGTCGCGGAAGGCCTCGGGTGCAACGGCGAGGCAGCGTTGTTGCCAGGCGTCGGACCAGGCCGTGCCGGCTTTGAGGACGAGGACGACGGCGCTTGCGGGGGCGGGTGTGGGTTCGCCGCGGGATGGGTTTCGGGTTGCCATTCGGTCGTCTCCGCTCACGGTGCACGGGCGGGGTGGGGCGGGATGGGATGGGGCCGGGCTGGGCTGGCGCCGGTTCCCTCCCCGGGCGGGCGGGGCTGGAGCCCGGTATCTCGTCCGGCGGGCGGGGCGGCGGTACAGGCCGTCACCTCCCCAAGCGATCGAGCACGAGCCGCGCCGTCTCGGTCGGGGTGTCGCCCGCACGTACGCCGACGGCCTCCAGCGCCGCCTCCTTGGCCTCCGCGGTGCCCGACGAGCCGGAGACGATCGCGCCCGGTGGCCCATCGTCTTGCCCTCGGGGGCGGTGAAGCCGGCGATGTACGCCACGACGGGCTTGGTGACGGACTCCTCGATGTACGCCGCCGCGCGTTCCTCGGCGTCGCCACCGATCTCGCCGATGAGGACGAGAGGTCGGTGTCGGCGTCGTCCTCGAAGGCGGCCAGGCAGTCGATGTGGGTGGTGCCTCGCCGTCGAACTTCACGAAGTTGAACCCCTTGGCGGCGGCTTCCACCTCCAAACCACCCTGGCCGTACGCCGTCTGTTCGCCGCCCCACCGCTCCTGGCGGAAGCGGGCGTGTCGTCGAGCGTGACCTTGCCGTCCAGGGCGAGGGTCGCCCCTCGGGCGGTGCGCATGAGTGGGTGACCTCCACCAGGAGGGCGTCCTCACGGACCAGAACGCGCCAGAGTGCGACCAGCGTGTCGATGGTTTCGGCGGGGAGCCCCGCGGCGGCCGCGATCTCGGTGGCCTTGGCCTGTGTCACCCCTTCCGCCGGGTCGATCGCCAGCCGTGCCACCGCTTCGAGCCGGGTACGCCGACCTCATCGTCATCGTGGGGACGCACTTCGACTTCCGTATGGGCTACGGAAAGCGCCTTTCCCCGGACGCCACCGTCGTCCAGATCGACCTCGACTACCGCACCGTGGCAGAACAGGGACATCGACCTGGGCATCGTCGGAGATACCGGGCTCATCGACGAATTTCCGCTGGGTGCTGGTGTCCGTCGGTCTCTTCCTCGCGGCGATGGTCGCCGTGGCGGGCCACTTCTTCAAGGATCCGCCGAAGAGCTGGTGGCCGGCCGATGTGGACCCACTGCGTCCGCCGGACGAGCCACGCGCGCGGCGCGCACTGCGGACGAATCCGCCCGCCGTACGGCAGTACACCCCCAAGGAGGCATGGCAGGCCGGCCGGGTCACGCTGATGTGGTTCTGTCTGCTGTGCACCTCGGGCGTGAACATCGTCGGAATCGCGTTCCAGGTGGACATCGGGGAGGAGGCCGGGTTCGCCGACGGAATCGTCGCCACGGCCATGTCCTTGAAGGCCATCGTCAACGGCACCGGGCGGGGCGGATTCGGCGGCGGCGCCATCTTCCCCATGTTCGCCGCCATGACGGCGGACTACTTCGGCGAGAACAACAACGCCCCAACTACGGCCTGGTCTACAGCTCCAAGCTGGTCTCCGGACTTCTCGGCTCCGGCGTGGGAGCCGTGGTGGTGAGCAATTGGGGGCACGCGGGCGCGTTCACCCTGGCCGGGTCGATCTCGCTGTTCGCCGGATTCATCGCGCTGTTCCTGTCCCAGCCCAGCAGGCCCAAGCTCAAAAACATCGACCCGAATCCGCAACCCCTCGGTGAGGAGATGGCTTGACATGACGGCGGAGCCCAGCGCAGTCCACCCGGGCGCGCGCGTGAGGCTCTGGTCTGGCGTCCGGACACGGCACGGAGGGGCCCTCCTGATGGCGGAAGGGCCCCTCCGTGCCGCGTGCGGGGTCAGTCCCCGCAGCGGCCCGAGCGCAGGGAGTGCAGGTGCTCGCTGGACTTGCGGGCGAAGGCGTAGGACTCGACCGGGTTGTCGTGCTCGGTCTGCCAGTGGTGGTAGCGCCGGCCGTGGCGGGTGCGCGCGGTCACCTTCGACAGGAACTTCCTGTAGTCGATGTCGCCGTCCCCGACATCCGCCATGCGGTAGCCGTCCCGGGTCGTCTCGTCACGCACCCCGTCCTTGACGTGGAACAGCGGATAGCGGTGGGGCTGCCTGAGTACGTAGTCGACCGGCTCGAAGGGGGCGGGCCTGCCGTCGGGCCGCTTGCTGAACCGGAACTGGGCGCAGTAGGCCCAGTAGATGTCCATCTCCAGATACACGCAGTCGGGGTCGGTCTCGGCGAGCAGCACGTCGTAGAGGCGGACGTTCGGCTTGTCCGTGGCGAAGGAGAACTCCTCGGCGTGGTTGTGCTGGTAGAACTTCATGCCGCGCTTTCGGGCCGCCTCGCCGTACGTGTTGAAGTCCTCGGCCGCACGCTTCCAGGCGTCGACGGTCGAACCGTAGCGGAAGGGGCCCGACGCGGTCCCGATGTGCTTGAGGCCGAGGGCCTGGGCGTCGTCGAGGACCTTGGTGAGGTTCTGCGCGAACGTATACGCGTTCGGGTTGTTGTTGTCGTAATAGCCGACGTGGGACCCGATGGGATGCAGGCCGTGGTCGCGGGCCAGCGCTTTGAGTTGGGCGAGGGTGATCGCACCCGCCGAGCCCTGGCTGTATCCGGCGAACTCGATCTCGTCGTAGCCGTACTTCGCCAACTCGGCGAACACGGCGGCGAATCCGAGGGTGGAGACCTTGTCGCGGAGGCTGTAGAGCTGGATGCCGAGGCGGCCGGGTGGCAGCACGGGGCGGCCGCGGCCCTTGTCCGCCGCGACGGCAGGGGTGGTGGCGCCGACGAGGGCCGCGGCGGTGGCGCCCGCGGCGACGCCGAGCATGCCGCGTCGGCTGAGTCTGTGGGCGAGTGCGGGGTCGGCGGGTGTCGGCTTGCGGCTCATGCGGTTCTCCTCGGCTGGTTCAAGGGTCGGGTGAGGGACGGCTCGGGGATGAGTCAGGGATGGGTTCGAAATCCGTTTCAGGGATCACTGGGGGTCGGACCCTGATGGCAGGGTCCGAGCTGTCTGGTTCAGTGGAGATCAAGCAGATTCAGCGACGCGGGTAGGCAGAAATCATTGCAGGCCCGCGAGGTGGAGCAGGAGTGATTTCACATCGGTGGCCGCGATGCGGCCGCCGACGGCGCGGGGGGTGGAGCACAGGATGAGCGGACTTTCGTCCTCGCTGGTGGGCAGGCGGCCATGGCTGCCTCGAATAGGTGAGGGGTCCAGGGGCACGACCGCCATGCGGTAGCGCATGCCGAGCTTCTTGCGGGCCAGCGCGCCCGCGGCCTTGACGCGGACGTAGGGGTCCTCGGGGTCCATGAAGAGCTCGACGGGGTCGTAACCGGGTTTGCGGTGGATCTCGACGAGCTGCGCGAAGTCGGGCGCGCGGGCGTCGTCGAGCCAGTAGTAGTACGTGAACCAGGCGTCCGGCTCGGCGACGGCGACCAGCTCGCCCGAGCGCGGATGGTCCAGGTGGTGTGCCTTCTTGCCCTCGTCGTCCAGGAGTTGCTCGATACCGGGGACGTCCTGGAGGGCGGCGCGGGTGGCGTCGAGGTCTTCCGGGCGGCGCACGTAGACGTGGGCGATCTGGTGGTCGGCGACGGCGAAGGCGCGCGAGGCCATCGGGTCGAGGTACTCCATGCCGTCTTGCGTGTGCACCTCCAGCAGGCCCGCACGGCGCAGGACGCGGTTGATGTCGACCGGCCGATTGACGCGGGTGATGCCGTACTCGGAGAGCGCGACGACGGTGCGGCCTTCGGTTCGGGCGTCGTCGAGTAGCGGGGTGAGGGTCGCGTCCAGGTCGGCCGCCGCACGGTGGGAGCGGGGGTCGTCGGGGCCGAAGCGCTGCAGGTCGTAGTCGAGGTGAGGGAGGTAGCACAGGGCCAGGTCGGGGTGGCGGGTGTCGATGATGTGCCGGGTGGCGTCGACGATCCAGCGGCTGGAGACGATGTCGGCGCCGGGACCCCAGAAGTGGAAGAGGGGGAACGTGCCGAGCTTGTCGGTGAGTTCGTCGTGCAGGGCCGGCGGCCGGGTGTAGCAGTCGGGTTCCTTGCGGCCGTCGGCGTAGTAGACGGGGCGGGGGGTGACGGTGAAGTCGGTGTCGGCGCCCATGGCGTACCACCAGCAGATGTTGGCAACGGTGTAGCCGGGGTGCGCGCGACGGGCGGCGTCCCACAGCTTGTCGCCGGCGACGAGGCCGTTGTGCTGGCGCCACAGGAGTACGTCGCCGAGCTCACGGAAGTACCAGCCGTTGCCGACGATGCCGTGTTCGGCGGGGGTGGTGCCGGTGAGGAAGGTGGACTGGGCGGCGCAGGTCACGGCGGGCAGGACGGTGCCGAGCGGCGCCCTGGACCCGGACTGGCCGAGCGTCTTGAGGCGCGGCATGTGGTCGAGGAGGCGAGGGGTGAGGCCGACGACGTCGATGACGAGAAGAGGTGTGGGGCCGCTGTGCGGGGCGCTCGGGGGCTGGGTCATGGGAGTTCCTTCAGGCCGAGGTCCGTGAGGAGGTCGCGGGCGAGGGCGAGTTCGGCGGCGATGCCCTCGGCGAGTTGGTGTCGGCCGCGTGGGCGGAGTTCAGAGGGGAGGGCCTGCCAGGTGTAGGTCTCGACCTCAAGGTGGCGGGTGAGGGGAGCGGGTCCGCCGACGAGTCGGGCCAGGGCGTCCTGGAGCACGGGGAGCGTGGAGGTGAGGGGCGCGGCGGGGGCCGCGTGGAGTGGGACGTGGAAGTGGGCCCGCCAGGGGGCCGTGTCGGGCAGTGCGTTGCCGGTGAGGGCCTCGCCGAGGTCGTCGGTACCGCGCAGTCCGATGCCGGTCAGGGTGCGTGTCTGGTGGAGGAAGCGGGGCTCGTCGAAGGCGGCGAGGGCCTCGCGCACATCGGGGAGGTGGGGATGTTCGGCGTGCAGGGCGGCGGAGAGCTGGGTTTTGACGACGGGGATCCCGGCGACGGTGAGGGCGTCGAGGGCGGTCCTCGGGTCCTCGAAGGAGGTGGCGAGGTGGCAGGTGTCGACGCAGACACCGATGCGGTCGTGGCCGACTGCGGTGAGCGGGGCGATCGCGTCGGCGGTCGTCTCGATGGTGCAGCCCGGTTCTGGTTCGAGGCCGATGCGGATGGAGCGGCCGGTCAGCTCGTCCAGGGCGTCCAGCCGCTGGGCGAGCGCGGTGAGGGCGGTGCGGGCGGACTCGGCGCGCAGGGAGCCGAAGGGGGTGCGCCAGGCGAGGGGCAGGGTGGAGATGGTGCCTTCGGTGACGTCGTCGGGGAGCAGGGCTGCGAGGAGCCGGGCCAGGTCGGTGGTGTGGGCGAGGCGTTCCGGGTCCGTCCAGTCCGGCTTGTACACGCTGTACTTGACCTGTTCGGCGCCGAAGCCCTCGTAGGGGAAGCCGTTGAGGGTGACGACTTCGAGGCCGCGCCGGTCGAGTTCGGTGCGCAGGCCGCGCAGGGCCGCCGGGTCGGTGACGAGGGCGTGGGCGGCGTCCTTGGCGAGCCACAGGCCGATGCCGATGCGGTCCCTGCCGAGTCTCTTGCGCACGGGTTCGCAGTGGTCGCGGAGTTGGGCGAGGACGCCTTCAAGGGTCTCTGCGGGGTGGACGTTCGTACAGTAGGCCAGGTGGACGGTGGAGCCGTCGGGGTGCCTGAAGCGCATGGCTCACGCCCCGCCGCGCAGGATGGAGTTGCCTTCGTGGGTGGCGTCCGTGCCGACGACGTCCAGGGCGAGGCGGCCGCTGAGGCCATAGAAGGCGACGGGGTTGCGCCACAGCACCAGGTCGACGTCGTCCTCGTCGTATCCGGCCGCGAGCATGGCGTCGGCCACCTTGCGGGTCTTCAGGGGATCGCTCTTTCCCCAGTCCGCGGCGGAGTTGACCAGGACCCGCTCGGGCCCGAACTCCCGCAGAATCGCGATCATCCTCCCCTCGTCCATCTTGGTGTCGGGGTAGACGGAGAAGCCGAGCCAGCAGCCGCTGCCCTTGGCCTCCTTGACGGTGGTCTCGTTGAGGTGGTCGATCAGTACGCGGTCCAGGGGCATCGCCGACTCGCGGACGACATCGATCGTGCGGCGCAGGCCGGCGAGCTTGTCGCGGTGCGGGGTGTGCACGAGAGCGGGCAGTTCGTGGTCGGCGGCGAGCTGGAGCTGGGTGGCGAGCGCGGTGTCCTCCGCGGGCGTCATGGAGTCGTAGCCGATCTCTCCTACGGCGACGACGTTGTCCTTGACGAGATAGCGGGGCAGTTCGTCGAGGACGGGCGTGCAGCGGGGGTCGTTCGCCTCCTTGGGGTTGAGGGCGATCGTGCAGTGGTGGGCGATGCCGTACTGGGCGGCGCGGAAGGGTTCCCAGCCGAGGAGGGAGTCGAAGTAGTCGAAGAAGGAGGCGGGCGAGGTGCGGGGTTGGCCGAGCCAGAACGCCGGCTCCACGACAGCGCGGACACCCGCCGCGTACATCGCCTGGTAGTCGTCGGTGGTGCGGGAGGTCATGTGGATGTGGGGATCGAAGATGCGCATCGGGACTCCTACTCCTCGCCGGTCGAAGGGGCCGCGGGGCCCGGGGGAGCCTTGGGGGGCGAGATGGCCCCCGGGCCGGTCAGGGCCAGGACGCGATGCAGGTCGCCGGGGACGGCACGGCCCGCCGCGGTGCGTTCGCCGGCGTAGTCGCCGAGCATGCGGGCGAGTTCGCCGTCGCCTCGGGCGCGCCTCGGCAGATCGGCGACGGCGTCCATGGGAACGCCGGTGAACAGGCACTTGAGGACGGCGTGACGCCAGTCGTGCGGCGTGAGGTGCGCGGCGGCGTACGGGCCGACGGCCGCGGCGACGAGGCGGGTGTCGTTGGTGCGCAGGGCGTCTTCGACCAGCGTCAGCGCCTCCGGGCCCGGCACCAGGTGCGGCAAGGCGCGCAGGACCGCGCGGCGCTCGGGGGCGGTCCCGTGTGCGTAGACACGGCTGAGGGTGGCCGGGTCCGCGGCTGCCGCATGCAGGAGCAGGACGCGGGCGGCGTCGGCGTGATCGGGGCCGCAGCGGCGCCCCGCCTCCGCGATCCTCAACTCCCACATAGGGAGCGGCCCTTGCGTCCGCTGCTGCTCCCGTCGCTCGGCGTGGGCCGCGGCCTCGGCTGTGGCCTGGTCGAGCCAGGCGCGGGCGGCTCCGCCGAGCTCGGCTTCAAGACGGGCACGGAGGGCGGCGATTCCGGGGGTGTCGGTCACGGTGTTCCTCCTTCGGCGGCGGGGACGGGAGTGGGTCCCGTCGGGGTAAGGACCGCCTCGCCGGCTGCGGTGGATGCGGCGCACCCGGCGGCTACCGCGGCCTTGCGGAGGAAGTTGATCGATTGTGCGGCGAGTTGGGGGCCCGCGTGGGAGTGGCGGGGCAGTTCGACGACGGTCAGCCCTTGGTAGCCGGTGGCGGCCAGGGCTTCGAGGACGGGCGGGAAGTCGATCTCCCCGTCCCCGAAGGGCAGATGCTCGTGGACGCCGCGCCGCATGTCTTCGATCTGGACATGCCGCAGCCAGGGAGCGGCGACGCGCACGCAGTCGGCGGGAGGGAGCGGTTCGAGACACTGGCAGTGGCCGATGTCGAGGGTGAGGCCGAGGAGTGCGGGGGCGGGGTCGCCCAGCTCCCGGCGCAGACGGTGGAAGTCGGCGAGTGAGGAGAGGAGGTGGCCGGGTTCGGGTTCGACGGCGAGCGGAACGCCAGCACCTGACGCGGCGTCGAGGACGGGGCCAAGGGCATCGGCAAGCCGCTTCCAGGCGATGTCGCCGGAGGTGCCCGCCGGGAGGACACCGCTGAAGCAGTGCACAGCGTGGGCGCCGAGGTCGGCGGCGACGTCGACGGCGCGGACCAGCAGGCGGGAGCGGTCGGCCCGCCGGTGCGGATCGGGATCGAGGAGGGAGGGGCCGTGCTTACGGCGCGGGTCGAGGACATAGCGGGCGCCGGTCTCGACGGTGGCCGTCAGGCCGAGGCGGTCCAGCCTTCGGGCGACATGGCGGGTACGGGCGGCGAGATCGGGGGCGAGGGGGTCGAGGTGCATGTGATCGAGGGTCAGGCCGACACCGGAGTAGCCGAGGTCGGCGAGGAGACCGAGGGCGTCGTCGAGACGGAGGTCGGTGAGGCCGTTGGTGCCGTAGCCAAAGCAGAGGGTGTCGATCGGGTTTCCGGTGAGGTGTCCAGCCGGGTCTCCGGTGAGCCGTCCGGTCGGGTCTCCGGTGAGGTGCCCAGCCGGGCGTGGGGCCTCAGGGGTGGTGCCGCTCATGTGACGCTCACCTTCCGTGCGAACTTACGGGCGGCAGGGGCGAGGGCGACGGTCAACAGAGCGGTTCCCGCCGCGCCCGCCCGGGCGGCGAGCGCTGCCTGCAGCGGGATCATGGCGCGGATACCGCCGCCGACGGCGCGTTGGGTGAGAGGAGGTGAGGGATTGAGAGCGGCGTGGAGAAGGGGCTTGGCGGCGGTCCCGACGTAGGCGAGAGCGAGGGCGCCGCGCAGGGCCTGGCGGGCGGTAGCGGCGGAGGGCAGGACCCGGGTCCCGGACCCCGTCGCGCCCGATCGCCATCCGGACCTGGCCACCGCAGCAGGTTCACCGCCGCCCCCACCATCGGTCCCACTACCCGCACCGGCGCCCCCACTACTCACATCAACCCCGCTACCCCCAGGCACCCCACCCACCCCAGCAGCCGCACCATCCGCAATACCTGCACCACCCGGACCACCCGCACCACCTGCACCACCTGCACTACCCTGACCATTCGCACCACGGGCGCCCGCTCCCCCGCCCAAATACCTTGCCAGCAGCGTCACCCCCGCGAGCGCCGCCAAGGGGGTCGCCGAGGAGCCGCCCTGCGCTTCGTGGCGGGAGACTGCGGTGACGGCCAGGGTGTGGGCGGCGAGGGTGGTGGCGGAGGGCAGGGCGTGTTTGGCGAGAGGGGTGGCGCCCGGGCCCGCCGTGGCGGTCGCGCCGAGGAGCAGATCGAGGCCTCGTGCCGCGGCCATGGCCGCGGGGCCCGCGGGGGTGTGCTTCAGGCCCAGGTCGTAGGCCCACACCGTGCCTGCCAGGGTGGCTGCCACCGCCAGGGCGGGACGGCCGGCGCGGGAGGCGAGGGTCAGGCCCGTCGCGGTGAGGGCGGCCGCTGCCGCGAGGGCCGCGGGTGGGGTGATGCGGCCCGAGGGCAGCGGGCGCTCGGGGCGTTCGACGGCGTCCTCGGCTCGGTCGGCCCAGTCGTTGAGGGCCATGCCCGCTTCGTACAGGCAGAGGGAGGAGGTGATCGCGAGGAGGGTGCGACGGTTGGGGCGCAGGCCGGTCGAGGCCGCCCCGGCGAGCGCGTCGCCGGGGACGGTGAACAGGGCGGGGACGCGAAGGAGTTCGGCCCAGTCGCGTGCCGCGCTCACCGCGGGTCCCGCAGCCGGTCGGCGAGGCCGAGCAGGGCTCGGTACTGGTCCCCCAGTGCGGCGGCGGCGCCGTCGTCCGGGTCTTTGAAGTAGAAGGCGAGTTCCGGCAGGGGGCCGGAGAGGCCGCGTGCGTGGGCTCGGGAGGTGAGGCGTGCCAGGTCGAGGATCAACGGGGCAGCGAGGGAGGAGTCGCAGCCCTGCCAGGTGGTCTGCAGGACCATGCGGGTGCCGAGGAAGCCGTCGAAGGCGATGTGGTCCCAGGCCGTCTTCCAGTCGCCGAGGCAGGGGACGTCGTCGATGTGGACCTCGCCCTCGGGGGCGGCGCCGAGGGTGTCGGCGAGGACGCGTTCCTTGCCGGCGTTCTTGGCCGCCGCGGCGGCGGGGTCGGCGAGGGCCGCGCCATCGCCGCCGCCCAGGAGGTTCGTGCCGGACCAGGCCCGTACGGCGAGCGCCCGCTGGGCGAACATCGGGCCGAGCACCGAGCGCAGGAGGGTCTGGCCGGTCTTGCCGTCCCGGCCCGCGTAGGGGAGCCCGGAGGTGAGCGCCGCCTCGGCGAGGTGGGGGTGGTGCAGGCCCGTCGAGGGAGTGAAGTTCACGTAGGGGCACCCGGCCCGCAGCGCCGCCGCGGCGTAGAGGGAACTGGCGGGCATCCGAGCGGGGTCCCCCGAAGCGACGCCGCCCCGCGCCACAACGGGCGGCCCCGCCGAAGCCACACCAGGCCCCGCCCAGCCCCCCGAAGCAGCCCCCACCGAAGCAGCCCCCACGGACGCCGCCCCCACCGACGCCGCCCGCTCACCAGCCGAAGCCCTGTCGCCACCCGGGGCGTCCCAGTCCGCCACCCCACCACTCCCCCGAACCGGCTCCGTCGAGGCAACGTTCACCACTACCGCGCCGGTGAGGCCCCGGCGGCGTACGAAGTCGCGTAGGTCGGCGGTGAAGGCGTCGATGAGTTGGTCGTCGGTGCGGGTGTCGCCCGGTAGGGGGCCGCCCGGGCGGATCTCGGCGTCCGCCGCGGCGAGTTCGGCGTGGACCGCCGAGGGGAGGCCGTGGGGGAGGACGCCCCCGGCGGCGAGTTCCTCGGCCCGTTTGGGCAGGGGGCAGTTCGCGGTGTCGTGGCCGCCGAAGACCAGCGACGACAACGTTGGCAGGCCGCAGTCGGTGAAGGGGGGCGTCTCGGTGACCATGCCGGTGGGCGGTCGCAGTCCGGCCGCCACGGCCGCGCACCCCGCGACGGCGGTGGTCGCGACGGAACCTCGCGCGCCGATCAGCCAGACCCCGACGGAGGAATTGGAGAGCTCGGATGTGGAAAGCGGCGATGTGGAATGCGCGGATGTGGACACGGCTGCCTCCTGCGTGACTCAAGAAATCAAGGCTCAAGAAGTCAAAGCCCAAGAAGTCAAGGCCCAAGAAGACAGGGCCCAAGAAGTCAAGGCTCAAGAAACGTGAGTCGGTGCGAGACGGCGGGCGGAGGTCCGGCGTCCTCCGCCCGCCGCCGTCTAACGGCCCCCGCCCGGACGAGATGTCACGGACGAGGCAGAGCCCCCTCCGGGCAAGTCACCCACCCCAGGCAGATCCCTCACCCGGATGTCCCGGAAGGAGACCTCATCGGCGTCGCCGTGGTTCTGGATGCCGATGTGCCCTTGGCGCAGGCTCCGCGCCGGGTCGGTGTTGGTGAAATCGTTGATCTTCACGCCGTTGAGGTAGACGCGAAGGCGTTCGCCCTCGACGCGGATCTCGTACGTGTTCCACTCCCCCGGCGGGTTCAGCGCCTTGTCGCGCTTCTTCAGGTCGGCGGACTTGAAGCCGTAGACGGAGCCCGTGGTCTTCTCGGGGACGTCCGAGGCGTCGATCTGGATCTCGTAACCCTTGTTCACGGCCGACCAGGGGTCGTCGGAGGCCGGGAAGCCCACGAAGATGCCGGAGTTGTCGTCGCCGCGCATCCGCCAGTCGAGCTTGAGTGAGTATGAGCGCAGTTCGCGCCGCTCGTACCAGAGCATGCCCATCCCGCCGACGGTCGTGAGCGTCCCGTCGTCCTCCTTGAGGGAGAAGGAGCCCGGACCTGCCTGTTTCCAGTCCGCGAGCGAGGCCGCCTTGCCGTCGAAGACCGACGTGTAACCCTTCTCGGGGCGGCAGTCGGCCTGGACCGCGCCGACGGCCCAGCGGATACCGCCCAGCAGATGGTGCCGGAAGGCCGGTTCGGCGTACGACTCCTCGGTGTGGCCGCCGCCGGTGTAGAAGGACCGGCCGCCCTGGTAGTCGCTCTGGCACCAGGCGATGGGGTGGTCGCCCGACATCGTGCCGCCCGTGTACGACGACTCGTCGAGCGAGGCCAGGACACGCGCCCGCTCGCGCGGGTTGGAGCGGTAGTTGTACCACTCGTCGGAGCGCTCCCAGGCCCCGGCGCCCAGGTGGGACGTCGCCGGGTGCGCGTGGTCCTCCACATGGACCCGCGCCCGCTGGATCGCGGGGTGCGACTGGAAGTACGCGCCCGCGAGCCCGCCGTAGAAGGGCCAGTCGTACTCGGTGTCGGCGGCGGCGTGGACGCCGACATAGGCGCCGCCGCCCCGGATGTAGTCCTCGAAGGCCCGCTGCTGAACGGCGTTCAGGACGTCGCCGGTGGTCGAGAGCCAGACGACGGCGTCGTACCGGCGCAGGCTCTTGGCCGTGAAGGCCCCCGCGTCCTCGGTCGCGTCGACGGTGAAGCCGGCGTCGGCTCCGAGTTCCTTGACGGTCGCCACCCCGGTGGGGATCGAGTCGTGCCGGAAGCCCGCCGTCTTGGAGAAGACCAGGACGCGCCCGGCATCCTCGCGCGGCACCGGCACCGGCACCGGCACCCGCTCCGGGCCAGGCTCCGAGGCCGCCGGACCCGACACGCATCCGATGAGCAGAGCGGCCGCCGCCGTGGCGGTCAGGAGCCGCGCTCGACTGCGCATTGCGGTCACATCCCCTCCCTCACCGGTGTGAGGCCGACGTCGTGAACGTGAAGTCGTCCACGTCGTAGAGCGCTCCCGCGCCCTTGCCCTTGAAGACCAGATACAGCGTCGTGGTCTTCGACGGCGCCCGCGTGATGGCCGTGCTGACGTCCTTGTACGTCTCCCACGAACCGGTCGGTTCCACCTTCGCCGTGCCGAGCAGCCTGCCGCCGGCCGATCCGCTGCGGACCTCCAGGGTGCCGCCGGATCCGGCGGAGGCGACCCGCGCGGTCAGCTTGGTGGCGTTGGCGAGGATGTACGGCTTGAAGGAGATCCAGTCGCCGTTGTGGATGTCGCCGACGGTCTTGCCGCCGTGCGCCGGGGTGTGGTTGATCACGGACACGCCCTTGGAGTCGCCGTAGTGCTCGCCCTGGCGGTGCTTGGGCTGGACGACGTTCTGGTCGTGGGTGGTCAGCGCGGGCTGGCCGTTCGCGCCCTTGTCGGTGTACTCGGCGTCGAAGACCCCGAAGATGTTGGCGTTCGGGTCGTGCTCGCCGTCCGCCGACGTCTGGATGGTGCCGGAGCAGCCGTTGGCCGAGGTGACCGGGTGGCCGTGGCTGTCGTGGCCGAGGATGTGGGTGACCTTGACCTTGGTGCAGTCGATCGGACCGGTGGCGCCGTCTTCCGGGTCGGTCACCGTCACCTTGAAGGGCACCTTGTCGCCGAAGGTGAACAGCTGCCCGTCACCGGGGAGCTCCAGGGTGACCTTGGGCGCGGTGTTGCCGACGGTGATGTGCGCGCTGGCGGAACCGGTGCGGCCGGTGGAGTCCTTGACGGTCACGGTCGCCGTGTAGACGCCGTTCTTCTTGTACGTGTAGGTGGGGTTCTGCTGAGTGGACTTGCCGCCGTCGCCGAAGTCCCAGGCGTAGGTGAGCGTTCCGCCGTCGGCGTCCGTGGCCTTCGCGGTGAACCTGGTGCGCAGCGGGGCCTGGCCGCTGGTCACCGACGCGCTCGCCTCGGCGACCGGGGAGTGCCCTGTCGTGGCGTTCTCGATGCGGAAGAGGCCGGAGTTCTCGTCGCCGCCGAACCATGCGGTGCCGTAGTCCAGGACGTAGAGCGCGCCGTCGGGGCCGAACTCCATGTCCATCACCTGGGTGCCCGTCCAGGGAAAGGGGTTGATGGACTGCACGGCGCCGTCCGCGCCGTGCTCGATGCGCTTGATCCAGCGTCGGCCGAACTCGCCCGCGAAGAAGTCACCGTCGTACGCCTCGGGGAACTTCACCGGGGAGGTGTTCGCCGCGTCGTAGCGGTAGACGGGCCCCGCCATCGGGGACTCGGAGCCGGAGCCGAACTCGGGGACGGAGCCGCCGTCGTACGGAATCCACGCCTCCTGAGCGGGCGGCAGGTCGGTCAGTCCGGTGTTGTACGGCGAGTCGTTCTTCGGCGCCGCGCAGTCGAAGGCCGCGCCCGAGGCGCCGGTGGCGAAGTCGTAGTCGATGTAGGCGTCGTTCTTGCCGGTGCAGTAGGGCCAGCCGAAGTTGCCCGGCTTGGTCACGCGGGCGAACTCGACCTGTCCCGCGGGGCCGCGCTTGGGGTCGGCGGCGCCCGCGTCGGGTCCGTAGTCACCGACGTAGACGGTGCCGGTCGGTTTGTCGACGCTCATCCGGAAGGGGTTGCGGAAGCCCATCGCGTAGATCTCGGGGCGGGTCTTCTCGGTGCCCTTGGCGAAGAGGTTGCCGTCCGGGACGGTGTACGAGCCGTCGTCGGCGACCTTGACGCGCAGGATCTTGCCGCGCAGGTCGTTGGTGTTGCCCGCGCCGCGCCGGGCGTCGTAGGCGGGGTTGCGGCCCGCGCGCTCGTCGATGGGCGTGAAGCCGTCGGAGGCAAAGGGGTTGGAGTCGTCGCCCGTCGAGAGGTAGAGGTTGCCGTCCTTGTCGAAGTCGATGTCGCCGCCGACGTGGCAGCAGATGCCGCGGCTCGCGGGGACGTCGAGGACCTTCTTCTCGCTCGCGGTGTCCAGGGTGCCGTCGGCCTTGAGGACGAAGCGGGAGAGCCGGTTGACGCCGTCGAACTTCTTGATGTCCTCGGCCGTGCCGTTCTCCGGGGCGTCGCCCGCGGGGGTGTCGAGCGGAGGCGCGTAGTAGAGGAAGATCGCGCGGTTCTCGCTGAACTTGGGGTCGATGGCGACGCCTTGGAGGCCCTCTTCGTCGTGCGTGTAGACGGGGATCTTGCCCACGATCCTGGTGTTGCCCGCGGAGTCCGTCAGCCGCAGCGTGCCGTCGCGGGAGGTGTGCAGGACCGAGCGGTCGGGGAGCACGGAGAGCGTCATGGGCTCGCCCACCTCCGGCTCGCCCTTGGCGAGGGTGACCTGCTGGAAGTCCTCGGCGGCGGGGGCGGCCGTCGAGGGCGGGTCGGCGGGAGCGGCCCCGGCCTGCGGTATGGCGAGGGCGAGCGAGGCACCGGTGAGCAGCGTGCCGGTGAGCAGGGCGAGGGCTTTGTTTCGCAGTCTGGGGCGTTTCCTGTGCACGGGGTTCCTCCGGAGGGGACGGTCGTACGCGGGTGTGTGCGCCGTGCGCCGGGGTGCGCCGTCACCCCGGACCTTCATGTCCTGTACACATCAGGGACGGTAGCCACGTTTGTCCCGGGCGGATAGCCCTTACGCGGCACCGAAGTTCAGCTTTCTCCCGTCACTGGACAAACATGGTGGGCGCGGCTAATCCGAGCCACCGAACGCGGCGTCGAACGAGGCGGTCGGCGCCTCGAAGTCGTACGCCTTCAAACGCGCGAGGGCCTCCGGGGCGCCCTGGAGCCGGTCCATGCCGGCGTCCTCCCACTCCACCGAGATCGGACCCTCGTACGCGATGGAGCCGAGCATGCGGAAGACGTCCTCCCAGGGGACGTCCCCGTGGCCCGCCGAGACGAAGTCCCAGCCGCGCCGCGGGTCGCCCCACGGCAGGTGCGAGCCGAGCCGGCCGTTGCGGCCGTCCAGGCGGCGCCGGGCCTCCTTGCAGTCGACGTGGTAGACGCGGTCCCGGAAGTCGTAGAGGAAACCGACCGGATCGAGGTCCTGCCACACGAAGTGCGAGGGGTCGAAGTTCAGGCCGAAGGCGGGGCGGTGGCCGACGGCTTCGAGCGCCTTGTGCGTGGTCCAGTAGTCGTACGCGATCTCGGACGGATGCACCTCGTGGGCGAAGCGCACGCCCTGCTCGTCGAAGACGTCGAGGATCGGGTTCCAGCGCTCGGCGAAGTCCTCGTAGCCGCGCTCGATCATGGATGCGGGGACCGGTGGGAACATCGCGACCAGGTGCCAGATCGCCGAGCCGGTGAAGCCGACGACGGTGTCGACGCCGAAGGCGGCGGCGGCCCGCGCGGTGTCCTTGATCTCGGCGGCGGCCCGCTGCCGCACGCCCTCCGCCTCGCCGTCGCCCCAGATGCGGGCGGGCAGGATCGCCCGGTGCCGCTCGTCGATGATCGCGTCGCAGACGGCCTGGCCGACGAGGTGGTTGGAGATCGCCCAGCATGTGAGGCCGTACTTGTCGAGCAGGGCGCGCCGCCCGTCCAGGTAGGCGGGGTCGGCGAGCGCCTTGTCGACCTCGAAGTGGTCGCCCCAGCAAGCGAGTTCGAGGCCGTCGTAGCCGAAGTCGCGGGCGAGCCGGCAGACCTCTTCGAGTGGCAGGTCGGCCCACTGGCCGGTGAAGAGCGTGAACCTACGGGGCATGAAGGGCCTCCTCAGGCAGGGACCGGCGTGTAGACGGAGTTCTTCGCGGCGCTCTCCTCCACGGCGGCGAGCACCCGCTGGACGCTGAGGCCGTCGTTGAAGGACGGCTCGGGGGGCGTCCCGGTGGCGATGGCGTGCAGCAGGTCGCGGGCCTGGTGTACGAACGTGTGCTCGTAGCCGAGGCCGTGGCCCGGCGGCCACCAGGCGTCCAGGTACGGGTGCTCGGGTTCGGTCACCAGGATGCGGCGGAAGCCGGACGACGCGGCGGGCTCGGTGTGGTCGTGGAAGGAGAGTTCGTTCAGACGCTCCAGGTCGAAGGCCAACGAGCCTTCCGAGCCGTTGAGTTCGACCCGCAGAGCGTTCTTGCGGCCCGCGGCGAAGCGGGTCGCCTCGAAGGAGGCCAGCGCGCCGGAGGGGAAGCGGCCGGTGAAGACGGCCGCGTCGTCCACCGTGACCGTGCCGCGCCGCGCGCCGCCCGCCGCGGTGAGCCCGCTGGAGGCGCCCTCCAGAAGCGGCCGTTCGCGGACGAAGGTCTCGGTGAGCGCCGACACCCCGGCCACCTGTTCCCCCGTCAGGTAGTGCGCGAGGTCGACGATGTGCGCGCCGAGGTCACCGAGCGCACCGGAGCCCGCGCGCTCCTTGAGGAGGCGCCAGGTCAGCGGGAAGTCGGCGCTCACCAGCCAATCCTGAAGGTACGTCAGACGCACGTGCCGCAGCGCTCCGAGCCGTCCCTCGGCGACCATCCGCCGGGCCAGGGCGAGGGCGGGCACCCGCCGGTAGTTGAAGCCGACCATGGCCACCTGGCCCCGGGCGCGGGCCTGTTCGGCGGCCTCGGCCATGGCCTCGGCCTCCTCGACGGTGTTGGCGAGGGGTTTCTCGCACAGGACGTGCTTGCCCGCCTCCAGGGCGGCGAGGGCGATCTCCGCGTGGCTGTCGCCGGGGGTGCAGATGTCGACGAGGTCGACGTCGTCCCGGGCGATCAGGGCGCGCCAGTCGGTCTCGGCGGCGGCCCAGCCGAGCCGGTCGGCGGCGGCGCGCACGGCACCGCCGTCGCGGCCGCAGACGGCCGAGAGCACCGGCCGCACGGGCAGGTCGAAGACCCGCCCCACGGTGCGCCAGCCCTGGGAGTGGGCGGCGCCCATGAAGGCGTAGCCGACCATGCCCACCCCCAGCGGCCGCTTCCCGGCCGCTCCGGAGTCGGACGGTTCCGTCTCACGCATGCGGTGCTCCTCGTCGTCGACGCTCGGTGGGGGGTGCGGACGCGCGCATCACTTGAAGCCGGTGGACATGTACTGGCCGACGTTGTCCTTGTCGACCACGGCCGAGTAGCAGGTGACGAAGGACGGGATCTCGAACTCCGCCATGCCGCTGACGCCCTTGCCCTGTCCGAGGGCGCGCGCCAGGTCGATCGCGGACGCGGCCATGGTGGGCGGGTAGAGGACGGTGGCCTTCAGGACGCTGTCGTCCGCGTCGATGGCCTGGAAGGCGGAGAGCGCGCCCGCGCCGCCGACCATCAGGAAGTCGTCGCGGCCCGCCTGCTTGATGGCGCGCAGGGCGCCCACGCCCTGGTCGTCGTCGTGGTTCCACAGGGCGTCGAAGTTCTTCTGCGCCTGGAGGAGCTGGGACATCTTCGACTGCCCCGACTCGACGGTGAACTCGGCGGCCTGGCGGGCGACCTTCTTGATGTCCGGGTAGTTCTTGAGGGCGTCGTCGAAGCCCTTCGAGCGCTGCTTGGTGAGTTCAAGGTTGTCGAGCCCGGCCAGTTCGACCACGCGCGCGTTCTTCTTGTCCTTGAGCTTCTCGCCGATGTAGTGGCCGGCGCTCAGGCCCATGCCGTAGTTGTCGCCGCCGATCCAGCAGCGGTAGGCCTGCGGGGAGGCGAAGACGCGGTCGAGATTGACGACGGGGATGCCCGCCTTCATCGCCTTCAGGCCGACCTGGGTGAGCGCCTTGCCGTCGGCCGGCAGGATCACCAGGACGTCGACCTTCTTGTTGATGAGCGTCTCGACCTGGCCGATCTGGGCGGCGGTGTCGTTGGAGCCCTCGGTGGACTCCAAGGTGACGTCGGAGTACTTCTCCGCCCGCTTCTTGGCGTTGTCGTTGATGGCGTTGAGCCAGCCGTGGTCGGCCTGGGGGCCCGCGAAGCCTATGGTGACCTTCTTGCCCGGCTTGTCGTCGGCGACCTGCTGCTCCTTCCCCTCGGCCCCCTCTTCCTCGGGCTCGTTGCTGGTGCAGCCCGTGAGCAGCGCTCCGGACGACAGGGCGGCGGCTCCGAAGAGGAGTCCTCTGCGACTCGTGTTGGTTGGCATGGTGAACCCCTCGACTCAGGATGTGTGGGCCGTACGTCGTTGGACGAGCACCGCGGCGACGATGATCGCGCCCTTGGCGATCTGCTGGGTCGCGGTCTCCAGGTTGTTGAGCGCGAAGATGTTCTGGATCGTGGTGAAGATCAGCACGCCGAGCACCGAGCCGATGATGGTGCCCCGGCCGCCGCTGAGCAGCGTGCCGCCGATGATCGCCGCGGCGATGGCGTCGAGTTCGTACAGATTGCCGTTGGTGTTCTGTCCCGAACCGGCGAGGACGATCAGCAGGAACGCCGCGATGCCGCAGCACAGCCCGGAGAGCAGATACAGGTACAGCCGCTGCCTTCGTACGTCGATGCCCGCGAGGCGCGCCGCTTCCGCGTTGCCGCCGACCGCGACGGAGCGGCGGCCGAAGGTGGTGCGGTTCAGCAGCAGCCAGCCGACGACGGTGACGGCGGCGAAGACCAGGACGAGCGGCGGGATGCCGAATACGTAGGAGTCTCGCAAGCCGAGTTCCAGCACTCCGTCGACGGTGACCATTTGGGTCTTGCCGTCGGTGATCTGGAGGGCGAGGCCGCGGCCCGACGCCAGCATGGCGAGGGTGGCGATGAACGGCACTATCCCGCCGTACGCGATGAGCAGCCCGTTGACCAGGCCGCACCCCATGCCGACGATCACGGCGGTGAAGAGGATGCCCGCGAAGCCGTACTCCTGGGTGGCGACCGTCGTCGCCCACACCGAGGCGAGCGCGACGATCGCTCCGACGGACAGGTCGATGCCGCCGGAGATGATCACGAACGTCATACCGACGGTGACGACGCCGATGACGGAGGCCTGGGTGAGGATCAGCTGGACGTTGTCGGTGTCCAGGAACGAGTCGGGCTGGGTGATGCCGCCGATGACGACCAGCGCGGCCAGCACGCCGAGCAGCGAGAGCGTGCGCACGTCGGCGCGCGCCAGCTTGGTGCGCCACGGGCTGCCGTCGTCGGCCGGGCCGGTCTTGCGGGTGGCGGCCTCGGCCGCCGGGGCGGGCTGGGTCATGACGCCGGGCTCCCTTCGAGGACGAGGTCGAGTACGCGGTGTTCGTCGAGGTCACGGGCGGGGGCGGTGTGCACGACGCGGCCCTCGCGGAGCACCAGGACGCGGTCGGCGAGTCCGAGCACCTCGGGCACCTCGCTGGAGACGAGGAGTACGGCGAGGCCTTCGTCGGCGAGGCGGCGGATCACCGCGTACAGCTCGGCGCGGGCGCCGACGTCGACGCCGCGGGTCGGCTCGTCGAGCAGCAGGACGCGGCAGCCGCGCAGGAGCCAGCGGGCCAGGACGGCCTTCTGCTGGTTGCCTCCGGAGAGGGTGCGGACGGGGGCGGAGGGCTCGTCGGGGCGCAGCGACAGTTCGCGGGTGGCGGCTCGCGCGGCCGCCCGCTCGGCGCCCCGGTCGAGCCATCCGCCGCGCGAGAAGCGGGACATGGAGGAGACCGACACATTGCGGGTGACGGACTCCAGCATGAGCAGTGCCTGCGCCTTGCGTTCCTCGGGCGCGAGGCCGAGGCCCGCGCGGACGGCGGCGCGGACACTTCCGGGACGCAACGCCCGTCCGCCGATGCTCACTTCGCCGGCGCTCGGCTTACGGGCACCGTAGATCGTCTCCAGGATCTCGGAGCGCCCCGATCCGACGAGTCCGGCGAGGCCGACGATCTCACCGGGGCGCACGTCGAGGTCGAGGGGTTCGAACTCGCCGTGCCGGGTGAGACCCCTGACAGTCAGCACCGGTTGCGCCGGAGCCTGTTCGGCGGGCCGCTCCGGAAAGACGTACTCGACGTTGCGGCCGGTCATCAGGGCCACCACGTCCTTGGTCGGCGTCGACTTGGCGGGCAGTCCGCCCGCGACGGCGCGCCCGTCCTTGAGGACGGTGACGCGGTCGCCGATGCGGCGGATCTCTTCGAGGCGGTGCGAGATGTAGACGACGGCGACGCCGTCCGCGGTGAGGTCGCCGACGATGCGGAAGAGGTTGTCGACCTCGTCCGGGTCGAGGGCCGCGGACGGTTCGTCCATGACGATGAGGCGCACCTCGTGGGAGAGCGCGCGGGCCATCGAAACGATCTGCTGCTGGGCGGCGGAGAGGTCACCGACGAGCCGTCCGGGATCGATCTCTCCGTGCCCAAGCCGTTTGAGCAGAGCTGCCGCTGTAGCCCTCGCGTCCCGTCCGCGTACGACGAATCCGGCGGTGGTCGGCTCGTGCCCGAGGTGGACGTTCTCGGCGACGGAGAGGTGCTCCACCAGGTCGAGCTCCTGGTAGATGGTGGCGATGCCGAGCCGCATGGCCGCGATGGGCGAGCGGAGCGTGGTGCGCTCTCCGCGCCAGACGATCTCGCCGTCGTCGGGCTGGTGGGCCCCCGCGAGGACCTTGATGAGCGTGGACTTCCCGGCGCCGTTCTGGCCGAGGAGGCAGTGCACTTCCCCGGCCTGGACCTGGAGGTCGACGCCGTCGAGGGCACGGACGCCGGGGAACGACTTGGTGATGCCGGACATGGTGAGCAGCGGTGGTTCTGGTGCCATGACGGTTCCCCTAGGGGGGTGCGTACGTGCCGGTCTCGGGGCAGGGCAGGGCAGGGCAGAGCAGTGCGCTGTGCAAGTGTGGTGATCGGGGAGCGGTGTTACGCCGGTGAGAACAGGTGGTCGCTTATGAGCCGGGCGCCGCCTATGACTCCGGCGGTGGGGCCCAGTTCGCCGAGCACTATGGGGAGGTTGCCGGTGGCCAGCGGCAGGGACTGGCGGTAGACCTGGGTGCGGATCGCGGCGAGCAGGGTGTGGCCGAGTCCGGTCACACCGCCGCCTATCACCACCAGGCCGGGGTTGAAGAAGCTGACGAGGGCCGCGATGACCTGGCCGGTGCGGTTGCCGCCCTCGCGGATGAGGTCGAGCGCGGTGGCGTCGCCCGCCGCGGCGGCCGCCGCGACGTCGACGGCGCTGAGCCGCCCCGCCTCGTCGAGCCGCGTGGCGAGCTCCGCCGATCGCCCCTGGGTGGCCGCCTCCTCGGCGTCGCGGGCGAGCGCCGCGCCGCTGAAGTAGGCCTCCAGGCAGCCCCGGTTGCCGCAGGCGCAGGGTCGCCCGTCCGGTTCCGCCTGGATGTGGCCGATGTCGCCGGCGCTGCCCGTCGTACCGCGGTAGACCTCGCCGCCGACGACGATGCCGCACCCTATGCCGGTGCCGATCTTGACGCAGAGGAAGTCGCCCACGGAGCGTGCGACGCCCGCGTGCTGCTCCCCCATCGCCATGAGGTTCACGTCGTTGTCGACCATGACGGGGCAGCCAAGCTCCTGGCTGAGGGCCTCCCTGACGGGGAAGCCGTCCCATCCCGGCATGATCGGCGGGGCGACCGGCACGCCCTCGGGGAAGCGGACGGGCCCGGGGACGCCTATACCGGCGCCGTCGAACCCTTCCGCGAGCCCGGACGCACGCAACTTGGCCGCCATGGCGAGGACTTGCTCGAAGACCGCGACCGGGCCCTCACGCACGTCCATGGGCTGGTTGATGTGGCCGAGGACCTCCAGTTCGGCGTTGGTCACCGCGACGTCGACCGAGGTCGCGCCGATGTCCACGCCGAGGAAGCGCAGCGCCGGGGCGAGCCGGATGTTGTGGGAGCGGCGGCCGCCGCGCGAGGCGGCGAGTCCGTCGGCGACCACGAGTCCGGTCTCCAGGAGCCGGTCGACCTCGACGGCCAGCTTGGACCGCGAGAGGTCGACCTGGTCGCCCAGCTGCGCACGGGAGTTGGGCCCGCCGTCACGCAACAGCCGTAGCAGCCGCGCCTGGTGTGCGTTGGCGGGTCGAGCCGTCATACGTCTCACGCGCCCCTCCCGCCTCATCGGGCTGTCCATTGCCGCGTTGCCCTCGGCGCCGACGTACGTGCCTCTGGGCTTCCTTCAGGCTTTCGAGGGGAACGTAGCAGCGCGTGCCGGGAGTGGGAAGAAGTTGCGCGGGAATTACCCATGACTTTCTCCAGTCACAGGACAAAGACCTGGAGGGCGCTGAAAGGTCACCACCGCCGTCGGCTTACCTGTGAGGTAATCGACGCCTCCAGGGGCCGTGCCGCACGATGGTGGTCCGCCACGGCCCCCCAGTGGAAGGTCACCCCATGTCGGACACCCTGCCCGAGAACGATCTGCGCGCCCAACTGCTCGCCGCCGTGCCCTTCGCCGGGCATCTCGGCATCGCCTTCGAAGAGACGGGACCCGACCGGGTGGAGGGCACCCTGCCGTGGTCGCCGGAGCTGTGCACGGCGGGCGGCGTGCTGCACGGCGGAGCGGTGATGGCCCTCGCGGACACGGTCGGCGCGGTCTGCGCGTACCTCAACCTGCCGGACGGCGCGGCCACGTCGACGATCGAGTCCAAGACCAACTTCCTGCGGGCCGTGCGCTCAGGAACGGCCCGCGCCGTGGCCCGCCCGCTGCACATCGGCGGCTCCTTCATCGTCGTACAGACCGAGGTGTACGACGATCAGGGGCGGCTGACGGGACAGACCACGCAGACGCAGGCGGTGCTCGGCGCGAGGAGCGAGCGGTGATCAGGCCCGCTCGCGCCGGTGGTACGTCTGCCGCGTGTGCTCGGTGTGGGCCCGCATGATCTCCGTGGCGCGCCGCTCGTCGCGCCCGGCGATGGCGGCGATCAGCTCGCGGTGCTCCAGCCAGGACTGACTGCCGCGCTGACGGGCCACCGGTGTGTAGTACCAGCGGACCCTGCGGTCCACCTGCCCGGCCAGCTCGGCGAGGACCACATTGCCCGCGAGCTCCATCACCTTGGCGTGGAAGGCGGCGTTGAGCGCGACCACCTGGTCGATGTCGCCGTCCTCAACGGCCTGTTCGCCCCGGGTGCAGAGCTCGTCGAGGGCGGTGATGCCGGCGGTGCCGGTGTTCGCGGCGGCGAGGCGGGCGGCCTCGGCCTCCAACAGGGTGCGGACCGTGAGCAGTTGGTCCGCCTCCTCCTCGGTCGGCTCGTGCACGAACGCGCCCTGGGCCGGCCGCAGGTCGACCCAGCCCTCGGTGTTGAGCCGCTGCAGCGCCTCGCGCACCGGCTGCCGCGAGACCCCGAGGTGTCCGGCCAGTTCACTCTCGACCAGGTGCTGGCCGGGCCGCAGCGAACGGGTCGTGATGAGTTCGAGCAGCGCCTCGTAGACCCGCTCTCTGAGCGGCCCGGGGCGTTCGAGCCTGGGCACCGCCCCCTGCGGCAGTCCTGTGGACAACATCGCGATCCCCTCCTCGACGATTGCCTTTTGTCTACAGTCTACGAGCTGCCGAGGCGGGCAACAGGGCGAGTTGAGCCGATCACACTGCGACGCGAGGCCCGTTCACGGGTTCACGGGCAGCGCACGACCTGCCCCGCGTACGACAGGTTCCCGCCGAAGCCGAACAGCAGGACCGGGTCGCCGGAGCACAGCTCTCCGCGCTCCACCAGCTTGGACAGGGCCATCGGGATGCTCCCCGCCGAGGTGTTCCCCGAGTCGACGACATCGCGCGCGACGACGGCGTTCACCGCGCCGATGCGCTCCGCGAGCGGCTCGATGATGCGGAGGTTGGCCTGGTGCAGGACGAGCCCGGCGAGGTCGGCCGGGGTGAGCCCGGCGCGCTCGCAGGCCGCGCGGGCCAGCGGCGGCAGCTGGGTGGTCGCCCAGCGGTAGACGCTCTGCCCCTCCTGGGCGAAGCGCGGCGGGGTGCCCTCGATACGGACGGCGTTGCCCATCTCGGGCACCGAGCCCCACAGCACCGGGCCGATGCCGGGCTCCTCGCCGGGTGCGCACGCCTCGACGACGGCGGCGCCCGCGCCGTCGCCGGTCAGCACGCAGGTGGTGCGGTCCGTCCAGTCGGTGACCTCGGACATCTTGTCGGCGCCGATGACCAGGGCGCGGGTGGCGGCCCCGGCCCGTACGGTGTGGTCGGCGGTGGCGAGCGCGTGCGTGAAGCCCGCGCACACGACGTTGATGTCCATCGCGGACGGCGAGGGGATGCCGAGCCGGGCCGCCACCCGGGCGGCCATGTTCGGCGACCGGTCGATGGCCGTGGAGGTGGCGACCAGGACCAGGTCGATCGCGTCGGGGGTCAGGCCCGCCGCCGCCAGAGCCTTGCCGCCGGCGTGCGCGGCCAGCTCGTCGACCGGCTCCTCGGGCCCCGCGATGTGCCGGGTGCGGATGCCCGCTCGGGACCGGATCCACTCGTCGCTGGTGTCGACCATCTCCGCCAGAGCCTCATTGGTGAGGATCTTGGCGGGCTGATAGTGACCGACAGCGGCGATGCGCGAGCCGTGCATGTACGGGTCCCCCTTGTTGCGGAAGATGCGGGACCCTCCAGTCTGGTCAGCGACTCACCGGTAACAGGACACGTAAAGCGACAGGAAAGGCGCGTCTGCTTTGGATGCTTCTCATGATCCGGTCACCCTCTGAAGAGCTGTGTGACCTTGTGTACGAGTTCATACACTCCGTAACCGAGTGGTAGCCCCACCCAGAGCCAGGCGAACACGGTGAGTGCGCGTCGGTGACCCGGCACGCGGCGGTCACTTGGCGGTGTGCTCGGCGGGCTGGTCATCGCCGGCCTCCCTCGGGACGGGGATGTGGTGGCGGGGGTGGACCGGGCGCACCAGCTCGTTGGCGACGAAGCCGAGGAGCAGCAACCCGATCATGATCGCGAAGGAGAGGCCGTAGAGCCCTGATCCGTGCCTGCCCGCCTCCTCCTGGTGGTCGGCCACCCGGTTCACGATGAGCGGGCCGAGGACGCCCGCCGTGGACCAGGCGGTGAGCAGCCTGCCGTGGATGGCGCCGACCTGGTAGGTGCCGAAGAGGTCCTTGAGATAGGCGGGGACGGTCGCGAAGCCGCCTCCGTAGAAGGAGAGGATCACCAGGGCGCAGACGATGAACAGCGGCTTCGAGGTGTCCCCGAAGCGGGCGATGAGCAGATACATGAGCGCGCCCGCGCCGAGATAGACGCGGTAGACGTTCTTGCGGCCGATCAGGTCGGAGGCCGAGGACCAGCCGATGCGCCCGGCCATGTTGGCGGCCGAGAGCAGGGCGACGAAACCGGCCGCGGCGGAGACCGAGACGGGTGTCGCGGTGTCGGCGAAGAAGTCCGTGATCATCGGGGCGGCCTTCTCCAGGATGCCGATGCCCGCGGTCACGTTCATGCACAGGACGACCCACAGGCACCAGAACTGCGGGGTGCGGACGGCCTGCCGCGCCGACACCTGCGGCCCGTCGAGCGTGCCGGGCGCGCCGGGCCTGTGGGCGCCCTCCGTACGGGGTACGCGGATCAGAAGCACGCCGAGCGTCATGAAGACCGCGTACGTGAGGCCGTGCACGAGGAAGGCGAGCGCGATGCCGTCCGAGTCCGCGCCGAAGGAGTCCAGCATCCGCGCGGACCACGGCGAGGCGATGAGCGCGCCGCCGCCGAAGCCCATGATCGCGATGCCGGTGGCCATGCCCGGACGGTCGGGGAACCATTTGATGAGGGTGGAGACGGGCGAGATGTAGCCGATGCCGAGGCCGATCCCGCCGACGAAGCCGTAGCCGAACACGATCAGCCAGTACTGGCGGGTCGCGGCGCCGAGCGCGGCGAGCAGGAAGCCCGAGGAGAAGCAGGCCAGGGCCACGGTCATCGCCCAGCGCGGGCCGTTGCGCTCGACGAGCGTGCCGCCGAAGGCGGCGGACAGGCCGAGCATGACGATGCCGAGCTGGAAGGGGAGCGCGCTCTGGGTGCCGCTGAGGTGCAGGGCGGATTCGAGGGGCGGCTTGAAGACGCTCCAGGCGTACGCCTGGCCGATGGACAGGTGCACCGACAGGGCTGCGGGCGGCACGAGCCAGCGGCTCCAGCCGGGGGGCGCGACGGGGGGCCTCATGATCCGGAACGCTAGGAAGCGGGCGGCGACTTGGGAAGGGGGCGCACGGTGCCGGCCGATGTCTGGTTCTCGTCCGCACGCACCCTTGCCCGTCGTGGCCCGTGGACCGCATCTGGCGGCCATGAGGCAGCACGGCGTACGTGTGCTGAGTCCGCGCGGCGACTTCACCGCCCGGGCGCACGCCACCGACGACCCGGCCGAGATCGGCCCGGTCGCCTTCGTCTTCCTCGGCCTGAAGGCCAACTCGTACGCGGCGTGCGGGCCGTCGATCGAACCGTTGCTGCACGGGAGTACCGCGGTGGTCGCCGCGCAGAACGGCATCCCCTGGTGGTACTTCCACCGGCACGGCGGCCCGCACGACGGCCACCGCCTGGAGAGCGTGGACCCGGGCGGCGCGGTCAGCGCGGTGCTCGCGCCCAAGCGGGCCGTCGGCTGCGTGGTCTACGTGGCCACCGAGCTCGAAGGGCCCGGCGTCGTACGCCACTTGGAGGGCGCCCGCTTCTCCATCGGCGAGCCGGACCGGTCCCGCTCGGCGCGCTGCGCCGCGTTCAGCGAGGCCATGGTGGCGGGCGGCCTGAAGTGCCCGGTCGAACGGGAGCTGCGCGGTGACATCTGGATCAAGCTGCTCGGCAACATCTCCTTCAACCCGATCAGCGCGCCGGTCCGGGCCACGATGCGCGACATGCGCCGGCACGGCGGCACCCGGCGCGTCATCGGGATCATGATGAAGGAGACGCTCGCCGTGGCCGCCGCCCTCGGCTGCGAGCCGGACATCTCCGTGGAGCGGCGTCTCGCGGGCGCCGAGCGGGTGGGTGACCACCGCACCTCCACCCTCCAGGATCTGGAGCGCGGCAGACCGCTGGAGCTGGACGTCCTGCTCGCGGCCGTCGAGTTGGCGGACATCACCGATGTCCCCGTGCCCACGCTCCGTACCGTCCACGCCATCTCGGACCTGCTCGCATTGAGGACCGCCGCATGAGCCGACGCGACCGAGTCCCCAAGACCTACACCCGCCTCACGCGCCCCATGGTCCGGGACTCCCGGGACGAGCCGTTCCGTCCGGCCACCTGGGACGAGGCGCTGGCCCGCACCGCGGATGGCGCAGAAGTTCCCGCGTGTCGTGATGGGCACGAACAACGTCGACTCCTGCAACCGCACCTGCCACGCGCCGAGCGTCGCGGGCCTGTCGGCCGCGTTCGGTTCGGGCGCGCGGCGGGACATCGGCGTACGAACGAATGACCGCCATCCCTCTCCAATTCCCGCGTCGGCTCGTGGAGTTCACCCTGGACGGGAGGGCGACACGCTCACCCCGAAGAACGCCTGCCGGGTGTGCCTGGTGGAGGTGGAGGGCGCCCGCACGGACACCGAGCGCACCCGCCACAGCCGAAGGCTCGTCCTCGAACTCCTCGCCTCAAGTATCGACTTGTCGACGACCCCGAAGGTCGCGGACTGGCTCAAGGAGTACGAGGCCTAGCCCGACCGCCTAGGCCCCGACGTGGCCCGGCTGAACGAGGAGCCCCGGGTCGACAACGACCTGTACGTGCGCGACAGCCGTCGCCGGGCGCGGTTTCGACGCCCGTATCGCCGTGGAGCACGACGCCCCGCTGACCGACTCGGCGTGCGTGTACTGCGGCGTCGGCTGCGACCTCACGCTGCACGTGCAGGACAATGAGATCGTGAAGGTCACCTCGCCGCACGACAACCGGGTGACCCACCGCAACCTCTGCATCAAGGGCCGCTTCGGCTACCAGCACGTACAGAACCGGGACTGATCAAGACATGGGACGAGTCACGGAGCGACGCAAGGTCATCCGGATCCGGGACGGGCACGTCTCCGAGCGGCCGGACACGTTGGTCGCCGAGGAACCCCTGGAGATCCGGCTGAACGGCAGGCCGCTCGCCATCACCATGCGCACGCCGGGCGACGACTTCGCGCTCGCGGCGGGTTTCCTGGTGAGCGAGGGGGTCTTCGGGAGCGCTGACGAGCTGTTGAACATCGTGTACTGCGCGGGGGCCACCGAGGACGGCTCGAACACATACAACGTGGTGGACGTGCGGACGGCGCCCGACGTCGTCCTGCCCGACATCACGCTGGAGCGGAACGTCTACACCACGTCGTCGTGCGGCCTGTGCGGCAAGGCGAGCCTCGACGCCGTGCGCACCACCGCGCGGTGGCCGATCGCCGACACTCCCCCGGTCCGCGTCGGGACCGAGCTGCTCGCGAGCCTCCCCGACCGGCTGCGCGAGTCGCAGCGCGTCTTCGACCGGACCGGAGGGCTGCACGCGGCGGCCCTGTTCGACGAGGAGGGCCGACTGCTCGACATACGGGAGGACGTGGGGCGGCACAACGCCGTCGACAAGCTCATCGGCCGGGCCCTTCAGGAAGGGCGGCTTCCGCTGTCGCGCGTGATCCTGCTCGTCTCGGGCCGCGCGTCGTTCGAGCTGGCGCAGAAGGCGGTGATGGCGGGCATTCCGGTACTCGCCGCGGTCTCCGCGCCGTCCTCGCTCGCGGTCGACCTGGCCGCCGAGACCGGTCTGACGCTGGTCGGCTTCCTGCGCGGCTCCTCCATGAACGTGTACGCGGGCGAGCACCGCGTCGCCCTGCGGACCGCGGCCACCCAGGGCTGACCCGGAACTCCCCGCCGCACGGCGGCACGGCCCCGGCCTGCGGGGAGCGCCCCCTGCGCCGGTAGGGCCGACTGCCTCAGTTCACCCCGGAGATCCGCGTGAGCATCTCCAGGAACCGCTCGCGCTCGGCTGCCGAAAGCGGCGCCAGGAGTTCGTCGTTGGCCCGCTCGGCCGCCTCGGCGCAGCGCGCCACGAGCCGCTTCCCCTTGGGGGTGATCGTGATCGCGTTCTTGCGGCGGTCGGCGGGGTCCGGGGCGCGGTCGACGAAACCCTCGGCCTGGAGGTCGTTGATCACGCCGACCATGTCCTTGGGGTCGAGCAGGACGCTGCGGCCCAGCTCCGCCTGAGCGACCGGTCCGAGGTCCGCTACGGCGGAGAGCACCACGTGGTGCCACATCTTCAGGCCCTCCTGGGCCAGCGCGTCGGCGACCAGGCCGCGGCCGCGGGCGGCCGCGCGGCCGAGCAGCCAGCTGGGGAGGGTGCGGATGGTGCTGGGAGCGGGCGGCGTCGTGGGCATGGGGGAAGCCTAGCGAAGAATCATTGGACTTCCCAACGGTAATGCGCTTACCGTTGGGCCTCCCAACGATTCCTGTCCCACTCTGGAGGTGGTGCGGATGCGTCGCGTCCGCTACGAGCGCCCCGGCGGCCCCGAGGTGCTGTTCCTGGAGGAGGCGCCCGTCCCCGAGCCGGGGCCCGGCGAACTGCTCGTGCGCGTCGAGGCGGCCGGTGTGACGCTGCCCGTCGTCCGCAAGGTCCGCGAACCCCGCGACCCGATCGCCCTGGGCGGCGAGGTCGCCGGGGAGGTCGTCGCGCTCGGCGAGGGCGTCACCGGCCACGCGCCGGGCGACCGCGTCACGGGCCTGGTCTTCGGGCACGGCTACGCCGACTACGCCCTGCTCCACACCGCGATGGCCTCCCCCGTGCCGGAGGGCGCGAGCGCGGTCGACGCGGTCGCGCTGGTCCGCTCCGGGCTCGTCGCATGGGGCGCGCTGGACGCCGCGCGGCCCGAGCCGGGTGAGGCCGCGCTCGTCACGGCCGCGGCGAGCGGCGTCGGCCACCTCGCCGTGCAGCTCGCGCGGGCGAGGGGGGCCGCGCGCGTCGTGGGTGCCGTCTCCGACCCCCGCAAGGCCGCCTTCGTGCGCGGTCTCGGCGCCGAAGACGTCATCACGTACGACCGTCAGGACTGGGGCGAGCCCGTCGACTACGCCCTCGACGCGGTCGGCGGCGACCTGCTCGCACCCGCGGTCGGATCCCTCGCCCCGCACGGCCGACTGGTGGCGTACAGCTCGGGCGGCGGCACTGTGGCGGCGTACGACCTGCTCGTCGGCGCGAAGTCGGTCATCGGCTTCCAGATGGCGCTGATCGCGCGCGGGAAGCCGGAGCTGTACGAGTCGTGGCGGCGCGAGCTGTGGCGGCTGTACGCGGCGGGCGAGCTGCGGCCCGCCGTGCACGCGTGCTTCTCGCTGGAGGACGCGGCGCTCGCCCATGCGGCGATCGAGGGGCGGAGCAACCTGGGGAAGGTGGTCCTTGTGCCGTAACGCTTGGCGTGAGCGGCGCGCGGTTCCTCCGGCGCACGGTTCTTGTGGGGTTCGGTGGCCCTCAGTACCGTCTGTGGCGCGGACGTAGGACGTGGGATGTCTGGATGTACGTCCGGGCGCCCAGTCGCCGCTGTCGCCGTCGCCGTCACCGTCGCCATCGCCAGGAAAGGCGGGCCGCACCATGTCGTCGAGTTCGAGCCTCCCCGTACGTCTCAGATACCTCAGATCCGTCGCCGCTGCCGTGGCCGCGGTCGCCGTCGGTGCCCTGCTGCCCGCGCCCTCCGCGCAGGCCGCGCCCTCCGCGCAAGCCGCGTCCGAGCGGACGCCGTCGTTCGAGCAACAGGTGCTGTTCAAGGCCTCCCAGGACCCGGGGTACGCCTGCTTCCGCATCCCGGCCGTCGTGCGGACGGTGCGGGGCACCCTGCTCGCCTTCGCCGAGGGGCGGGTCAACGACTGCAGCGACGCGGGCGACATAGACCTGGTGCTGAAGCGGTCCCACGACGGCGGACGCACCTGGGGCCCGCTCCAGGTCATCAACGAGGGCGCCGGTGACACGCACGGCAATCCGGCGCCGGTCGTGGACCGCGAGAGCGGCCGCGTCCTGCTTGCGGAGACGTACAACACCGGCCGCACGGACGGCAAGAACTGCGACATACCGTGCGACCGCACGCCCCACCTCCAGTACAGCGACGACGACGGCCACAGCTGGTCGCGGCCGCGCGACCTGAGCGACGAGATCCTGCCCGAGGAGTGGAACTCCTGGTATGCCACCGGTCCCGTACACGGCGTCCAGCTGTCCCGCGGCCGGCACGCGGGGCGGCTCGTCCTCGCCGTCAACGCCGAGACGTGGGACGGCAGCCGGATAAGCACCAACCACGCCGCGCTGGTCGTCAGCGACGACGGCGGTGACCACTGGAAGGTCGGCGCCACCGACTCGTATCCGACGAACTCGGACGGCACGTTCCGCCAGAAGCCGTCGGAGATGACCGTCACCGAACGGCCCGACGGCGCGCTCTACGTCAGCGGCCGTGAACAGGACGGCACCGACCTCGGGCACCGCACGCACACGGTGAGCCACGACGGCGGCGACACCTTCACCACGCCCTTCCGGGCGATCCCCGACCTCTACGCGCCCCAAGTGCAGTGCTCCACCCTCCAGTTCGGCAAGCGGATGCTGCTCGGCTGCCCCGGCGACCCCGACCGGCGCCGCACGATGGAGATCCGCTCCTCCTACGACGGCGGCCGCACCTGGGACAGCGTCGACCGGGGCACGACGGTGACCACGGACTGGTCCGGCTACTCCGACCTGGTGCGGGCCGACGGCGCGCACGTCGGCCTGATGTACGAGGGCGGCCCGGTCGACGCGCGCGACGAGATCCGCTTCGCCCGCTTCACCGAGGACTGGCTGAAGCCGCGCCGCGGCCCCGACCCGACGACCCGCGACCACGCCCCGGGGGCCCGTGCCGCCGCCGTGCTCGGCGGGGCGCGCGAGACAGAGGGGCGCTTCGGCGGCGCGCTCGCCTTCGACGGCACGGACGACGCCGTACGCCTCCCCTTCCGCCGCCGGCTACCCCTTCACACGGAGGACTTCACGGCCTCGTTGTGGTTCCGCTACTCGGCTACGACCGGTGAGCAGCCGCTGCTCTGGATGGGCGGCATCGGCACCAACCAGCCGCAGGTATGGCTGCGCGGCGAGCCCGCGAGCGACCGCGTCACCGGGCTGATCACCACGCGGGACGGCGCCACGCCCCCGAAGTCCGCTTCCGTGCGCACCACGAGGGCGTACAACGACGGCGAGTGGCACCATGTCGCGCTGCGCCGCGGCGACGGACGCCTGACGCTCTTCCTCGACGGCACGCACGTCACCACCGCCGACGTACCGGGCTCGGTCAGCCGCAACTCTCCCTTCGGTGTGCACATCGGGCAACGCATGGACAGCCGCGCCCACTTCACCGGGGCGATCGACGAGGTGCGGGTGTACGACAGGGCGCTGAACGACGCCGAGCTGGACACCCTGCGCACCAAGAACACCTCTGTGACACGGGACACCGTCGCCCGGCTCCCCATGGACCGCGTGCGCGGCAG
Source organism: Streptomyces sp. NPDC003379 (assembly GCF_053589195.1). NCBI lineage: Bacteria > Bacillati > Actinomycetota > Actinomycetes > Kitasatosporales > Streptomycetaceae > Streptomyces > Streptomyces sp. NPDC003379. The sequence goes on along the minus strand of NZ_JBSFRK010000030.1, from coordinate 13,330 downwards.
CAACTAACGTCCCGGGCGTGTCAGCCCAAGAGCGTCGCGGCGGGGCGGGCGGCAGGATCTGGCTGGTCCTGCTGCTCGCCCTCGCCTGCGCGGCCGTCCTGCTCATCGCCCTCCCCGACGACGACCGGGAGGGCGACGACACGGACACGGCGTGCCGGCCCCGCACCGTGGCGTCCTGGTCCGCCGACCCCAAGACCACCGGCGAGTTCGCGCGCTACGGCGACGACGGGGCGCGGACCGACGACTGGACCGGCGGCGACGGCACCCACTCGGTGCGGCTGCCGGACGGGCGCGTGCTGTGGCTGTTCTCCGACACCTTCCTCGGCCAGGTCCACGCCCCGCCCAATCCGGCGGGCCAGCCCCACACCTGGCGTGACACGAACGCTCCCATGGTCCGCAACTCCGCCGTCGTCATGTCCCGCTCGGGCACCCTCCAGCGCACCCTGCCCGCCCCCCTCTTCGCCGACCCTGCGTCCCAGCAGTGGCGCTGGCCGGTGGCGGCCCGGGTCGAGCCCCGCTCGCCGGACTCGAACGAACAGGTCGTACGCGTCCTGCTGTGGAACCGCATGGCCAGCCAGGGCCCGTGGATCTACGGCGTCCCCCTGGCCACGGAGGTCGCCACGCTCTCCCTGCCGGACCTGCGCGTCGAGGGCATCGTGAAGGTGTCCGACCAGCAGCGGGTCGCGGACCCGGAGAAGCGGGTCCTGTACGGCGCGACGACGGTCGACGACGACGACTGGACGTACGTCTTCGGCGGCACGGACGCCCAGGCCACCTCGCGCCCCTCCTCGCACGCCCATGTCGCGCGCGTCCCGCACGGCAGGCTCGCCGAGCCCGCCGCCTGGGAGTACTGGGACGGCGACGAGTGGGGCCGCGAAGGCACGTCACGGCCGGTGCTCGGCGACGGCAGGCGCAAGGGGGTGGGCAGCGCGTTCACCGTGGTGCGGGAGGAGGGGACGTATGTGCTGTTCACCATGGCCGCGGGCACCGAGGGCCTGACCACCGTCACGTCGTACTGGGCCTGCTCCCCCACCGGGCCCTGGCACGGCCCCGCCAAGGCCTTCGAGGCGCCCCTGCCGCAGGACGCCGCGGCGCGCCAGGACACGGCCGCCTACAACCCGCAGGCCCATCCGGCGCTCGGCGGGGACGGGCGGGTGGTGCTCAGTTACGACGTGAACTGGCTGGACCCGGTGCCCGCGAGCGCGCAGGCGAACGTCAGCCGGAACGTGTCGCTGTACCGGCCGCGGTTCGTGTCGCTCCGGCTCGCGGCGCCGCGCTGACGGGCTCACCGGTGTCGAACTCCTCCAGGTCGCGCGAGCGGCGCTTGGCGATGACCGCGCAGACCATCAGCTGCATCTGGTGGAAGAGCATCAGCGGCAGGACGGCGAGGGAGGCGTGCGCCCCGAACAGGACGCTCGCCATGGGGAGCCCCGAGGCCAGGGACTTCTTCGACCCGGCGAACTGGATCGCGACGCGGTCGCCGCGGGCGAAGCCGAGCCGCTTGGCGCCGTACCAGGTCAGCGCCAGCATCACGGTGAGCAGCACCGCCTCGACGCCGAGCAGCGCGAGCAGCCGCAGCGGGGTCACCTGGTGCCAGATGCCCTGGACCATGCCCTGGCTGAAGGCGGTGTAGACGACGAGCAGGATCGACACGCGGTCCACGTATCCGAGAACTTTCTTGTGCCGGGCGAGGAAGCCGCCGACCCAGCGGCGCAGCAGCTGCCCGGCGACGAACGGCACAAGCAGTTGCAGCACGATCTTGAGGACGGAGTCCGCCGAGAAGCCGCCGCCCCTGCTGCCGAGCAGCGCCGCCGCGAGCAGGGGGGTCAGCAGGATTCCCGCGAGCGAGGAGAAGGAGCCCGCGCAGATCGCCGCGGGGACGTTGCCGCGGGCCATGGAGGTGAAGGCGATGGACGACTGGATCGTCGAAGGCACCAGTGTGAGGAAGAGGAACCCGCTGTAGAGGGCGGGGGTCAGGACGTGGGGGACGAGCCCCTTCGCCGCGAGCCCCAGCAGCGGGAAGGCGACGAACGTACAGGCGAGGACGGTGACGTGGAGCCGCCAGTGCTTGAGTCCGTCGAGCGCCTCCCGGGTGGAAAGACGTGCCCCGTAGAGGAAGAAGAGGAACGAGACGGCGGCGGTGGAGGCACCGGACGCGATCTCGGCGGCGGCGCCGCGGGCCGGTATGAGGGCCGCGATGCCCACGGTCGCGAGCAACGCCACGATGTACGGGTCGACCGGCATCCAGGACGGCCACTTCAGGCGTTTCACGGTGCTCCATGCTTTCGGTGGCTCGAAGACGAGTGGCCAGTGCGGGACGGACACGGAATACGCCCTCCCCCCCATGATCCTCCCGCCCGGCACGATCGGGAATCCCGCACACCGCTCTGACTGCCATCACGGAACGCGATGACCGCCACTAGGCTGGAGCACGTGTACGACCCTTCGCAGCTCCGCACCTTCCTCGCGGTCGCCCAGACACTGAGCTTCACGCGGGCCGCCCGCCGTCTCGGCCTGCGCCAGTCGACGGTGAGCCAGCATGTGCGCCGCCTGGAGGAGGCCATCGGACGGCAGCTGTTCAACCGCGACACGCACAGCGTCGAGCTGACCGAGGACGGCGAGGCGATGCTCGGCTTCGCCCGCCGCATCCTGGCGGTGCACGAGCAGGCGGCAGCGTTCTTCACACGGACGCGGCTCGGCGGGCGGCTGCGGTTCGGGGCGTCGGAGGACTTCGTCCTGACCCGGCTCACCGACATCCTGGAGTCCTTCCGGCACGACCACCCGGACGTCGACCTGGAGCTGACCGTCGAACTCTCCGGCACGCTGCACGAGCGGCTCGACGCGGGCAAGCTCGACCTGGTCCTCGCCAAGCGGCGGCCGGAGGACCCGCGCGGCGAGCTGGTCCGCCACGACGAGCTGGTCTGGATCGGCTCCGAGCGGCTGCGCCTCGACCCGGAACGGCCCGTGCCGCTGATCGTCTATCCCCCGCCGGGCATCACCCGCGCCCTCGCCTTCGAGGCGCTGGAGCGGCGCGGCCGCGCCTGGCGTGTGGCCTGCACAAGCGGCAGCCTCAACGGCCTGGTGGCCGCGGCCCGCGCGGGCCTGGGCGTGATGGCGCACTCGCGCGGCCTGATCCCGCCGGGCCTGGTCCGCGTCCCCGACCGGGCGGGCCTGCCGGAGCTCGGCCCGGTCGACTTCGTCCTGCTGCACGGCGAGCGGCGCGCGTCCGACCAGGGCGCCGCCGACGCGCTCGCGGCGGCGATCCTCGCGGGCGGGGACCGGCTGCGGCGCGACGCCGGCGCGGGGGGCGCGGGTAGGTGAGTTCCTTGAAGCGGCGCAGGAGGGGCGTCGACTCGATGTACCGCACGCCGTCGAGCGAGGTCGCGGAGACGTGGGCGACCTCGGGTTGCCCGGCCATCGCCCGCCCGACCTCGTCGAGGGCTCCGGGGCGGCAGTGATCCAGAGCAACGCGGCGGTGCTGAAGCCGAAGCACGCGGCGTCGTACTCGGTGTCGAGAGAGCGCGCCGGAGCCGAGCAGCGCGGCGACGCGGCGCTTGACGGAGGACTCGGAGCGGCCCGTGAGCCGCTGGAGTTCGGGGTAGGTGACGCGTCCGTCGCCCTTCAGAGCTACCACCAGGGGCTCGTCGTCGGGGGTGATGCGGGCGGGGCCGGGCGCAGGGCGGCGGCCTGTCCGTCGGTGAGCGGGCGGTGCTTGCCGATCCAGCCGGTGCGGCCGCCGAAGAAGCGGTGCAGGAGCTGGTACGGGTCCTGCCGAGCCGCGCGCTGTCGCGGCCGAGCACTCCGTGCGGGCGGCCTTCGCGGCGGGCCTGAACGGGGCGTCGCCGGCGGCGGGCGTCACCGGGATTGCCGCCGGGGTGCTGGTGCTCGTCATGGTGCGTACGTCGCGTCAGCGGCCGGGAGCCATGGGCGCGTCGGCCTCGGGTACACCGGGCGGCGTGCTCCGGGACGATCCGGAACACACCGCCCGGCGTTGGCCCGTAGGCGTCAGCTCGTGGGCGGGGTGATCTCCCGGGTGCACAGACGACGGTCCGTGGGTCCGGTGATCGCCTCGCCCGTCTCCAGAGAGAAGCTGGAGTGGTGCAGGGGGCAGGTGATGCGCAGCCGTGCGGCGTTCACATAGCCGTGGGCGAGGAAGCCCTTGCGGTGCGGGCAGGCCGCGTCCACCTCGAACTCCCGGCCGCCGACCCGCACACGGAGCTTGTCCTCACCCACCTGCTCGATGGTGGCGTCGTTCACTCAGGCCGCCTTGAGCGCGGAGGCGACCGCCGCCTCGGTGGCGCCGCCGATGACCTCACTGGCCATCTTGAACCCCGCCCACACCTTGACCGGCCGGAGATCGGCCTCGGCGTCGAACTCCCGTATCGCCACCTGGAGTTCCTTGGCGTGGAAGTGGTCGATGTGCAGGTGCTCGGTGTAGTAGCGGGCGCCCTTGAGGCCGAGCCGCTGCGCCGCGGTGGCGAAGCACTTGAAGGCGTAGAGGATGCTGGACTCCAGGTAGCACAGCGTGCCGAGGAAGTACTCGGGGCGCGGCGCCCGGGCGGCCGCCCAGAAGAACGTGTTGACGTACGCGTACGTCTCCTCGTTCGTACGGTCGAGATAGTCCTCGACCTCCAGGGACATGCCCAGCTCGGTCATCAGGTCGCGGTAGATGTTGAAGTGCGCCTGGTCGAGGTTTCCGCAGCCGAACTCGTCGATGAGCACCCGGAACACGGCCATCTTGGCCTTCTTCGGGAGCCGCCACACGATCGGCAGGAAGGACTCGGACTCGGTCAGGCCGTCCACCGCGAACTGCGCGACGACCTCCTTGAACTGCTCCAGGTCCAGGTCCTCCGCCATGACCCGCTCGAACTCCGGCGGGTCGGCCTCCTCGGCCTTGAGCAGTTCCTTCATCTGCCGGCCGAGCGCCGCGCGGTCCGGCAGGTCCGGCGCCGCGGCCTCGATCTCGCGGACCCGGGAGGCGATCAGCCGCTCTTCGAGTCCGTGCAGTTCACGCAGTTCTTCGGGGCTGGGGATGGTGCGGTTGAGGACGAACAGGCGGCTGCCCGCGGTGCGTTCCGCGGTGGTGCTCGCTGTCATGGGGCGCTCCTTCGCAAGGAGAGGTGAAGAGGGGGGTGAAAGGTGTCCGGCGTCCGGTGCCGCCGGCCGGTCAGCCGACGGCCAGCGCCGTGCTGATGACTCCGCGCCGGGCCAGCTCGGTCTTGACGTGCAGGTACCAGTCGTCCGCCAGCAGGCCGTACCGCTCGGACAGCTCGTCGATCCGCTCCTGGGAGACGCGGGAGAAGGACGTCACGGCCTCGTCGCAGGTGTCGGGTTCGAGGTTGGCCAGCGGGCCGACGAATCCCTGGACGCCGGGGACGTCGGCGATCTGGTGCTCCCAGCCCTGGAAGACAGGTACCGGCACGTCACCGGCGAGCAGTTCCTTGGTGAACTGGGCGTCGCCGCTGGACTCCTTGACGCCGATGACACCCGGCAGCGCGCACACCTCGCGCAGCGCGGTCACGTCCAGGTCCATCTTGGAGACCGCGTTCTCGTGGTAGACGAAGACGGGCAGCGGGCTCTTGTCGACGATCTCGCGGAAGTGCTCGACGAGCGTGGGACGCGGCGTGTCGGCGGCCGGGAAGGGCGGCGGCACCACGATCGCGTCGGCGCCCAGGGCCTCGGCGAGCGCGGCCCTCGCCAGTATTCCGGCGGGCCGCCCGACCTCGACCCCGGCGAGCACGGGGGCGCCGTCGGCGTGCTCGACGGTGAGGTGCACGATGTCGATCCACTGCTTGAGGGAGAGTTTCCAGCCCTCTCCGGTGCTGAGCGCCGGCATGTACCCCGCGACCCTCCCCCGCAGGCTGTCCATCAGCCGGGCGACGCTCTGCTCGCACACCTTGTGCCGTGCGTCGACGGGCGTCACCAACGGCACGACCGTGCCGCGCAGCTGCTTCAGCCGCTCCACGGCTGCGAACCGGTCGGCGGGGGCTTCAGACGGCGGCATGGTCGACCTCCAAGGTCAGGGACGTGCGGTACAGGGCGTCGAGTACGTCGTCGGCGTCGTCGAAGCGGACGGCGCCGCTCGCCCGCTCCGGGGCGCGCACCGGCAGCCCCTCGGCGGCGAGCGCGGTGAGCCGGGGGTTCACCGTGACCAGTTCACCCCCGGCGGCCAGCACGGACGCCAGCAGCATCCGCTCACGCAGCGCCAACAGATCGGTGGAAGCGGGCAGTTGGGCCAGCGCCTCCCAGTCGGCGGCGGTGTAGGAGCGTCGCCGGATCGGCATGAGGGAGTGCAGCACGTCCATGAAGGGGTAGTAGACGTCCTGCTCGTGGCGCGAGTAGCTCCACACCAGGTCGTCGCAGCGCCCGACCTCCTCGTACGTCATCACGACCGGCCGGCGCAGATGTTCGGCGAAGAAGGCGGCGCAGGCGGCGCGCACGGCCGCGTCGCGGCTGTGCATCCCCATGAACAGGGACGCGTCCACGTAGACGTCACGCGGCATAGCTGTCCACCGCCTCGCGCAGACGGGTGAGGGACGCCGCGAACTCCTGGGGGTCGCGGGCGAGCGCGATACGGACGTACCGCTCGCCGCGCTCCGGCTCGTTCCAGTAGAAGTACGTGCCGGGCAGTACGTAGACCTCGTACTGGATGAGGTGCGCCTGGAGCTCGGTCGCCTTGATCGTGTCGTCCGTGATCCGGAACCAGGCGACGCTGACGTTGACCGCAGGCTCCAGGTGTTCGAGGAGGCTGCCTTCCAGGGTCTTCAGGGCGGTCTCGCGGTTGCGGGTGATGACGTCGCGCACCGAGCCCATGCCGTCCTCGATGGAGTCCTCGACGTAGCGGGCGAGGAAGTTGAGGACGAACGGCGAGACGTCGAGCAGGACGCTGGTGTGGATGTTGTAGACGTCCTCGTACAGGTCCCGGCTGCAGGTCAGCAGGGCGCACTTGGCGTCCTGCAGCGGCCAGGTCTTGCCGGTGTCCTCCAGGGCTATGTAGCGCACCCCTGAGGTGTCGAGGAGTTCGTAGAGGTCGAACCGGCCGAAGCGCGGGTCGGCGAGGGCGAAGGCCGCGAAGCACAGGTCGACGACGAAGAGCTTGTCGTGGTCGACGCAGTAGCGGACGACTTCCTCGAAGCCCTTGCGGCCGTGGCTGAGCAGCGAGAAGCCGGTGGGGTTGTTGGGGTCCACGAGGAAGAGCGCGTCGGTGGTGACGGCCTCGGTGAGGCGGTCGTAGATGCGGTCGGCGTCGTGCAGGGCGTCCTCGGGGATCGGCACCGGGTGGACGCCGACGTTGCGCAGGACGTCGGGCAGATTGTCGAAGCAGGGTTCCACGAGGCTGACGCTGATCTCGTTGCGCCGCAGGTACATGCCCGCGACCAGGGTGGAGATGGAGGCCGCGTACGAGAGCATCGTGGACTCCGCGCGCACGCTGTTCTGGCCGTGCAACCGGAAGAAGACCTCCTTGAAGCGGTCCTCCAGGTCCGCCTGGCGGGTCTCCTCGGCTTCGTACCAGAGGGCGGGCAGGGCCTCGACGATTTCACGCTGGCCCGGGGACTGCTGCTGGTGCGTGTGGGCGTCGGCGAGGTTGAACCGGGTCTTCAGTGCCTGGATCTCGTGCTGAGTGAGGTCGAGAAGCTGCTCGGTCACAGGGTTCCTTGAGGGAAGAGGGCGACGCGCAACGCGCACGGGCCGACGGCGTGCCCGCACGGCACGGCGGCAGGGCCCGTTCGAGGACGTCGGTATCGGCATCGACGTAGGCGTCGGTATCGGCATCGACGTAGGCGCCGGTATCGGAAGAGTGGTCGAGATCTGCTCGGAAACGCGCGTCATCCACGCGGGGCGAAGCCGGGCCCGCACCCGGCTGGGCCGCAACAGGGTTTGCCTCTAAGGGTTTTGAACCTGGCGCGGCGCGACCACCGTGACGTACGTTAGACGATGATCGATCATCGCTCAACCCTCTGCCGACCCCATGTCAGTTCCGACCGGAGTTCCCATGTCAGGTGAGAGAGTCATCGAGTTCCCGGCGCCCGGCGCCTCGCTGAAACGCGTCCCTCTGAGCGAACAGGTGCGGCGCACCCTTCTCGACGGGTTGCTCAACGGCCGCTGGCGCCCCGGCGACCGCATCATCGAGCGGCACATCGCCCAGGAGCTCGACGTCAGCCACGGCCCCGTGCGCGAAGCGCTGCGCGACCTCCAGGCCATGCAGCTCGTGGACATGATCCCCAACAAGGGTGTACGAGTAAGGGAGTTGACCCCGGACTATCTGACCTCGGTCTATCCGGTACGCGCGGCCCTGGAGCGCCTCGCCGGCCAGCTGGCCGTACGCCGGCTCGCCGGGGACGTGTCGGAGCTGGAGCCGCACCTGGAGCTGCTGCACCAAGCGGCGCGGGACGGGGACGCCGACCTCCAGATCCACTGCGCCGTCGAGTTCCACCGGGAGATCGTCCGCTCCGCCGGGAACGAAGTGCTGCTGCGCAACTGGGAGTCCCTGGCCATCGAGCTGTGGACCCGCCTCTCCCTGAAGTGGCTGCGCACGGAACTGCACGAGAACGCCGAGGACCACGTCGCCATCGTGGACGCCTTTCGACGCCAGGACCCCTACGTGGGCCGGATGCTCGAACTGCACGTCCTGGACTACGCACACGACCGATAGGAACGACGCCATGACCACCACCCCGCACCCGCGTGAGCGGGTCGCGCCCGGCACCATCACCGTGTTCTCCGACATCTGGTGCTCGTTCGCCCACGTGGGCCTGCATCGGCTGCACACCACGCGGGCCAGGCTCGGCCTTGAGGAGCGGGTCCGCTTCGACCACCGGGCATTCCCCCTGGAGCTTTTCAACAACGGGCCGAGCCCCCGGCCGGGCACGGACTCCGAGGTCGGCGGGGTGGCGCACATCGAGCCCGACGCGGGCTGGCAGCTGTGGCGGGCGCCGGACTGGAAGTTCCCCTCCTCGTCGCTGCCGGCGCTGGAAGCCGTCCAACTGGCCAAGGCGCAGGGCCTGGCGGCCTCCGAGCGGCTCGATCTCGCGCTGCGCCGGGCCTTCTGGGCCGAGAGCCGGTCCATCGGTGCCCGCGCGGTGGTGGTGGACGTGGCGGAGCAGACGCCGGGCGTCGACGCGGCCGCGATCGCCGAGGGTCTTGACGACGGGCGGGCGCGCCGCGTCATCATGGAGGACTTCGAGTGCGCACGGGAGCATCAGGTGCAGTGCAGTCCGCACCTGTATCTGCCGGACGGCTCCGACTGCGCCAATCCCGGCGTGACGGCCCGCTGGCACGGCAAGTACGGCACGGGATTCCCTGAAGTGACGGGCAACGACCCGAAGGTCTATGAGGAGTTGCTGCTGCGGGCCGCCGGGTGATCTGCCCCCAGGGCCCCGCCGGTCTCGCATGGTGAGAAATGATCGATCATCGCTCATTACTGACCAGTAGGTGTTGACTGCATCTACCAGCGACTTCTACGTTCTGCATTACGGAAACGCGCTTCCGCATGACGAAATATGTGGGAGCGGCGTCATCGCGGTGCACGTCACCGCCCTCGTACACCGGCCGGACCACCCGCATATCCGGCCCCCACTCCTCACCCAGGAACGCGAAAGGGGATCATCCGTGTCCCAGCTCGACCAGCTTCCCGACAAGGACCCGTCCGAGGTCGCCGAGTGGCGTGAATCCCTCGACGCCGCCGCCGGATTCGGAGGCCCGCGACGGGCCGCGCAGCTGCTGCAGCGCGTCAACGAACACGCGCGGCGCACCGGAATCGACGTCCCGCCGTTCCTGGAGACGCCGTACATCAACACCATCCCCACCGCCGCCGAACCGACCTACCCCGGCGACGAGGAGCTGGAACGGAAAATCACCGCGTGGAACCGCTGGAACGCGGCCGCGATGGTCACGCGCGGCAACCAGCGCGGCGGCCTCGGCGGGCACATGGCCACCTTCGCCTCGGCGGCCTGGCTCTATGAGGTGGGCTTCCAGCACTTCTTCCGCGGCAAGGAGGCGGACGGCTCCGGTGACCAGCTCTACGTCCAGGGGCACGCCTCCCCTGGTGTCTACGCCCGCGCGTTCCTCGAAGGGCGCCTGAGCGAGGGCCAGTTGGACCGCTTCCGCCAGGAGGCGGGCGGTGACGGACTGCCCTCCTACCCGCATCCGCGCCGCCTGCCCTGGTTGTGGGAGTTCCCGACCGTCTCCATGGGCCTCGGCCCGCTGTCGGCCATCTACCAGGCACGGTTCAACCGCTACCTGACCAACCGCGGCATCAAGGACACGTCCGGTTCGCACGTGTGGGCGTTCCTCGGTGACGGCGAGATGGACGAGCCGGAGTCCACGGCGGCCCTCGCGCTCGCCTCGCGCGAAGGCCTGGACAACCTCACCTTCGTCATCAACTGCAACCTCCAGCGCCTCGACGGTCCCGTCCGCGGCAACTTCAAGATCGTGCAGGAGCTGGAGCGGCAGTTCCGCGCGGCCGGCTGGAACGTCGTCAAGTCCCTGTGGGGCCAGGCCTGGGACGGCCTGCTCGCCGAGGACACCGACGGCGCTCTGGCCCATCGGCTCGGGAGCGTCCCCGACGGTCAGTTCCAGACCTTCGCGGCGCGCGACGGCGCGTACATCCGCGAGCGGTTCCTCGGCGCGGACCCCGCGCTCGCCCCGCTCGGCGACCGGCTGAGCGACGCGCGGCTCGAAGAGATCGTCGGGACGTCGCGGGCCGGCCACGAGCCGCGCAAGGTGTACGCCGCCTACCGCGCCGCCCTGGAACACAAGGGCGCGCCCACCGTCGTCCTGGTCCAGACGGTCAAGGGCTGGACGCTCGGCCCCGGCTTCGAGTCGCGCAACGCCAACCACCAGATGAAGAAGCTCTCGGGCAAGGAGTTCCGCGCCATGCGGGACCTGCTCGAACTGCCCATCCCCGACCGGGCCTTGGACGACACCCTGGTGCCCTACTGGCACCCCGGAGCCGACTCCCCGGAGGCCAGGTACCTCCAGGAGCGCCGCGCCGCCCTCGGCGGCCCCGCCCCGGCCCGCAAGATCACCCCCAAGCCACTGCCGCTGCCGTCCGCCAAGCCCTTCGACGCGCTGAAGAAGGGCTCGGGCAGCCAGGAGATCGCCACGACGATGGCGTTCGTCCGGCTGGTGAAGGAGCTGATGCGGGACAAGGAGACCGGCAAGCGCTGGGTGCCCGTCGTCCCCGACGAGGCCCGCACCTTCGGCATGGAGTCACTCTTCCCCTCGGCCGGGATCTACTCGCCGGTCGGCCAGACCTACGACCCGGTCGACCGCGACCAGCTCCTCTACTACAAGGAGTCCAAGGACGGCCAGATTCTCAACGAGGGGATAACGGAGGCGGGTTCACTGGCCTCGCTGACGGCCGCGGCGACGTCGTACGCGACGCACGCCGAGCCGATGATCCCCTTCTACATCTTCTACTCGATGTTCGGCTGGCAGCGGACGGCTGATCAGTTCTGGGCGCTGGGGGACCAGTTGGGCCGGGGCTTCGTCATCGGGGCGACGGCGGGGCGCACCACGATGACCGGTGAGGGCCTCCAGCACGCCGACGGGCACTCGCATCTGATCGCCTCCACCAACCCGGCCGCGATCAGCTACGACCCGGCCTTCGCGTACGAAGTCGCCGTCATCGTCCGTGAGGGGCTGCGCCGTATGTACGGCCCGGACGCCGAGGACGTCTTCTACTACCTCACCGTCTACAACGAGACGAAGGTCCAGCCACCCATGCCGTCCGGCGAGGGCGTGGAGGAGGGCATCCTGCGCGGCCTCTACCGTTACCAGGAGGCCACGGACGTGGCCGCCGACGCACCGCGCCTCCAGCTCCTGGCCTCCGGCACCGCGATCCACTGGGTCCTGGAGGCCCAGCGGCTCCTGCGCGAGGAGTGGGGCGTCGCGGCCGACGTGTGGTCCGCCCCGTCCTGGACGGAGCTGCGGCGCGAGGCACTCGACGCGGAGGCGGAGAACCTCCGCGCGGCCACCGCGGGCGAGGGCGCCGGGGGCCGCGTCCCCTACGTCACGCGTGCGCTGGCCGGTGCCCCCGGGCCGGTCGTCGCCGTCAGCGACTGGATGCGGGCGGTGCCCGATCAGATCAGCCCCTGGGTGGAACAGGACTGGACGTCCATCGGCACGGACGGCTACGGCCTCTCCGACAGCCGGGAGAACGTCCGCCGCCACTTCGGCGTGGACGCCCCCTCGATCGTCGTCGCCGCCCTCGCCACGCTGGCCCGGCGCGGCGAGGTCAAGCAGGAGACGGTACGTCAGGCCGCCGCGCGCTACGGAGTGGAGGCGTGACCATGCCCGACGAGGTCATCACCCTGCCCGCCCTCGGCGAATCCGTCACTGAGGGCACGGTCACCCGCTGGCTCAAGGAGGTCGGCGAGGAGGTCGCGGCCGACGAGCCCCTCCTTGAGGTCTCGACGGACAAGGTCGACACGGAGATTCCCTCGCCGGTGGCGGGGGTGCTTCTCGAAATCGTGGTGGGCGAGGACGAGACGGCAGCGGTGGGCGCGAAGCTGGCGGTCGTGGGGGCGGCGGCGGCTTCGGTGACTGCCCCTCCGGTTACGTCGACCGCTGGAACCTCGGCTCCGGCTGCCCATGCCGAGCAGGAGGCCCCGGCTCAGGCCGGTGCCCTGACGGCGTCCGCCACTCCGGCTGCCGCTCCGGCTCCGGCCAAGGACGAGGCCCCGGCCCGGCCCGCCGCCCCGGCCACACCCGCGGCTCCCGCAGCTCCAGCCAGCGGCCTGGCCAAGCAGGAGCCCCCGGCACAGACTGGCGCCCCGGCGGCCTCCACCACTCCGGCTGCCGCTGTGGCTTCGGCTTCGGCTTCGGCTTCGGCCAAGCAGGAGCCCCCGGCACAAGCCGCCGCCCCGGCGGGCCCCACTGCTCCGGCTCAGCCCGCGGCTCCGGCCCAGGCCGCCGCAGCCGCCCCCGTCGACAACGGCACCTACGTAACCCCCCTCGTCCGCAAGCTCGCCTCCGAGAACGGCGTGAGTCTCTCCGAAGTCAAGGGCACCGGCGTCGGTGGCCGCATCCGTAAGCAGGACGTCGTCGCCGCCGCCCAGGTCAAGAGGGAAACCGCCCCGGCACGGGACAGCGGCTCAAGCACGGTCTCCCCCCTGCGCGGTCAGACCGTGAAGATGACCCGCATGCGCAAGGTCATCGGCGACAACATGATGAAGGCCCTGCACTCGCAGGCCCAGCTGACCTCGGTCGTCGAGGTCGACATCACCAAGCTGATGAAGCTGCGCGCCAAGGCCAAGGACTCCTTCGCCGCCCGCGAGGGCGTCAAGCTCTCGCCGATGCCGTTCTTCGTCAAGGCCGCCGCCCAGGC
>NZ_JBSFRK010000029.1:80401-103628 GCF_053589195.1 Streptomyces sp. NPDC003379 | reverse complement strand
CCCCCCTCTTCGTACGGCCCCCCTCTTCGTACGGCCCCCCTCTTCGTACGGCCCCCTCTTCGTACGGCCCCCTCTTCGTACGCCCGCGGCGACGCTCAACGCTTCAACGTCGCCGCACTCGCCACCAGCACCAGAATCACGCACGCCAGGATCAGCAACGCGTCCCGCACGAACACGCCCGTGATCCCCGCGTGATCGGCGGCCTCCCCCGCGGCCTGGACCGCGTACGTCATCGGCATCATCTTCGCGATGCCGGCCAGAGCGCCCTGCATGTCCTCGCGGGGCACGAACAGGCCGCACACCAGGAACTGCGGCAGCACGCCCGCCGGGAGAAACTGCACCGCCTGGAACTCGTTGCGGGCGAAGGCGCTCACCAGCAGGCCGAGCGCCAGGCCCAGCAGGGCGCCCAGCATGGCGATGACCATGAGCAAGTACGCGGGCCCCTTGATGTCGAGGCCGAGCGGCCCGACGGCCAGCAGCGTGGAGAGCACCGCTTGCAGCAGGGCCAGGAAGGTGAAGGCGAGGCTGTAGCCGAGGACGATGTCCAGGCGTCGTACGGGCATCGTCAGGAGCCGCTCGGCGGTGCCGGTGGTGCGTTCCCGCAGGGTGGACACCGACGCGACCAGGTACATGACGATGACCGGGAAGATGCCGAAGACCTGCGGGCCGACGCGCTCGAACGTCGACTCCGAGGTGTGGAACATCAGCTTCAGCAGCACCATCAGCATGCAGGGGATGCCGAGCACCAGGGCGGTGCTGCCCCGGTCGCGGGAGACCTGCTGGAGCACCCGTACCGCGGTCGCGCCGGTGATGGTGGGCGAGAACGGCAGCCGTTCGGCCAGTCCGGCGACGCTCACCGCAGGGATTCCATCGCGAAGAAGGACCCCTCGGCGGCCGGTGCGGTGGGCTGGTCGAACAGGGCGGGCAGCATCGTCTGTGCCGCGGGCCGCTGCCGGGCCCGTGCCTCGGCCACCGCGGCGGCCTCCACCAAGAACATGAACGCCTCTTCCACATCCGCGCAGGCCGTGTACCGCAGCAGGGTGTCCCGGTCCGTGCTGGCCAGCAGCCGGCCCGAACGCATCAGCAGGAGCCGGTCGCAGCGGTCGGCCTCGTCCATGACGTGGCTGGAGACCAGCAGCGTGGTTCCCTCGTCGGCCAGCCGTTGGAAGACCAGCCACAGTTCGCGGCGGACCATCGGGTCGAGGCCAACCGTGGGTTCGTCCATCACCAGCAGGTCCGGCCTGTTCAGCAGCGCGACGGCCAGCGACACCCGCGAGTACTGGCCGCCCGACAGGCGGGTGACCTGCTTGTCCGCGTACGAGGCCAGGTCGACCTCCTTGACCACGCGGACCACGGAGTCCTCCCGCCGCCAGCCCCGCATGCCGAGGGCGGCGGCGAAGTAGCGCAGGTTCTCCAGCACCGTCAGGTCCGCGTACACCGACGGGGCCTGCGTGACGTAGCCGACGCGCGTACGCAACTGCGAGGCGCCCGCCCGGTGTCCGAGGACCTGGACGTGCCCCTCGGTGGGCTGCTGTACGCCGACGACGGAGCGCAGCAGCGTGGTCTTGCCGCAGCCGCTGGGGCCGAGGACGCCGACGATGCAGCCGCGCGGCACGTTGAAGGAGAGGTTCTGCAGGACTCCGCTGCCGCCGCGGACCACGTGCAGTCCGTAGACGGCCACCGCCGGCAGGTCGTTCGGAAGTGCCGCACTGGGCTCGGCCTGCGGCTCAGTCCGCTGCTCGGTCCGCTGCTCCGTCCGCTGCACGACTCCCCTGATTTTCCGTACGAATGTCCCGCCTCGGGCGGATACGAGTGTCCCGCCTCGGGCGGTTGGGGTACGGCCGGGCGGACATCACGCGCGGCCACCGTCCAGACAAACGGCCCAGGTCGGTCGAAGTCACGCATCTGGCGCACACGAAACAAAAACGCCACCCCCAGGGCGTGCCCGCTCCACGAATTCTGGCCTCCGCCGATCTCAGAACTCCCGGCCCACCATCCCCCGCGCGACGTCCCGCAGTTGCTGGTACGCCTCCGGAGCCGGCTGCGCGCACGACAGGGAACGCAGCGCGGTGTTCACCTGGCGGTGCGCCTCCTCCTCGGCGGCCTGCCGACCGCCGGCCTCCTCCACCAGCCGGGCCACCAGAGCGATGTCCTGCTCCTGGAAGGGGGCCGGGGAGCCGTACAGGGCCTTCAGCCGCCGCGACGCGTCACCACCGCCCGCCAGCGCGGCCACCACCGGCAGCGACTTCTTGCGGGCCGCCAGATCCGCCCCGACCGGCTTGCCACTGCGGGCGGTTCGGCCCCAGATGCCCAGTACGTCGTCCGCGCACTGGAACGCGACTCCGATCCGCCGCCCGAAGTCCCGCAGCGCGACCACCTGTTGGTCATCGGCACCGGCCAGCACACCGCCCAGCGCGCACGCGCATCCCATCAGCGCGCCTGTCTTGCCCTCGGCCATCGCCAGGTACTGCGCCACGGACACCTCGTGTGCGCTTTCGAACGCGACATCGCGGCTCTGTCCCTCGACGAGGTCGAGCAGTGTGCCCACGAGTTCCCTGAGCGCCGCGGCGCTGCCCGTGGGCACGTCGGCCACCACCCGCAGCGCCGCCGCCAGCAGCGCGTCCCCCGTGAGGACGGCGGCCGGGGTGCCGAACACCGACCAGGCGGCGGGCCGGTACCGGCGCAGTGCGTCGCCGTCGATGACGTCGTCGTGCAGCAACGTGAAGTCGTGGACGAGTTCCACCGCCACCGCGCCGGGAACCGCGTCGTCGGGGGCGCCGCCGACCGCGATCGCGCAGAGCATGGCCAGCCGCGGCCGCACCGACTTGCCGCCACCGCGCACCGCCGCCCCGCTCGGACTCCCGTCGGCCTCGCACCAGCCGCGGTGGTACCCCGCCACCCGCGCCTCGGCCGCGGGCAGGGCGGCCACCGCCGCCTGAAGGGCGGGAGTCAGCAGGCCGTCGACCCAGCCCCGCTGCGAGCACGCGCCCACGGGCGCCGAGCCGGCGATCTGCAACATGCACTGCTCCTCACGACGGCGCAACGAAAATCGCGGCAGCACCGGTCCCCGTACTCCGCACCCCGAAGTCGGTACTCCGGACTCCGGGCTCCGGGCTCCGGACTCCGGGCTCCGGACTCCGGACTCCGGGCTCCGGGCTCCGGCCGCCGCCACCGCAATCCAATCGCTTGCACCGAGTCCGGGAAAGCCACGGCACGCGTCCGCCACAGAGATCACCGAGGCGGCGCAGCCCTATTACGGTGCGCCCAGCCGACAATCACATTCCCCCGCGGGCCGCCGTCAGCGGTGCGGAACGTTCCGGGGGCGGTCGGTACGGCTCGGGAGCCGTCTGTCGGAAACGGCTCGCACCTCGGGCGGACGCGGTCGGCCCGGAAGGACATCAGCGGGACGTGAGCCGGGCGGCAGCGGGACGTGAGGGGGGAGGGCGAGACTCATGGATGTCAGCAGGTCAGGCGCGCGGTCGGTCAGGGTCGGGCCGTCTCGCGCCTTCAGTCCTTCAGTCAAGAGCCTTACCTCACGGGGAGTTCCCATGCGTACGTTCCGCAGCCACACCCGCGCCCGCACCACCGTTCTCGCCGTGGCCGGGGCCGCCGCGCTCGCGCTGTCCCTCACCGCCTGCGGCGGGGGCGGCACGGGGGTGAAGTCGGCCGGATCGGCCGGATCGGCCGGATCGGCCGGATCGGGCGGCTCCGGTGGGTCCGATGGCTCCGTTTCCGTCTCCATTTCCTCGGCCAAGCCTTCGGAGTCGTCCGGGGGGTCGTCCGCAGCCTCGGAGCCGTCGAAGTCCGGCGGCACCGAAACCAAGGCCGCCGCCCCCGTCTGCACCACCAAGGACGTCTCCGTCAGCGCCGCCCGCCACAACGGCCCGCCCTACACCCACATCGTCCTGACCGCGAAGAACACCTCCGGTCACGCCTGCAAGATGACCGGCTACCCGGAGATCCAGTTCCTGGAGAGCCACCGCGAGAACGTGCCGCCGGTCGCCAAGAGCAAGCCCGCGGCGCCCATCGTGCTGAAGGCGGGCGCCCCGGCGTACGCCCTGGTGAAGCTGTCGGACGGTGGCGCCCACGAGGAGAGCGAGGTCGTCACCGACTTCTCCGTCACGTTGCAGGGCGGCGGCGGCATGACCGCCGTCCACGCCCCGGGCGAGAGCGGCATCGCCGTGGACCCGGCGAAGTGGGCGACGGGCTACTGGACGTACGAGCTGCGCAATGGCGCCGACGACTTCTGAGCCCGGAGCATCTGCTCTCGACTCGCTCTGAACAACGGCGAACTGCTCTCCCCGCCCAGATGGCCGGCGCCTATCTCTCCGCCGTCTGCGCGTCGCTGACTCCGGCGGCGAGGCGGGCGAGCCCGGATGCCGCCTCCGTACCCTCCGCCGCACCGAACACGTGCACCACCAGACCCGTCTCGCCGGGCGCCGCCGGTACGTGAAGGGACTCGAAGTCCAGAGTGAGTACGCCGGTCACGGGGTGGCGCAGGCGTTTGCTGCCCGACGCGCACATCACCACCTCGCCGCTCTCCCAGATACGGCGGAAGTCGGCACTGCGTGACGTGAGTTCGGCGATGAGCGAGGCCAGTTCCGCGTCGTCCGGGTAGCGTCCGGCAGCCACCCGCAGCTGGCCCACGGCTTCCGCCGCACGGTCGGACCAATCCGGGTGTACGTCCCTGGAGGCCGGGTCCAGGAAGAGGTACCGGGCGTTGTTGCGGTCGCGGCGGGGTGCCGGGTCGGCCAGGCCGCCGAGCAGCTCGGCACCGAGGTCGTTCCACGCCACGACGTCGAGACGGTGGTCCGTCGCGAACGCCGGGAAGCCATCGGCCACGGCGTCCAGGACCCGCCGCAGCAACGGGCTGACCCGTGCCTTCGGCGCCGCGCCGCGCTCGGTCCCGGCCAGGGTGGCGAGGTGCGTGCGTTCCGCCGTGTCCAGGGTGAGCGCCCGGGCGAGGGCGTCGAGGACTTCGGGAGACGGCTGGGTGGCGCGGCCCTGTTCGAGACGTACGTAGTAGTCGACGCTGATGCCTGCCAGCTGGGCCAGCTCCTCGCGGCGCAGGCCGCGCACTCTGCGGCGGGGGCCGCCGGGGAGACCGACGTGCTCCGGCGCGACGCGGGCCCGGCGGGCGCGGAGGAAGCCGCCGAGGTCCCGACCGGTGTCGCCGCCGTCACGGCTGCCGCCGCTGCCGCCGCTGCTGTCCATGTGCTCAAGTATGGGTCCGCGCTCCCCTCGGGGCGGAGTGAGGGTGGTCCTGGGGGTACCAGGACTGCCGTTCCGCCGTTGAACAGGGTGCTGGCCGGCCGGGCACGTCCGGGAGAGCGTGGCGTCATGAACGTAAAGAAGATCCTCGTCGTCAGCGCCCACCCCGAACCCCGTTCCCTGAACACCGCCTTGACCGACTTCGCCGTCGACCACCTGCGCGCCGCCGGGCACGAGGTGCGGGTGTCCGACCTCTACGCCATGAAGTGGAAGGCGACGGTCGACGCCGACGACTTTCCGGACGACGCGTACGAGGGCGGGGCCGCCGCGCCCCGTCTACAGGTCATGGCCGCCTCGCAGGAGGCCACGCTCGCGGGGCGGCTGACACCGGACGTCGCGGCGGAGCAGGAGAAGGTGCGCTGGTCGGACGCGGTGGTGTTGCAGTTCCCGCTCTGGTGGTTCTCCGTGCCGGCGATCCTGAAGGGCTGGATCGACCGGGTGTTCACCGCCGGGTTCGCGTACGGTCCCACCGTTCTCCCGCCCTACAGCGAGGGGACTCTCGCGGGGCGCCGGGCGCTGGTGTCGGTGACGGTCGGGGCCCGGGAGCCGTCGTTCTCGGACCGGGGCATCCACGGGGAGCTGTCGGACGTACTCCATCCGCTCCAGCACGGCCTGCTCTGGTTCACCGGCGTGGCGCCGCTCCCGCCGTTCGCGGTGTACGGCGCCAATGACCTGTCCGAGGAGCGGTTCGCGACGGCTCGGCGGGAGTACGCGGCACGGCTCGACGGGCTCTTCACGGACGCGCCCCTTCCCTTCCGCACGCTCCTCGGCGGCGACTACGACCACGACATGCGGCTGCTGCCGGGCGTGGAGGCGCCGGGGGCCAGCGGTCTGGGGCTGCACAGCCGTCACACGTTCTGATCCCCGGAACTGCTGCCGCCTCGACGGCTCTTCTTGGCGGCCGAAGCGGCCAACTCCGCCGCCACCGTCGTGGCCTTGGCCACGCCATGGACCCAGCGCGGGCCGCCCCGCGCCGCCCACACGACGGCGCCGAGGCCCGCCGCCGCGATCAGTATCCCCACGCTGAGCAGCAACACCATCATCGACATCCCCACCCCACCCGGCCCGGACCTTCGCAGAGCCGTTCGTACGGGCCCCGATCATCTCAGACCTGTGGGCAGAGCTTTACAGTTCGGTGCCCGGCCGCTTCCCGGGGAAGCCGTGGGTCCGGGCGGCGAGGACCATGAGCAGGGCCGGGACGATGAGGAGCAGGATCGTCCAGGGGAAGGACGAGGTGCCGGAGAGGCCGAGGAGTACGCCGCCGAAGATGCCGCCGCCCGCCATGGCGAGGTTCCACAGGGTGACGAGCATGGCCTGGACGGCGTCCGCCGCGTCGCCGCCCGCGTCGCCCGCGTCGGCCGCGGCGGTCTGGAGCAGGGTGGGGGCGCCGCCCCAGCCGAGACCCCACAGCGTCACGGCGGCGTATACGAGCGCCGGGGTGTCGGAGAACACCGCCAGCACGGCCGCCGCCACACCCACCAGAAGCACCGCGGCGAGCGTGAGCGCGCGCAGCCTGCGGTGGATCAGGGCGCCGACGATCCAGATGCTGACCAGCGAGGCGGCGCCGAAGACGAGGAGTACGACATCGGTGGAGCCGCCCATTCCGAGTCCGTCGAGGAACGTGGCGATGTAGGTGTAGAGGACCGTGTGTGCGAGTACGAAGACCAGGGTGACGGAGAGGACCGGCGTCACGCCCGGTACGCGCAGCGTCCGCAGCATCGGCGGCGTCGCGCCGCGCGGCTGACCGGGGAAGTCGGGGACGAGCGCGGTGATCCAGGCCAGCAGGCCCACCGTGAGGCCGGTCATGACCAGGAACGCCACCTGCCAGCTGAGCACCTTGCCGAGGAACGTGCCGGCCGGTACGCCGAGCGAGAGCGCCACGGGGATGCCCGCCATGGCGATGGCGATCGCCTTGCCCTGGAGGTGGACGGGCGCCATGCGGCGGGCGTACCCGGCGAGCAGCGCCCAGGCGAGGCCAGCGGCTACGCCCGCTACGAAGCGGGCGGACATGGTGATTGTGTAGTTGCCCGAGAGCGCCGTGACCGTGTTGGCGGCGGCGAATCCGGCCATCGCCATCAGGAGCAGCCGCTTGCGGCGCCAGCCCGCGGTGGCCGCGGTCAGCGGTATCGCGGTGAGCGCGGTGCCGAGGGCGTAGACGGTGACGGTCTGTCCCGCCGCGGACTCGCTGACGCCCAGGTCGGCGCTCATGGCGGGCAGCAGGCCCGCGGGCAGCGTCTCGGTCAGGCTGGTGATGAAGACAGCGGTGGCCAGGGCGAGGAGGGCGGTGAGGGGGAGTTTCTGGGGGTTGGGGTTGAGGGTGGGGTTGGGGTCGGGGTGGGGTGGGCGACGCACTGCTGCGGTGTTTGTGGCGTCTGTGGTGGACATTTCGGTTAGGGCCTTTCGGTGTGAGCACGTGGGGTGGGAGCGTGTTGGGTGGGAGCGTGTTGGGTCTCTGTTGCCAGGTGGAGCGCCGTGCGGGCCGTTTCGTTGATGGAGGCGTGACAACGGAGCAGCGGCGCCAGCGAGTTGACCGCCGGGTCGGCTGTCGCGCCGGTGAGGACGACGGAGCCGCCGTCCCGGAGGAGTCGGAGCAGGGCGGGTGGGGGTGGCGCGGGGAGGTCTGCTTCTCCGTGTACGAAGAGGAGGTCGATCCCGCCCAGCTGTGCCGCGATGGCGGGGGCCAGGGTCTTGGTCTGCGCCGCGGCCTGCGTCGTGTCCGTCGAGTCCGTCGAGTCCGTCGAGTCCATCGGGTCGCAGCGGATGATGTGGGCCCCGGGGCCCACCTCCGCGGCGGCTTCCGCGAGGTCCGCCGTGGGGCCACCGGTCAGCAGGACCTCGGCGCCGCCCTCGACCAGTCGCTTGGCGATGGCCCGGCCGAGGCCGGTCGCGCCGCCGATGACTACGGCCTTGCGGCCCGTGTACTTGGGCATGTGTCCCTCCCTTTTGCCGTGCGGTGCGGCTGTGTTCCGGTGGGGACGACTCTGCTCCTGGGCGCTTCGGGGGTGCTGATGGTTCGCTGATGGGCACGTTGATGAGCACGGTGGTGGGCACGCTGATGAGCACGCTGATGGGCACCGACTCGGGTTTCGGGGGGTGTGTACGGTGATCCACATGCGGTTCGGGGTGCTCGGTCCACTGGTGGTGTGGGACAGCGAGGGGGAACTGGTAAAGGTTCCCGAGGCGAAGGTCAGGGCGCTGCTCGTCGATCTTCTGGTGCACGAGGGGCGGCCGGTCTCCGCCGACCGGCTCATCGACGACCTGTGGGGCGACGAGCCTCCGGGCAACCCCGCCAACGCCTTGCAGTCCAAGGTCTCCCAGCTGCGCCGGGCCATCGGCCGTGACCGTGTGGTGCATCAGGCGCCCGGTTACCGGCTGCGGGTGGACGCGGGGGCTGGGGACGAGGTGGATGCGTTCCGCTTCCTGGACCTGGTGGGCGGGGCGCGCCGTGAGGGCGATCCGGGTGTGCGGGCCGAACTCCTGACTGCGGCGCTTCAGTTGTGGCGGGGCCCCGCGTACGCCGATTTCGCCGACGAGGCTTTCGTACGGGGGGCCGCGCGGCGGCTGGGTGAGCAGCGGCTTGCCGTGCTGGAGGAGCAGGCGGAGGCGCGGCTCGCCTCGGGGGACCGTACGTTGCTGACCGGGGAGTTGGCGGACCTCGTGGCTCGGCATCCCCTGCGGGAGCGGCTACGGGGGGTGCAGATGCGGGCCCTGTATCTGGCGGGGCGGCAGAGTGAGGCGCTGGCTTCTTATGCGGGGCTGCGGGAGCGGCTGGTGCGGGAGTTGGGGGTGGAACCCGGGCCCGAGCTGAGCGCGCTGCACGGGGCGATTCTTCGGCAGGACGCTGTGCTGGACGGGGTTGCTCCCTGGTCCGCCACTTCGCGGCGGGTGTCTCCCACCCAGCCGCCCGTCTCGTCGCAGGCGTCCTCGCCGGAGACGTCCTCGCCGCAGCCGTCTTCGCGGACCGGGAGTGACGGATCTGGCCTCCCCCGTACTAACCTCCCCGCCCCGCTCACTCCCCTCATCGGGCGTGAGCATGCCGTTGGGGAGGTCCGGGGGCTGCTGGGTGCCGCGCGGCTTGTGACGCTCACCGGGTCCGGTGGCGTTGGGAAGACGCGGCTTGCGGTCGAGGCTGCGACGGGGGTGGAGGTGGGGGCGGAGGCGGATGACGGTGTGTGGCTTGTCGAGTTCGCGGGGCAGCGCGGTGACAGTGGCGTCGCCGATCTCGCACAGGCCGTTGCCGGGGCGCTTGGTCTTCGTGACGATGCGCCGTCCGGGCTGCCCGGGCCCCGCTCCGGTTCCGGCTCCGGAGCTGGAACCGGTTCCGTTGAGCGCCTCGCCGCCGCCCTGCGGGAACACCGCACGCTTCTCGTCCTCGACAACTGTGAGCAGGTCGTCGAGCAGGCCGCCGCGCTTGCCGACGCGCTGCTCCGGGCCGCGCCCGGGCTCCGGATCCTCGCCACCAGTCAGGAGCCGCTCGGCCTCACGGGTGAGGCCGTGTTCCTCGTGGAGCCTCTGGACGCGGACGACGCCGTCGGTCTGTTCGCCGCCCGTGCCGGCGCCTCGGCCCCCGGCTTCACGCTCGCCGACCCGGGTGACGCGGAGGCCGTCGCCGAGATCTGCCGTCGGCTCGACGGCATTCCGCTTGCTCTCGAACTCGCCGCTACGCGCGTTCGTACGCTCGGCGTAAAGGAGTTGGCGGCGCGGCTCGGCGACCGTTTCCGGCTGCTCACTTCGGGGCAGCGTGGCGCCCCGGCCCGCCAGCAGACTCTGCGCGCGGTGATCGACTGGAGCTGGGAGCTGCTCAGCGCCCCCGAACGCATCGTGCTGCGACGCCTCGCCGTGCACCGTGACGGCTGCACCCTGGAGGCGGCGGAGGCGGTGTGTGCGGGTGACGGTGTGGCCCGCGAGGAGGTTCTTGACCTGGTGACGCGCCTCGTGGATCGGTCTCTGGTGGTGGTGATGACGGTGCCGGGGCGGGCGGCAGTGGGTGAGGGAGCGGGAACTGGAGCTGGAGCTGGAGCGGCGACGCGTTATCGGCTTCTGGAGTCCGTAGCCGCGTACGCCGTGGAGCGGTTGGTTGAGATGGAGGACCTCACCGGCGTACGCGCACGCCATCTGCGCCACTATCTGGCGCTGGCCGAACGGGCCGAGCCGCGTCTGCGTGATGGCGGCCAGCGGGTGTGGCTCGGCCGGCTCGATGCGGAGGCGGCGAATCTGCGGGCGGCGCTGGAGGAGGCGGTACGCGGGGACTCGCCTCGGGAGGCGGTGCGGCTCGCTGGCGCGTTGGCCTGGTGGTGGTTGCTTCGAGGCCGCCTTACGGAGGCACTTCGTTCGCTATCTGCGGTTCTTGGCCTGGGGTCTGGTTCGGGGTGCTTGGGGTCGGCGGAGGCGGAGTGGGGGGAGCTGCGGGAGCTTCGGGAGCTTCGGGTGCTTCGGAGGGCTTTTGTGTTGCTGACTGGGGAGGTGGTGGGGGTCTGTGGGTGCGATGTGGCTGGGCGCGGAGTTCCTCGCGGCCGTGGAGGGGTGATTGGGCCGTCGCGTATCTGCGGGTGCGATGTGGCTGGGCGCGCAGTTCCCCGCGCCCCCGGCGGGGCGACCGGGCCTGCCCCCACCTGCGGGTGCGATGTGGTTGAGCGCGCCGTTCCCCGCGCCCCCAGCGGGGCGACCGGGCCTGCCCCCACCTGCAGGTGCGATGTGGTTGAGCGCGCCGTTCCCCGCGCCCCTGAAGGGGCGACCGGGCCTGCCCCTACCTGCGGGTGCGATGTGGCTGGGCGCGCAGTTCCCCGCGCCCCCAGCGGGGCGACCGGGCCTGCCCCCACCTGCGGGTGCGATGTGGTTGAGCGCGCCGTTCCCCGCGCCCCCAGCGGGGCGACCGGGCCTGCCCCCACCTGCGGGTGCGATGTGGTTGAGCGCGCCGTTCCCCGCGCCCCCAGCCGGGTTGCCCCCGGCGGCGTTGTCCCTCACGCGGCTCTTCCTGACGCGGCTGTCAGACTTGACGGCCGTCTCGGTACCGGTGGTGCGGTCCACCACCTCTGGCTCTACGCCTACGGACTCTTCAGCGCCGGGGACCAGGAGGAGAGCGAGCGCGTCAATACGCGGGTGATCGCGCTTGCCGGTGCCGCCGGGGACCAGTGGAGCACCGCCGCCGCCCTCGGGCTGCGGGCCATGCACGCGTTGATTCGCGGGGATCTTGACGCGGTCGGCCGCGACGGGGCCCGTGGTGCCGAGCTTTTCGCCGAGTTGGGTGATCGGTGGGGCGAGTTGCAGGCCCTCACGCCGCTCGCCGTGCTCGCCGAGATCCGGGGTGAGTACGCAGAGGCCGCGCGCCGCCAGGACGAGGGGCTCCGCATCGCCCGGGAGCTGGGTCTGGAGGCGGAGGTCGCCGCGCGGCTCTCCGGGCTCGGCCGGCTCGCCCTTCTCACCCGGGACTGGGAGCGGGCCCGTGAGCTGCATGAGGAGGCCCGGCGGCTGGCCGCCACCCAGGGGTACCGCTATGGGGAGATCCACGCCGAGATGGGCCTCGCCCTCGGAGCGCGCCGCTCCGGAGATCTCGCCGCCGCCGAGTCGTACCTGCTCCGCATCCGCGACCGCCACGCCGACGTGTCCTCCCCGGCGGGCGACCACCTGCTCCACGCGGAGCTGGGCTTCCTCGCCGAGCTCCGCGGCGACGGCGCCCGCGCCGAGTCCGAGCACCTGCGCGGTCTGGAGATCGCCCGCGGCCTCGCCGAGCCACGCGCCCTCGCGCTCTCCCTGGAGGGCCTGGCGGGCGCGGCCGCCCTCGCCGGGGACCCGGCCGGAGCCGAGCGCGCGGCCCTGCTGCTGGGCACGGCGGACGCGGCCCGCCGCAGCGTGGGGGCCCCGCTGCCGGCCGCCGAGCGCGGTGACGTCGACAGGATCACGGTCTCGGCGAAGGCCGCCCTGGGTGATGCGGCCTTCGCCGAGGTATTCGAGCGGGGCACGAAGCTGCCGCCCCTTCACGAATTCCACGAATTCCACGAATTCCACGGACTCCGCTGACTCTCCGGCGAGGGGTGGAAATCGGTAAGGAGACAGAGCCCCGTGCTTCAGGACTTCGGCGACGCCCCCACCGCCGCCTTCGCGTCCACCACCCCCAGCCCCAGCTTCACCACCTTCTCCGGATTCTTCGCGCTGGCCCGGATCCCGCGCATGATCTGGTCGGGGTCGTTCTTCAGCGCCTCGTCGCCGTCGACGAAGTCGTGCCCGGCGACCAGGCGGCCCTTCAAGTCGGGACGGTCCAGGTCGACTCCGGTGTCGACGACCGCGATGACCGTGTCGTCATCCTTCGCCTTCTCCCAGGCGTCCGGCAGCTTCAGCGCGTCGAGCGCCCACTGCTGGTCGCGCACCGGGTCGGGCTTGCTGTCGACACCGTCGCCGTCACCGTCACCGTCGCCGTCGCCGTCACCGTCACCGTCACCGCACCCGGTGACGGTGGTCGCCGTGACGCAGAGCGAGGTCTCCCGGTTAGGGTGAGCCGATCCCGTGACTCATCCGGGGCACGGGGTATGGGGATTGATCCATAGAGCGGGGGGCCTGACATGGCACTGTTCGGAAACGCGCACACCGTCGATCCGGCGAAGGCACAGAACGACTACGCGCGGCTGCTCGGCCACGGCGAGCAGGTGCACGCCGCGTACCTGCTGATACGCGACACCATGCTGTTCACCGACCGTCGGCTGATCATGGTCGACAAGCAGGGCATCACCGGCAAGAAGGTCGAGTACCACTCGGTGCCGTACCGCAGCATCACGCACTTCGCCGTGGAGACCGCCGGGCACTTCGACCTCGACGCCGAGCTGAAGATCTGGATCTCCGGCAACCCGACGCCGCTCCAGAAGACGTTCACCAAGGGCGTCGACATCTACGAGGTGCAGGCGATCCTCACGCAGTTCGTGGCGCGCTAACCACGCCGCCCGCCCCCGCCTCCGCCTCTGCCCCCGTGGCGCACCCTTCGGCCAGAGTCGGATAGACCTTCGGCCGATGGGCGCCGGGCGCCGGCCCGCCAGGCTGGTGGCCCGACACCACGGGAGGCGCAGTGCGTAACGAAGGACGCAACAAAGTACGTAGCGAAGTACGTAGCGGAGCGATCAGCAGGGGCCGGTTCATCGCGGGGGCGGGGGCGGTGGCCGCCAGTGGTGCGCTGGCCGCCACCACGGGACGGGCGGCCGCGACGGAGAACCACCGCAGCCAACTCGGCCAGCTCAGCCAGCCCAGCCACCTCCGCCACCCCAGTGACCGCAGCCACCCCGGCCTCACCTACCGAGGCGTCTGCTACGAGGTCGGGGCCGGTGAGTCCTCCGCCACCCGCTGGACGGCTGCCCGTATGCGCGCCGACCTGCGGGCCATCCGCCAGGACCTGCACGCCGGCTCGGTATCCGTCTTCGGCGACGGAGTCGACCGCCTCGCCGCCACCGCCTCCGAGGCCGCCGAACGCGGACTGCACGTCTGGCTCCAGCCGCGCCTGGGCGACGTACCGGAACGCGACATTCTCGACCATCTCGCCGAGACGGGCCGCTACGCGGAGCGCATGCGCCGCCAGGGTGCGCGCGTGTACCTGAGCGTGGGGTGCGAGTTCCTGCTGTACGTTCCCGGGATCGTGCCCGGCGCCAACGCCCTGGAGCGCGTCGACAACATCCTCAAGGGGAACTTCGATCCCCAGAAGATGGCGCGCAAGCTCCGCGAGTTCATCGCGCGGGCCGCGCGGACCGGCCGTTCCGTCTTCCACGGCCCGCTCACCTACGGCGCCGCGCAGGACGACGACGTCGACTGGTCCCTCTTCGACATCGTCAGCGTCAACTACTACGCGTACCACCGCGAGCGTGCCGCGTACGTCAAGGAGCTGACTTCCTACCGCCGTTGGGGCAAGCCGGTGGCGATCACCGAGTGCGGCTCGTGCACGTACGAGGGCGCGCCCGAGCGCGGCGGCATGGGCTGGCACGACGTCGTCGACTACACCAAGCGGCCCGAGGAGATCATCGGCGATCTGAGGCGCAGCGAGGGCACGCAGGCGGCGTACCTCATGGACGTCTTCGGCGCCTTCGAGTCCATGGACCTCCACGCGGCCCTCGTCTACAGCTTCGTCTCGCCCGACGCCCCGCACCACCCCACCGAACCGCTCCACGACATCGACATGGCGGGCTACAGCATCACCAAGACGGTCAGGGACCACCACGACGATCCGGACTCCCGCTGGCACTGGGAGCCGAAGGAGTCCTTCCACGCGCTGGCCCGCCACTTCGAACGGGCCGCGCGGCCCTGACCGTACTTGGCCCGCCGACGCCTTCCCCCGCCGTCGCGCATGTGCTTGCCTAGGGGCCGTTTCGGCTGAGTGGGGCGGGAGTTGCCGTATGCGGAAGTTGTGGGGGACGAACACAGGGATGGGCGCGGGGGCGCTCGCTGCTGTGCTGCTGCTCGGGGCGTGCGGTGACCCCGGGTCCGGGGGCGGGACCTCGGCCGCCGCCGCCGACGACGTACCGAAGGTCCCCGGCAGTGCCGCGCGCCCCGACCCCTCCACCACCGCCCCCGACTCACCCGACTCACCCGACGCCCCCCGCTCCCCGTCCCCCACCTCCACCACTCGGCAGCGGATTGCAGAGAAGGCGCGGGCAAAGGCCCCCAAGGTGCTCTATCTCGGGGACTCCCTCGCCATGGAGAACCAGGACGTCCTCGGCGCCCACCTCAAGAACGACCTCGGCGCCCGCTACCGCAGCGCGCCCTATTCGGGCACCACCCTCTGCGACTATCTCGACGGCACCGGCAAGGACTCCCTCGTCCCGGACAAGGACAAGGCCGCCGCGCTGGTGCGTGCCGAGCGGCCCGATTACGTGGTGCTCCAGTTCTGGGGGAACGCCTGGGGCTATACGCCGTGCATGGACGGCATCACGTACGACAAGGCGCGCGAGAAGTACTTCGAGCGGTACGCCGCCGACGCACGGGCGTTGACCGGCCAGATCAACTCCGCCGCCGGAGCGGACCGGCCCCGCATCGTCTGGGTGCTCCAGGGTCCCGACGTGATCACGCCCGACCGCGTCCGCCGCGTCAACGGCATCTACGAGGCGCAGGCCCGCGCCTCCGGCGGCCTCGTCGCCGACGCGGGCAAGGCGGTCGCCCCGGCGTCGGCCCGTTACACCTGGGTCAAGGAGCTGCCGTGCACGGCGTACGAGACGAAGAACGCGGCGTACTGCACCGAGCCGGGGCGGGGGCGAACGGCTCTGCACCTCGGCGACGACTACCTGCACTTCTGCCTGGCGCCGACCACGGCCAAGTCACGCCCGTGCCCGGTGCGTTCGCCGGGCATCCGGCGGATGGCGGACGCGATCACGCGGGCCGTGGCCGACGACTCCTGACAACCGGGGCGCTGTTGACGGCGGCGGCAGGACGGTGGGGTCCGAGTGCGACGCCAAGGAGCTCCAACGAGTGCGACGCCGAGGAGCTCCCCGGCACCCGTTCGGAGTACGCCCGGTCGCCGTGCCCGGAGACCCGTCACACGCTGTGAGTCCTGACAGTGAGAGATGGGGTGGCCATGAGCAGCGCTACCGGTACCGCGCACGGCAAGCCGGACCACGGGGGCGAGCACGGGGGCGGGAAGGACGTGTGGACCACCGGCGGCACCATGTTCGCCGGTGTCCTGATGCTGGTGAACGGTCTCCTCGGCGTGTTCGCGGGGATCGCGGGCATCGCCAAGGACGACGTGTACGAACGTATCGGCGACTACGTCTACAAGTTCAACCTCACCACGTGGGGCTGGATCCACCTGGTGCTCGGCATCGTCATCGCCGTCACCGGCTGGGGCATCCTCATGGGCGCGAGCTGGGCGAAGGCGGCGGGTGTCGCGCTGGCGGCGCTCGGCGTCGTGGCGCAGTTCCTGTGGCTGCCGTACACGCCGGTGTGGGCGTTCATCTCGATCGCGCTCGGCGTCTTCGTGATCTGGGCCCTGTGCACGGACCGCCCGGACAGCGCGGGCCCCTGAGACGCCCCGACAGGGCAGCTTCTCGTCAGAACTCCGCAGGCCCGCCATTCGCGACGACCGTGTCCTCAACCGCCCGGACAAACGCCTCCGAGCGAGGACTCGTACCGGCGGTGCGGTAGATGAGCGCCACCTCCGCCGCCGGAACGTCCCGCAGCGGTACGAAGGTGACGTCAGGCCGGGCGTAGTACCGCTCCACGGAGGCGATGACCGGGGAGATCCCCCGGCCCGTGGCGATCAGCGTCATCAGTTCCTGGAAGGTCGCGACGGCCTGGCCACGGCGGATCGCCCGGCCGCTCGGCGTAAGGGGCGGCACGTGGAAGTCCCACCAGTACGCGGGCGCGCTGTTGACGACGCCGAAGAACGTCTCGCCCGCCATCTCCTCCAGGGAGACCGACGTACGCCCGGCGAGCGGGTGGCCGAGCGGCATGGCCAGGACGCGGGGTTCGTTGATGACGACCGGGCCGACCGTCAGGTCGGGCTCCGCCACCGGCAGGCAGGTGAAGAGCAGGTCGATGTCGCCGGAGCGCAGCGCGCCCAGCGGGTCCTGGAACTGCGTCTCCCGCATGGTCACCTCGCAGCCGGGGCAACGCTCGCGGAACGTCGCCAGGATCGCCGCCGTCAGCGAGCCCGCGCCCGAGCCGAGGAAGCCGACGTTCAGCTCGCCCTCGACGCCCCGCGCCGCGTCCTTGGCGCGCGCCACGGCCGCCTCCAGCTGCGCGTGCAACGGCGCCACGTCCTCGTACAGCCGCCGCCCCAGCGGTGACATCCGCACCACCCGGCTGGTGCGCTCGAAGAGCGGGGCGCCGATCTTGCGCTCCAGCTTCTTCAGCGTCTGGCTGACCCGGGCCTGCGACAGCAGGAGCCGCTCGGCGGTGCGGCCGAAGTGCAGCTCCTCGGCCAGCGTCAGGAAGGTCTCCAGCTCTTGCCGCTCCATGCCATTCCCCCTGTAGCCGTGTAGCGCTGTAGCGCTGTCACCGTGTAGCGCTGTCACCCTGTGGCGCTGTCCTCCTGTAACGCCTGTGACCTGCATCGATAAGCGGAGCGCGCAGATCGTTTCATGGTTCGCCATTGATGGGCCATCGAGTTCGGCGGATCTTTGAGGAGTCGGTTCGGCGCGACGCCGGATCGGCCCTTCCCCGCCCAACTCCCTGGAGCCTCCGATGATTTCGCATGCCCGCATCTCCCTTGTCGCCACCGCCACCGCCGCCGCGCTCGCCCTGACCGCCGGGGTCGCCCTCACCGGCGCCCACGCCTCGTCCCCGGCCGACCGGGCCCCGGACGCTCGGGCCGCCTCCGACGCCGGATGGACCGCCGCCTGGGCCACCTCCCCGCAGCGGCCCAGCACGGGCTTCAAGCCCAACTGGTCGGAGGCCGGCTTCGACGGCCAGACCCTGCGCCAGGTCGTCCGCGTCACCGAGGGCGGCACCAGAGCCCGCATCCGGCTCTCCAACGCGTACGGTGCCTCGCCCCTGCGCATAGAGAGCGCCACCGTCGCACGTACGGAGAAGGGGGCGGCCGTCGAGAAGGGATCGGTGCGGCGGCTCTCCTTCGGCGGGAAGCGGTCCGTGACCATCCCCGCCCACGCGCAACTGTCCAGCGACGCGGTGGGCGTGGAACTCGACCCCTTCGAGTCCGTGACCGTCACGCTCCACCTCTCCGGCACGACCGGCCCCGCCACCTTCCACGCCCAGTCCTTCGCCACCAGCTACCGCTCCGACGGCGACCACACCGCCGACCCGGGCGGCAAGGCCTTCGGCGAGTCGACGGAGTCCTGGTACTACCTCGCCGGCGTGGACGTGAGCGGGCCCAAGCGCGCCGAGCGGGACGGCGTCGTCCTCTTCGGCGACTCCATCACCGACGGCTTCGCCTCCTCCACCGACCGCGACCGCCGCTGGTCCGACGCCCTCGCCGAACGCCTCGCCGAGGCCGGCGACCAGCGGCCCGTCCTCAACTCCGGCATCGGCGGCAACCTGGTCCTCAACGACTCGGCCTGGTACGGGGAGAAGGGCACCGGCCGGTTCGCGCGGGACGCCCTCGACCTGCCCGGCGTCGGCACGGTCGTCGTCCTCGAAGGCGTCAACGACATCGGCTTCAGCGAGGCCGACAAACCCACCTACAAGCCCGCCCCGACCGTCTCCGCCCGCCGACTCATCAACGGCCACCGCGAACTGATCCGCGAAGCCCGCGCCAAGGGCGTGAAGGTCGTCGGCGCGACGCTGCTCCCGCTCGGCGGCTCCGACCACTACGGGCCGCACGCGGCGGCCGTGAGCGACGAGTTCAACACGTGGGTGCGTACGTCCGGCGAGTACGACGCGTACGTCGACTTCGACAAGGCCCTCGCCGACCCGGCCGACCCGGAGCGGATCGCCCCGCGCTACGACAGCGGCGACCACCTGCACCCGAACGACGCCGGTTACCGGGCCATGGCCCGCGCGGTCGACCTGGAGCGGCTGTGACCACCACCGTGGAGGCGTCTGGGGGCCGGGGTGCGCCGAAGGGGGACGGGGACGGGGACGGGGTCCGGGACGCTGGGGCGGGCGACGGGCCGGGCGCGGGCGTCCGACCGGGTCCGAGGGCGGGCGTCCGACCGGGTCCGAGGGCGGGCGTCCGACCGGGTCCGAGGGCGGGCGTCCGACCGGGCGCGGGAACAGGCATTGGGACGGGCGCGCTCACTCGGTCGTGTAGTAGCGGTAGAACGTCGCCAGGAAGACGCCCGCGCCGACCAGCAGTGCCATGATCGTGGACCGCAGCACGCTCGCCCCGCCCAGGCTGTAGAGGAAGCCGAAGGTGACACCCGCGAACACCATCCAGGACAGGGAGCGCAGCTCGCGGGGGAGTGCGTGTGACAGCCGGTGCAAGGCGTACATGAGGACGGCGAAGACGACGCCGGTGACGACGCCGAGCAGGACGTTCCCGGTGGTGATCGGCCCGCCGTCACGCCGTATGGCGCAGGCCCAGAGGCCATAGACGACGCCCATGAGCAGGGCGAGGCCCGCCCAGCGGGTGGCGGAGGTCGTGGACGCCCGTGAGCCGGGCATGGAGCGGGGGTGTGCGGGGGGTGCGGCGTGTGCCATGACGGTTCCCTTCTCTGCCTCTGTCGCCCCTGCTGCGCGTCAGCGGTCGCGGTACGCGCACGGGTCGTGGTGGCAGTCCCGGTCGTGCCACTGCGGGCACGGGTCGGCGGAGGTGCAGCTCGGCACGGAGCGGCCTCCGGTGTCGACGTACGCGGCACTCGCCCAGCCGCGGACGCCGGTCAGCCAGTACCAGTGGGGGTCGCCGTGCACGGCGGTGCCGTGCGTGACGCACTCGACGCGGTCCTGACTGCCGTACGGCAGCTTCGCGACGATCGCGCCGCCGGTGCTCGGCTCGTCCCTGACCTTCAGGTCGGGTCCGGAGACGACGGTGCCCCAGATGACGCTGCTGTCGTTGTTGGCAGGGCTCACGGGGCTGGTTGGGCTGGCGGGGCTCACGGCGGTGGCCGTGGCCGTGGTGGCGGCGGCGGACCCCGCGGTCAGCACGGCTGCCGCGCAGGCCGCCCCCAGGGTCAGAGCGATTCGCATGATCGGCCTCCTCGTCCCCCCATCCAGGAAACACCCGTTCGACCCAACGCTCCACCGGAACCTTCCCTAGCCTGGAAACCGATGAGTTTCCGGGGCGACCCCGGTCTGCCCTCGCACAACAGTCCTTCGACACAGTCCTTCGACAATCCTTGTGACAAGGCGGGCGGACATGAGCAGCATGGCCATCGAGACCGCGGGTCTGGTCAAGACCTTCGGCGACAACCGCGCGGTCGACGGCATCGACCTCACCGTCCCGGCAGGCACGGTCTACGGCGTCCTCGGGCCGAACGGCGCGGGCAAGACCACGGCGGTGAAGGTGCTCGCCACCCTGCTGCGGCCCGACGGCGGCGAGGCGCACGTCTTTGGACACGACGTGGTGCGCGAGGCGGACGCCGTACGCGAGCGGGTCAGCCTCACCGGGCAGTACGCGTCGGTCGACGAGGACCTGACCGGCCTGGAGAACCTGCTCCTGCTCGGCCGCCTCACCGGGCACACCAAGAAGGCCGCGCGCGCCCGCGCCGGGCAGCTCCTCGAAGCGTTCGGCCTGACCGACGCGGCGACCCGGCAGGTGAAGAACTACTCGGGCGGCATGCGGCGCCGCATAGACATAGCCGCGTCCATCCTGAACACCCCCGACCTGCTCTTCCTCGACGAGCCGACGACGGGCCTCGACCCGCGCAGCCGCAACCAGGTCTGGGACATCGTGCGCGCGGTCGTCGGCCACGGTACGACCGTCCTGCTCACCACGCAGTACCTGGACGAGGCCGACCAGTTGGCCGCCCGTATCGCCGTCATCGACAAGGGCAAGGTCATCGCCGAGGGCACCAAGGGCGAGCTGAAGGCATCCGTCGGCGCCGGCTCGGTGCATGTGCGGCTGCGGGACGCCGGGCAGCGCGAGGAGGCCGCGCGGCTCCTCGGCGCGGTGCTCGACGCGCAGATCCAGCTGGAGCCGGACCCGGTCGCGCTGACGGCCCGCGTGGGCACGGACGGCGCGGGCGGCACGAACAGTGCGGGCGGCACGGATGGCGTGGGCGGCACGGATGGCGCGCAGGACGGTCGCGGCGCCGCCGAGCAGGCCTCACGCGCGCTGGCCGAGCTGGCCCGCGCCGGCATCACCGTCGACAACTTCGCACTGGGCCAGCCCAGCCTGGACGAGGTCTTCCTCGCCCTGACCGGCTCGGACGCCGGCCACCACACCCCCGCGACCGACGTGAAGGAAGAGGCCACGGCATGAGCACCGCCGCCCCCACCGAGACCCAGGACATCGCGCCCGTCAAAACTGAGTCCCTCGCCGAGCTCCTCATCTCCACCGAACGGCCGCCGCGGCCCAGCGCGCTCTCCGCCTGCCTGACCTTCGGCTGGCGCGCCATGCTCAAGATCAAGCACGTGCCGGAGCAGCTCTTCGACGTCACGGCCTTCCCGATCATGATGGTGCTGATGTACACGTACCTGTTCGGTGGCGCGCTCGCCGGATCGCCGCAGGAGTACATCCAGTACCTCCTGCCGGGCATCCTCGTGATGTCGGTCGTCATGATCACGATGTACACGGGCGTCTCGGTCAACACGGACATCGAGAAGGGCGTCTTCGACCGCTTCCGTACGCTGCCGATCTGGCGCCCCTCGACGATGGTCGGCTACCTCCTCGGCGACGCCCTGCGCTACGCCATCGCGTCCGTGGTGATCCTCACCGTCGGCCTCATCATGGGCTTCCGCCCGGACGGCGGCTTCCTCGGCGTCATCGGCGGCATCGCGGTCCTGCTCGTCTTCTCCTTCGCCTTCTCCTGGATCTGGACGATGTTCGGGCTGCTGCTGCGCACCGAGAAGTCGGTGATGGGCGTCAGCATGATGGTGATCTTCCCGCTGACCTTCCTCAGCGACATCTTCGTGAAACCCGAGACGATGCCGGGCTGGCTCCAGGCCTTCGTCAACAACAACCCCATCACCCACGTCTCCTCGGCGGTCCGCGCCCTGATGGACGGCACGTCGCCGACGACAGCACTGGGGTGGACGCTGGGGTGGGCGGTGGTGTTGGTGGCGGTGTTCGGGCCGGTGACGATGCGGTTGTACAACCGCAAATAGGGGCGGTCGCGCTCCATCCCGGGCCGGGCCGGGTCGGGTCGGGTCAGGCCGGGCCGGGCCGGGACGAGCTGCCTGGCCTGTGCTGTCGGCTGACCTCGTTGCCCCATATGCAGTCGCCCCGCTCGCGTCCCGCGTGAGCGGGGCCTTGCCTGGGATGCGTGCCCCGCAGCGTCCGCAGCGTCCGCAGCCCCCTGTCCGCCGTCCTCCTCGTCCTCACCTGCCTCCTCGTCCCCCTCGGCGCCCTCTCCACCTGGTCGCGGTACGAGATCGGGGACCCGGACAACTACGTCGCCACCATGGCGCCGCTGGCCTCCGACCCGGCGGTGCGGTCGGCGGTGGCGGACGCGGTCACCGACACGGTCATGGAGGAGATCGACGCGGGGCCGCTTCAGGGCACGGTCGAGACGTTCGTACGTGACGCGGTGGGGTCCTTCACGGAGACGGCGGCCTACAAGACCGCGTGGAACGCGGCGAACCGTGCGGCGCACGACGCTGTGCAGCGGGCCTTGAGCGACGACTCCGCCGGTGAGGTCACGATCGACCTCGCGCCCATCACCGAACGGATCAAGCGGCAACTGTCCGAGGACGGGGTGCCGTTCGCCTCGAAGATCCCCGTGAAACACACGGAGGTCACGGTGATGCGGTCCCAGGACCTCGGGTGGCTGCGGCGGGTCTTCCATCTGCTCCAGTCGGCGGGGTTGTGGCTTCCCGTGGCGGCGGTGGTCTTCGCTGTGGCCGGTGTCTACTTCTCCGTCTCCCGCCGGAGGGCGGTGGTTGCCACGGGGCTTGGGGTGGCGCTGGCGGCCGGCCTGCTTCTGGTGGCTCTCGCCGTCGGACGCGGGCTCACGCTAGACGACCTTCCTGCGGATGTGTCCCGGGACGCGGTGGGCGCGGTGTATGACGCCTTGACGGCGTCCTTGTGGGTTGCGTCCTGGGTGGTGATGGGGTTGGCGCTGGTGGTCGCGTCGGCGGTCTGGCTGACTCCCCACGTGCGCCTGCGGCGTGCTTGAGCGGTTCTGCGGGGTCTTCTGCGGGTTGCTTGGTGGCTGGCCGGGGTTCTCCGCCGTCGTGTGCCACCTGCGGGTGGGACGTGGTTGCTCGCGCCGTTCCCCGCGCCCCTGACGGGGCCCGAACGCCGTCCGTCACCTGCCGGTCGGACGTGGTCGCTCGCGCCGTTCCCCGCGCCCCTGACGGGGCCCGAACGCCGTCCGTCACCTGCGGGTCAGACGTGGTTGCTCGCGCCGTTCCCCGCGCCCCTGACGGGGCCCGAACGCCGTCCGTCACCTGCGGGTCAGACGTGGTTGCTCGCGCCGTTCCCCGCGCCCCTGAC
>NZ_JBSFRK010000029.1:0-80303 GCF_053589195.1 Streptomyces sp. NPDC003379 | reverse complement strand
CCGGGGCCCGAACGCCGCCTGTCACCTGCGGGTGGGACGTGGTTGCTCGCGCCGTTCCCCGCGCCCCTGACGGGGCCCGACGCCGTCCGTCACCTGCGGGTGGGGCAACCCGCTGGCGATAGACGACCTCTTAAGGGGCGCGGGGAACTGCGCGACCAGCCACAGCTGACCCGCACTCGCTCATAAGGGAGGATTCCCGCAGTGACGTTCGACGAGCGAGAGGCCGGCGCCTTGGACAGTGTGACCGCATCCCATGACGCCGCCGAGGCAGAGATAGAGGCAAGGGCAGAGGCAGGGGCGGAGGGAGAGAGAGGGGGGCGCCGACCCTTGGGGCGGAGGGTCGGCGCCGGGCTCGCCGGCGCGCTCCTGGCGGGCGTCAGCGCCGTCATCGCCTTCCGCGTCGGCGACTCCGACGGCTTCACCCCCGTACCGCAGCTCCTCGCGTTCCTGCCGTGGCTCCTCGTCCCCGCCACCGCCGCGCTCCTGCTGGCCGTACTGGCCCGCTGGCGCACCGGCATGGCCTGGGCCGTCGCCGTCCTCGCCCTCCTCGCCTGGTACATGGAGCCGTACGGCCGCATCGACGCCCCGTCCGGCAAGGCCGTCGCCGAGCTCCGCGTCATGACGTCGAACGTCGAATACGGGAAGGGCACCCACGGACTCATCCGCGCCGTGCGCGAGGAGCGGCCCGATCTGCTCTTCGTCGAGGAGTGCGACTACGCCTGCGCCGCCACCCTCCGCAAAGAGCTGCCCCACGCCGACTACCCGTACCGCGAGTCGGTCGACGCGTACGGCCCCGAGGGCTCGGTCATTCTCGCCAACGTCCCGCTGAAGAGCCCGCACCGCATCAAGGCCACCCTCGGCATGCCCGGCGCCGTCGCCGACGTGAAGGGGCACCCGGTTCGGATCCAGCTCGCCCACCCCATGCCGCCGCTGCCCCGCGAGGAGGGTCTGTGGCGCAAGGAGCTGAAGGACATTCAGGAGTACGCCGCCGCAGGTGACGGGCGCTCCACCATCGTCGCCGGGGACTTCAACGCCACCCAGGACCACGCCGCCTTCCGCTCCCTCCTCGACAAGGGCGGACTGCGCGACGCCGCCCGTCTCGACGGCTCCTCCCGCTACCCCACCTGGCCCACCGCCGTACCCTCACCGCTCGGCGCACAGATCGACCACGTCCTCGCGACGCCGGACTTCTCCGCCCGGGACGCCCGTTTCCTGGAGATCGGGAACACCGACCACCGCTCGCTCGTCGTCACGCTCACCCTTCACCGCGCCGACACGGAACGTTGATCCACCGGCCGGGGCAAGCAACGTAAAGCGGCGATAATGGGCACATGCCTCGTGAGACCCCCACCGCACCCCCGGGTCCACGCGGCCCCCTGCGCTCCCGCCCACGCCCACGCGCGCGCCCACTGACCCCGCCCGCCTGGCTGGTCAGGTCACTGAGACCACAGTCCGCGCCCGTCCCCTGGGCAGCCGCCGCCCGCGCCTCCGTCGCCATGGCGCTGCCGCTCGCCGTCGGCATCCTCGCGGGGCAGCCGACGTACGGCGCGCTCGCCTCCATGGGCGCGCTCTCCGGAGTCATCGGCGACACCGCCGACGCCTACCGGATGCGCGTACTCAACATCGCCGTGCCGCAGCTCTTCGGCGCCCTCGGCGTCACCCTCGGCTCGCTCGTCTTCGGGCACGGCTGGGTGGCGGTCGGCGCGGTCACGTTCGTGGCGCTCGTCTCCGGGATGATGTCGACGATCGGAGCCGTCGCCTCCGTCGGTGGGCTGCTCCTGCTGCTCAACTGCGTGGTCGGCGCCGGGCTCCCGATGCCCGGTCAGTGGTGGCTCGCCCCGGCCCTGATGACCGGCGGCGGCCTCCTCGTCCTGGCGCTCGGCCTGCTCGCCTGGCCGCTGCGGTCCGGCGTCCCCGAGCGCGCCGCCGTCGCCGCCTCCTACCGCTCGGTGGCCGCGCTCCTCGACGCGGCGGGCACGGACGCGTACGACGACGCGCGCACCGCCGTGACGGCCTCCCTGAACCAGAGCTACGACCTCGCTCTCGCCCGGCGCGCCCGCGACCACGGCCGCAACCCGGAACTGGTCCGGCTCGTCGCCCAGTTGAACGCCCTCAGCCCCATCGTCGAAGCGGCCCCCGCCGCCCACCTGAGCGCCCGCCACGCCTGCGTACGCCTCCCGTCCGAGATCCCCGCCGCGGTGCGCGCCCTGGCTCAGGCGGTGGAGCGGGGCGGCCGGGCCGAAGCCCCCGTAGCCAAACCCTCCGTAGCCGAAGCCTCCGTAGCCGACGACCCCTTCGTAGCCGCCCCCTCCGCAGCCGAACCCCCCGTACAGGCGCCGGAGGCGATCCGTCTGCCCGAGCGCGGCGACCACGCCGCCCGTGCCCTCGACCACGCCGTGCTGCACGCGGCGGAGACGCTGAGCGACCCCGACCCGCTCGGCGTCATCGCGGCCGACGACCGGCTCGGCCGGCCCGCCGCGCTGCGCGTCCGGGCCCGGCGCGCCGCCCGCAACGTCATCCTCTCCGGCACGTCCTGGCGCTACGGCCTGCGGCTCGCGCTCTGCATCGGTATCGCGCAGGCCCTGGTCTCGCTGATCGACGTCCCCAGGTCGTACTGGGTGGCCCTCACCATCACGTTCGTCCTCAAGCCCGACTTCGGCTCGGTCGTCTCGCGCGCCGTCCTGCGCGCCCTCGGCACGGCGGTGGGCCTGGTCGTCGCGGCCGCCGTCCTCACCCAGGTGCCGCACGGCTGGTGGGACGTGCCCGTGATGCTGCTGCTCGCCCCGCTCATCCCGGCCCTCACCACACGCGGCTACGGCTACCAGACGGCGGCGATCACCCCGGTCATCCTGCTGCTCTCCGACATCCTCAACCACCAGGGGCTCGGCCTCGTCGTCCCACGCCTCGTCGACAGCCTCATCGGCTGCGCCATCGTGCTCGTCGCGGGCTATCTGCTCTGGCCCGAGAGCTGGGGGACACGGATCGGCGACCGGCTCGCGGACGCGGTCGCGGACACCGCCGGGTACGTGGAGTGCGCGTTCGGCGCCACCGCCGAAGCGGCCGAGCGGGCCCGGCTGCGCCGCCGCCTCTACCGCGACCTGTCGGTCATCCGCTCCGAGTTCCAGCGGGCCCTGACCGAGCCGCCGCCGACCGGCACCCGCGCCACCGCCTGGTGGCCGCTGGTCGTCGCCGTCGAACGCATCCTGGACGCCACGACCGCCGCCCGTGTACGCATCCGCCACGGCGCGCAGGCCCCGACGTCCGAGGAGGTGGCGGAAGTGGCGCGCGAGCTGAGGGAGCTGGCGCGCGGGCTGCGCGCCTCGGACATCCTGGAAGAGGTGCGCTCCGACTTCACCGTCGGTCCCAAGGACAGCGTCCTGGAGCCCCTGCGCCAGGAGGTGGGCGCGGCAAGGGCAATCGCGTCCCCCAAGGCATAGCGCCCCGAAGGGTCGCGGGGAACTGCGCGACCAGCCACAGCCGGCCCAAGGTTCCCCGCGACCTGAACTCCTCCTCCGCTCCGGTCTCGTACGCCCAGTACGAGGGCGCTCCGTACTCGTTCGAACGACCGTGGGGGGTCGATGAAAGGGGGTCGATGAAAGGTGAACGTTTTCGGTGGCTGTGAGTCTCGGGGGACCCGAGGCGCGTGGGGTTGATGGCAACTCGCGATAGCGCGGGCCTATCACCCGGTCCCGGCCCGCCCAGAACGGCTGGTTCTCATGGGGTTTGGGTGTCTGGTGCGGCGGCCGTACCGCCTCTACGCTCATCGACCATGGAGCTCGAGGTCAGGCACCTCCGCGCGCTGTGCGCCATCGCCGACACCGGCAGCCTGCACAAGGCGGCGCGCCAGCTCGGCATGAGCCAGCCGTCGCTGACGACGCAGCTGCGCCGCATCGAGAACGCGCTCGGCGGCCAGCTCTTCGCCCGCGAGCGCACCGGCTGCCGCCCGACGCCGCTCGGCCGGGTCGTCCTCAGCCGGGCCCGCCCCCTCGTCACGGAGATGCGGGCGCTGGTCGCCGAGACCAAGGCGGCCGCCGCCCGCGCCACCGAGGGCCCGCGGCTGCGCATCGGCTCCACGGCCAGCCGTGCCATACCGGGCTGGCTGCGCAGGCTGCGCGTACGCCTGCCGGGCACCGAGATATCGCTCCAGATGGACGTGTCCGCCAACGCGCTGCTGCGCATGGTGGCCACGGCGCAGCTCGACGTCGCGTTCGTGCACGAGGTCGAGGGCAGTCCGCTGCGGCTGCCGGAGTCGCTGCGAAGACGCGTACTCCTGGACCGCGAGCCGCAGTTCGTCTCCCTCGCCGCGGACCACCCGGCGGCCGGGCGTCCCGTCGTGCGGCTCTGCGACCTCGCGGACGACCGCTGGATGGTCGATCCGACGGTCGACGGCGAATGGGACGGCCTGCGCCGCGTCCTGACGGCGGCCGGACTCAACCCGCCCGTCCTGCACGGTGATTACCTCACCGCCGCGTCCCTCGTCGCCACCGGTGAGGTCGTCACGCTCTGCCAGCCGACCTCGCGGGGCCGCGCCGACATGGCCGTACGCCCCCTCTTCGGCGACCCTCTAGGCGTACGCCTCCTGGTGGCGGCCCGCACCGAGGACGAGCTGAACGCGGTCTACGGCGAGCTGGAGGCCGCCTACTGGGAGGCGGCCCGGCAGTCCCCCGCCTATACGGAGTGGCTGCTGCGCGCCGGTGACCCACGGGGGGCCACCGGCGGCACGTT
The DNA here is from genome assembly GCF_053589195.1 of Streptomyces sp. NPDC003379. Classification (NCBI taxonomy): domain Bacteria; kingdom Bacillati; phylum Actinomycetota; class Actinomycetes; order Kitasatosporales; family Streptomycetaceae; genus Streptomyces; species Streptomyces sp. NPDC003379. The sequence continues at coordinate 75,578 of NZ_JBSFRK010000029.1, read as the reverse complement.
GGTCCCGACCGGCTGACGACCTCCGGGCAGGCGGCTCAGACGCCGATGTCGCAGCCGTCCTTTCGCCACACCGAGACGACCGACGGGCGGACGATCCTGCCGGGCCCGTCGGGCCAGGCGCTCGCGGGCTTCTCGACGGAGGCGCCGTCGATCTCGCCCGGGTGCTGCACGGCGACGACCACGCGCCGGTCCTGGACGAGCGGACCGCAGGTCTCGGCGCCGTTCGGCATGGTCAGGAACTGCTTCAGCTCACCGCGCCGGTCACCGCGCGTGGCCACGCCGAACAGGCCGTCGTGGGAGCCGAGCTGGTTGCCGTCGGTGGATATCCACAGGTTGCCGTGCGGGTCGAAGGCGACGTTGTCCGGGCAGGAGATCGGGGAGACGCGGTCCTTGGGGAAACCGGCGAAGTACGTCGACGGGTCGTCCGGGTCACCGGCGACCAGGAACAGCGACCAGCCGAAGGAGGTCGCGTCCGCCCGGTTGCGGCGCTCGGTCAGCTCCAGGATCTGCCCGTGCTTGTTGAGGTTGCGCGGGTTGGCCTCGTCGGCGCCCGCCTTGCCCGCCTTGCCTCGGTCGGAGTTGTTGGTGAGCGCGACGTACACCTTGCCGGTGTGCGGGGAGGGCTCGATGTCCTCGGGCCGGTCCATCTTGGTGGCGCCCGCCTTGTCACCGGCGAGGCGCGTGAAGACGTACACCTCTTCGGCGGTCATGCCCTCGACGTGGCTGACGGCCTTCCCGCCGGGCCCGGCGGTGGCGAGCGGTATCCAGGTGCCGCCCCCGTCGAACTCGCCGTCCTCCGGAAGACCGCCCTTCCCATCTATCTGATCCACCGGGGAGTCACCGGTCAGCTTGGCGACGTACAGGGTGCCCTCGTCGAGCAGTGTGAGGTTGTGCTCGTGGGCGGCGCGGGACGTGCCCTTGGCGACGCGCTTGCTGCTGACGAACTTGTAGAAGTAGTCGAACTTCTCGTCGTCGCCCATGTAGACGACCGGGCGGCCGTCATGCGTGAGGCGCGGCTGCGCGGCCTCGTGCTTGAAGCGGCCGAGCGCGGTGCGCTTGCGCGGGGTCGACTCCGGGTCGTAGGGGTCGAGTTCGACGACCCAGCCGAAGCGGTTGGCCTCGTTGGGCTCCTTGACCAGGTCGAAGCGCTCGTCGAACCGCTCCCATTTCCTCTCGGAGGCCTCACCGGTGACGCCGTACCGCTTGAGGCGGGCGGCGGCCTGCGGGTCGGTCACCTTCGCGGCGTTGGCGAAGTACTGGTTGAAGTTCTCCTCGCCGTGCAGCGTGGTGCCCCACGGCGTCGTACCGCCCGAGCAGTTGTTGAGCGTGCCGAGGACGGTGGTGCCGCGCGGATCTGCCTTCGTGCGTACGAGCGGACTGCCGGCGGCCGGTCCCGTGAGGCGGAAGCGGCTGGTGGCGGTGAGCCGCCGATTGAGGTGATGACGGCTGACGGCACGCAGCTTGCCGCTGCGCCGCTCGCCCTCCACCACGACGACGGAGAGGCCGTGCGCCGCCCAGGCGATCTCGACCTGCTCGCGGGTCGGGTTCGAGGGGTCGTACCCCTTGAACATCAAAATCTCGTCCGTGTACTCGTGGTTGGCGACGAGGACCTGCCGGCCGTGCTCGCCGCGCAGGGGCAGCAGGGAGAGGAAGTCGTTGTTGTAACCGAACTGGCCGGCCTGCGCCTTGGCGGACTGCTTGTCGGCGTCGAAGGCGGGCGCGCCGCGCAGGATGGGCTCGCCCCACCGGATGACGACGTTCTGCTCGTAGCCGGTGGGGACGGTGACGGCGTCGGCGGTGTTCGGCGCGACGGGCGCGAACCGTAGCCCGCGCGCTCCCTTGCTCTTCCCGACCTGGTGCCCGCCCTGGTGCCCGTCCTGGTGCCCGCCGGGTGCGACGGCAGCCGCCTCGCTCGCGCCCGGACCCGCGATGACGGCGCTGCCCGCGGCGGTGGCGACCGTCACGACGGCGGCGGCGCGCATCAGCGAACGGCGGCTGAGCGCACCGGCGATGACGTCACCCACGTACGCGTTCTCGCTGGTGTTGGGCACCTCGCCGAAGCAGGCGTCGCCGCAGCGGAAACGGCAGGTCAGGGCGGAACGGCCGCCGCTCCCCTGATGCGAGGTGATGATCGGCAGCAGCTTGGGCACGGATCCTCCGTCGTCGTGGCGTGGCTTGTTTCCGACGTGAGGCTAGGTGTGGGTTCCGGCCCGGCGGCGGCCTGCGGGTGAACGGCGGGTGAATCCGTGAGGCCCGGGAGGAAGTTGAGGTGAGACCCGTCTCGGGGTGACCCTGCCCAAGATCGCCAGTGGCGGCGGCTAACCTTACGTGTCCGCCCTGGCCAGGGATTTACGGCAATCAACTCACGCGAAGGATTGCGCACATGGGCATTCTGAATCGCCTGCGGAACGCGTTCGGACGGTCACGCAAGGAGAGCGTTCCTGAGGCGCGGGAGCCCGAGCGTGGCGTTGCGACTGCGCTTGAACCGGGGCCGGGCGCCTCGACTCCCACGGAAGCCGCAGGAGCCCCGAGTGCCTCGGGAACCCCGGACACTCCGGACGCCCCGGACGCCTCTAACACCCCTGACGCCCCTGAGGCCCCTGACGCCCCGAAGGTCACGGGATCCGTGTCGCTCCCGTCCCCGTCACCCGAGCCGACCCCGCCCCCCAAGGCCACGGTCCCCTCCCCCAGCCCGGAGCCCTCACCGTCGTCCTCGACGGTGGACGACCTGGTCGCGGCAGCGTTCGACAACGTGACGGTCCCGACCCAGTCGCCTACGACCCAGGACAACGCCGAGCCGGAACCGGAACCCACCACACGGGGGGAAGCCGCCCACCAGGAGCCGGAAGCCACGGAGGAAGCGACCGCTACCGCTGTGGGCAATCGTCCCGCGGGGCGATTGGGGTCTCCCCTGCTCGAGCGGAGCCGAGAGCTTGGGGAAGGGTGGGCACAGCCCGAAGGCGCGGGGGCCGATGTAGCGACGGGAAGTACCGCCCCCTCGGCGGAGCCGGAAACCCCGGCGGAGCCAGAGGTCCTCACGGAACCGGAAACCCCCGCTGAACCGGAAACCCCGGCGCAGCCGGAAACCCCCGCGGAGCGGGAAACCCCTGCGGCGCCAGAAACCCCCGCTCCAGCCGAACCGGAGGTTCCCGCAGGAGACGGCGGCCCCAAAAAGCCCGCCGTCCCCCCGGCAAAGCTCCGCTCCAAAGCCCCGGCGCTGGCCCCCGCCTACAAGGCCGCCGGCGCCGCCCTGAAGAAGAACGGCCTCACCGGAACCCGAGCCCAGGTCTACCTGGTCCTCGACCGCTCCGGTTCCATGCGCCCGTACTACAAGGACGGCTCCGCCCAGAGCCTCGCCGAGCAGGTCCTCGCCCTGGCGGCGCACACGGACCCCGAGGCCACCGTCCACGTCGTCTTCTTCTCCACGGAGATCGACGGCACCGGCACCCTCACGCTCCCCGAGCACGAGGGACGTATCGACGAGCTGCACGCCGCCGCGGGCCGCATGGGCCGCACCAGCTACCACCGCGCGATCGAAGAGGTCGTCGCCCACTACGAGAGGTCGGAGCACAAGAAGAACGGCACCCCCGCCCTGGTGATCTTCCAGACGGACGGCGCCCCCGACGCGAAGGGCCCGGCGAACCAGGCCCTGGCGGACGCCACCGCGCACCCCCTCTTCTTCCAGTTCGTGGCGTTCGGCGAGACCGACGCGAAGGGCTTTGACTACCTCCGCAGGCTGAAGACGGAGAACGCCGCCTTCTTCCACGCGGGCCCGGCCCCCCGCGAGCTCACGGACAAGGAGCTCTACGAGGGCCTCCTGGCGGCCTGGCGCCCGTAACCCCTCGCCGGCGGGTGGACGGCACCCCCGTCCACCCGCCGGAATCGATGTGAGTCGATCTCCATCCGGCCGTTAGGATTTCGACCATGGCGGCCACTGGATCCGAGAAGCAGGGAGCGGACGAGAGCGCGAAGGCGTTCTACGTCTCGACCCCCATCTACTACGTAAACGACGCTCCTCACCTGGGCCACGCCTACACGACCGTTGCAGGGGACGTGCTCACGCGCTGGCACCGTCAGCGCGGCGAGAAGGTGTGGTACCTCACCGGCACGGACGAGCACGGTCAGAAGATCATGCGCACGGCCGAGGCGAACGACGTCACCCCCCAGGAGTGGTGCGACAAGCTCGTCACCGAGGCATGGAAGCCCCTCTGGGAGCACCTGAACATCGCGAACGACGACTTTATCCGTACGACGGAGAAGCGTCACACGGACCGCGTACAGGAGTTCGTCCAGGACCTGTACGACAAGGGCGAGATCTACAAGGGCGGGTACGAGGGCCCGTACTGCGTGGGCTGTGAGGAGTACAAGCTCCCGGGCGACCTGATCGACGGCGAGGGCTCCTTCGAGGGTCAGAAGCTCTGCCCGATCCACAAGAAGCCGGTGGAGCTCCTCAAGGAGGAGAACTACTTCTTCAAGCTCAGCGAGTACGGCGACAAGCTCCTGGCCCTGTACGAGGCGAACCCGGGCTTCATCCAGCCGGAGTCGGCGCGCAACGAGGTCGTGAACTTCGTCCGCCAGGGCCTTCAGGACCTCTCCATCTCGCGCTCGACGTTCGACTGGGGCGTCAAGGTCCCCTGGGACGACAAGCACGTCATCTACGTCTGGGTCGACGCCCTCCTGAACTACGCGACGGCCGTCGGCTACGGCGCGAACCAGGAGAAGTTCGACGAGACGTTCCCGGCCAACGTCCACCTCGTCGGCAAGGACATCCTCCGCTTCCACGCGGTGATCTGGCCCGCGATGCTGCTCGCGCAGGGCCTCCCGGTTCCCGGCAGGGTCGCGGCGAACGGCTGGCTGATGGTCGGCGGCGAGAAGATGTCGAAGTCGAACCTGACCGGCATCAAGCCCCAGGACCTCACGTCCCACTTCGGCGTGGACGCGTACCGCTGGTACTTCCTGCGGGCGATCGCGTTCGGCAGCGACGGCTCGTTCTCGTGGGAGGACTTCTCCGCCCGCTACACGAGTGAGCTGGCGAACGACTACGGCAACCTCGCCTCGCGCGTCGCGGCGATGGTCGGCAAGTACTTCGGCGGCGCCCTGCCCGAGGCCACCGCTCCCGGCGAGGCCGAGCAGGCGGTCCAGGACGGCCTCGCCAAGGCCGTCGCGGACGCCGACCGCGCGATCGGCGAAGAGCTGGACTTCCAGTCCGGCATCCTCGCCATCTTCGCCTTCGTCAAGCAGGTCAACGGCTACATCACGGAGCAGGAGCCGTGGAAGGTCGCCAAGGACGACAGCCCGGAGGGCAAGGCCCGCCTGGCGACGATCCTCTACACGGCGGCGGAGTCCCTTCGCGCGGTGGCGGTCCTCCTCAACCCGATCATGCCGGAGACCTCCCAGAAGCTCTGGGACTCCCTCGGCGCGGAGCCCCTCCTGGGCGCCCTCGCCGACCAGGACGTCCGGGCCGCCGCCACGTGGGGCACGCTCCCCGCGGGCGCGACGGTGACGAAGGGCGCGGTGCTGTTCCCCCGCTTGGAGGAGAAGCCGACCGTGTAGCGACACCTGTCGTACGCGGAGAGGGCCGGATCCGTCACACACGGACTCCGGCCCTTCGTCCTTCGTCATGCCGCGCTCAGTGCACCCAGTCCTTCAACGGCTCGGTGTCCACCTCGATCCCCACCGGATCCGGCAACGCGACGCGCTTGCCGAACGGCACCGTCACCACCACCTCGTACCGCTCCCCGTCGGGCTGCGAGTGCACCTTGACCTCACAGGTGTCGCGGTCGATCAGCAGATATACCGGGATGTCGCTCTCGGCGTAGGCGCGTGGCTTCTCGACCCGGTCGCGGCCATCGGTGTCGGCGTCGCCCGAGGTGACCTCCACGACCATGAGCACGCCGTCCGTGGAGGCCCACTCCCCCTGCCCCACGAAGGTGTCGATGGGAGCGAGAGCGCCATCAGGTCGTGCGTTCCCCTTACGGTAGGTCTCGATGCGCAGGCCCTGGTCGGGAAAGAGCCAGAGGCCCTGCCGCGACTGGATGCAGATCTGTGTCAGCCACGCGATGATCCGCCCGTGGTCACCATCCGGCCCCGCCTTGACCCCCAGTTGCCCGTTGACGAACTCCAGTCGCAGCGCTTCGTTCGTCCGTATGGCGTGGCGAGCGAGCTCCTCGAATGCGTCCTGGGTCAAGACACTGGCCCGTCCATCCACGACGCTCATGACGGCCTTCTTCGGATCGGGTGACGTCATCCAAATTACGGGGGCCGACGGCCGGTGCGCGCCCCGGCGTGACGGTGAACGTCAGGCTTCGTCGCCGTCGAACAGGGCAGCCGCGTCGGTCACCTCGTAGCAACGGTCGAGCCACACCGCGAGGCGGTCCAGGTCAGCACAGGACCGCACCCGCTCCCGGTCTGCCTCCGACAGCTCGATGCCGCGCCAGTCGAGCGTGCGCAGGATCGCCTGGCCCCGTTCCTCGGCTCGCGCCTCGCCGCGACCTTCTTCCCGCACCTTCTCGGCGACCTCGTGGCGGAAGAAGTAGTTGGTCGTCGTCATCAGGTCCCTCCAGATTTTCTGTGCCTGGGGGTCGACCAGGCCTGACTCGGTGAGCTGGGCGAAAATCGCCGCGCTGTCGGGGTCGATGGTTTCCAGACCGGCGGCCAATGCCACCAGTATGGCGGCGGTATCCGGCCCCTTTCCATGCGTAATCGCCGAGAACACGGCGAGCGGGACGTCTCTCGCGACCTCCTTCTCGTCCGCGATGACCGGCACGCTGTCCGGGCCCAGCACGAGCGGCCGCACCGTCAGCGTGGACCAGCCCGGCAGTCCGAACTGGATGGGCTTCGCGGCCCAGCGGGCCGTCGACGAGCTCTGCGTCAGGACGATCAGCACGGGCTCACAGCGGTACTTCTCGTAGAGGTACGAGAGGTAGTACGCCCAGCTGCCGCGCTTCGCCTCGTCCTTCTTGCCCTGTGACTCGATGACGAACAGGTAGTTGCCATCATCGGTGTCCATCCTCAGCAGGGTGTCGCAGCGGCGCTCGATGGGTTCGATCTCGGTGAGGTCCGCGTTGAGGATCGCGATGTCCCGGGGCTCCGGGAACGGGATGTGGAGCAGGCGCTCAAAGGAACGGATCAGCAGAGCCGTGTCCTTCTGGAAGATCCGGTGCAGTGCCTCGTGTGACGAGCTGACCATCGGTTCTCCTTTCTGTTCGGCGTGATCAACGAGCTACGCCGCACTTAGTTCGCACCAGACGTGCTTGCCGGGTTCCATGGCTCCCGGGTACCAGCCCCATCCGTCCGCACAGGCCCGCACGAGATCGAGGCCCCGCCCTTGCTCGTCGCCCGCGTCGCCCGCGTCGGCGGTGCGCGGGGGTGGGGCGGGCGGCGTGGGGTCGGCGTCCCAGGCCCCTACGCGGAGGACTCCGTCGCAGTAGCGGACGCGGAGGGCGGCGGGGCCTTTGGTGTGCCGCACGGCGTTGGAGACGAGTTCTGTGGCCAACAGTTCGGCCGTGTCCGAGAGTTGCGGCAGGCAGTGCATCGTAAGGATGAGGCGGAGGGCGCGGCGGCAGATCGTGACGGCGCGCAGGTCGTGGGGGATGTACAGGGTGTACTCCCAGGGTTCGGCGGCGACGCCGTTGTCGCTTGAGGGCATGCGAGAACTCCTAGTGGCGTGAGGGGAGTTACCGAACGCGGCGGGCTCTGGGCGGTGGCAGTGTCACGTCCGTCATGGCATGACGGGGTGGTGCGCTTCCGAACTCCCGGTCTCGCAGCGTGTGCGACGCGTCACCGGCGGTATTTCCTAACTTTAGGAACTTGCAAGCCGTTGCCGTATTCTGACGCCCGAACGAGCTATAAGGATCCGGCAGTTGGGACGAGGGGTACTCATGCCGCCAAGAAGGCACCTCACCGCCCGCAGGGTCCGTCTGGGCGCCGAGCTCCGCAAACTGCGCGAGGCTACGGGCATGAAGGCCCGGGAAGCCGCAGCCCTGCTCGGGGCGGATTCGGTGCAGATAAGCCAGATTGAGTCCGGAGTCGCAGGCGTGAGCGCCGAACGCGTACACCGCCTCGCCGCCCATTACGACTGCACCGACGAGGCGCTTATCGACGCTTTGAAGGTCATGGCCACTGACCGCACACGAGGCTGGTGGGAGGAGTACCGCGGGATTCTCCCACCGGTATTCCTGGACGTCGCCGAGGTGGAGCACCACGCGACGTACCTGCGTGAGGTGGTGATCACCCACGTACCAGGGCTCCTGCAGACTGCGGACTACGCCCGGGCCATCTATTCGTACATGGTGCCGGACCTACCACCCAGCGAGCTGGAACCCCGAGTGGAACACCGCATCAGGCGAAGAGCCGTCATCGACGGAGATGACCCCACTCCGTACGAGACGATCATTCACGAATTCGCCCTACGCATCCGCGTCTCCGACCGCAGGGTCGCTCGCGCTCAACTCGACGCGATCTTGGACCAGCTGGAACACGAGCACACGACCGTACGCATCGTGCCAACCGATCAGGACGGCTTTGCCGGCGCCGGGGCGTCGATGATGTACACCGGTGGCCCGGTGCCTCAACTGGACACTGGGCTGCGGGACTCTCCCACCGGCACCGCATTCCTCGATGCCGAACCGCAACTGAAACGCCTTCGAACATTGTTCCGTAAGGTGGAGAAGGCGTCCCTGGACCCCACGGCATCAAGGGACTTCATCCACCGGTTGTCGAAGGAACTGTGAGGCGTACCCATGACCCCGGCTCCGCACTGGCAGAAGTCCACCTTCTCCGACGGCGGCGACGGCAACACCTGCATAGAGCTGGCCGTCACCAGCAGCCTCATTCGTCTCCGCGAAAGCGACGAGCCCACCAAGGAACTGCACATCAACCAAACCGCCTTGGCGCGCCTCCTGCTCACCCTCAAGAAGGGCGGCTGATGAACCTCACCTCCTGGCAGAAGTCCACCTTCTCCGGCGGCGGCATGGGTAACGACTGCGTGGAACTGGCCAGCACCGACAACCACATCCACCTCCGCGAGAGCGAATCCCCCGCCACCGAACTGATCACCACCCCCGCCCCCCTCGCCACGCTCCTCCGAGCCGTGAAGGCCGAGGCCGGGCAGGGGCCGACCAGCTCTCCCCACCGCTAGACGCCGCTCAGCCCCCGTAAGACCCCACCAACCGCGCCAACTGCCGCCCCACCGCCCGCAACGGCTCCTCGCTGCGGGCGACCTGCGCCGTCACCTCGGCGCCTTCCAACGCGCCGATCACGGTCGTCGCCACCTCGCGCGCGTCCTGCGCCGCGAACCCCGCGCCGAGCAGCCGCTCCTCGACGATCCGCTCCCAGCCGCGCAGCGCATCCGCGCAGACCCGCTGGATCTCCGAGTCCGTGCCGAGCGTCTCCAGGGCCGCCGCCGTGACCGGGCAGCCATCGACCCACCCCGACTCCCGCAGGCCGACGGCGAGTTCGCCCGCGCAGCGCTCGATCGCGGCGCCCGGGTCGGCGTCACCGCCAGCCAGCCCCGCCCGCAGCACCTCCGCGAACTCCTCGGCGCTGTAGGTGAGCGCGGCCACCGCGACGGCCTCCTTCCCGCCGGGGAAGAAGTGGTAGACGGAGCCGAGCGTGGCCTCCGCCTCCTTGGCGATCTGCTTGATTCCGGTGCCCACATAGCCCTGCCGCTGAATCAGGCGGGCGGCGACGGCGACGATCCGGTCGCGGGTGCCGAGGGCCGCGCCGGGCGCTTCACCGGTGCCGGGGACTGAACTTTTCTGGGCCATCCCCCCACTCTACCCACCCACTAAGTAGAGCGTTCGTTCTAGAGCTGTGCTATGTTCTCCCCACGCACTGGATAGAGCGCTCGTTCTAGTAACTCCCCGCGACCGACTGGAGCCACGCATGCCTGCCACACCGCAGCCCAACCCGTCCGTCACCGTCATCGGCCTCGGCCCCATGGGTCAGGCCATGGTCGCCGCCTACCTCGACCGCGGCTACGACGTCACCCTCTGGAACCGCACCCGGTCCCGCGCCGACGCCCTGGTGGAGCGCGGTGCGATATTCGCCGAGAGTGCCGAGAAAGCCCTGCTGGCCAACGATTTGGTGATCCTCAGCCTCACCGACTTCGACGCGATGTACGCGATCCTGGAGCCCGCCAGGACGGCGGTCGCCGGGCGCACCGTCGTGAACCTCAGCTCGGACACCCCGGAGAAGGCGCGGGCAGGCGCCCGGTGGGTGACGGAGCTCGGCGGAACCCACCTCACCGGCGGCGTCCTGTGCCCCCCGCCCCTGATCGGCACGCCTGACACGTCGACGTTCTACAGCGGCCCGCGCGAGGCGTACGACACCCATCGCGACGCCCTCGAAGTGATCACCGGCAAGACGGACCACCGGGGCGAGGACCCGGGCATGGCCGCGCTCATGTACCAGCTGAACATGGCCATCTTCTGGCCCTCGATGATCGCCTACTGGCAGGCCGTGGCCCTCGCCGACGCCCACGGCCTCACGGCCACGGAGATCGCCCCCTACGCCTCGGAGAACTTCGCGGGCATGGGCCACTTCATCGACTTCTACGCCCCCCGCATCGACGCGGGCAACCACGCGGGAGACGTGGACCGCACCGCGATGGGCCTGGCCAGCATGGACCACGTCGTCCACACGGCGGCGGACGCCGGAGTGGACACGGCGTTCCCGGAGGCGGTGCAGGACATCTTCCGCCGCGTGGTGCAGGCGGGCCACGGCGCGGACAGCTTCAGCAGCGCGGTGGAACTGATGAAGAAGCGCTGACGGCACTCCACAGCCGACAGGCAAGACCAGACGCGACGACGAGACGGCTGAACGTTTCTGCCGCACTCGAAAGGGTGATCGCAGTCCACTGATCCGATTTCCGCACACGGCACCGCCTAGCTTCGCCCCATGGTCACCTCATGCCATGAAGCCTCACACCGGATCTTCCAGGAACGCCCGGAGATCCTCGGACCCGTCTTCGGGTTGCTCGGCGTCCCGCCGCCCGCCAAGGCGGTCGTGGAAGTCCTCACCCCCGACACCACAGAGATCCGTCCCATCGAGCGCCGCGTCGACAGCGTGCTCCGCGTCGAGCCGTCCGACGGCTGCGACAGCTTCCTCCTGGCCATCGAGGCCCAGGGGCGGCGCGACGCCGACAAGGAAGCGAGCTGGGCGTACTACGTCGCGTATCTGCAGGCGAAGTACCACCTGCCGGTGCTGCTGCTCGTGGTCTGCCAGGACAAGGCGACCGCGAACTGGGCGGCGGGGCCGTTCGCATGTGGCGCACTGGGATGGACGGCGCTCAGCACGCACCCGCTCGTCCTGGGGCCCGAGAACGTACCCGTCATCACCGATCCGTCCGTGGCGGCACGGGACTTGGCGATGGCGGCGTTCTCGGCCCTGACACATGGCCGGAGCAAGGACGCCAACGCCATACTGGAAGCGCTGGCTCGTGCCCTGCGCGCAACCGACAAGCAGTCCGCCGACTACTACAGCGACCTGCTGGACATCGGCCTGGGGAACACCCCGGCCGGAGCGGAATGGAGAGAACTCATGACGTTCGTCAGTTACTTCCCGGGCCGGGGCACGCTCCGCGAGCAGGCGTACCTCGAAGGCAAGGAAGAAGGTAAGGCCGAAGGTAAGGCCGAAGGTAAGGCCGAAGGTAAGGCCGAGGGCAAGGCCGAAGGCGCAGCAGTCACCGCCGGCACTGTCGTCCGCCTCCTCGACCAACGCCTCGTCCCCCTCCCCGACGACGTCCGCGAGCACATCACCACCTGCACCGACCTCGAAGTCCTCACCCGCTGGCTGGACCGGGCCTTCACGGCCAACACCGTCGAGGAGCTCTTCGCCGAGGACCCGCCCCCGGCACCGTAAGCACTCCTCCCACCATACCGCACACCGTACGCACTACGCGAACGGTGTGCGCTACGATGGTGACGGTCAAGTCCGCACATGTACGAGGAGGCCGCCGCCGTGCCCGCCGACCAGACGCCCCCCGAGCAGAAGTCCGCCGACCAGAAGCCCGAGATCGCCTCCGTGTGGACCCGGCCGCGCCGACAGCGCGAGCAGCTGAGCCGGGAGCAGATCGTCGCCGAGGCCGTGAAGCTGCTCGACGCCGACGGGCTCGAAGCGCTCAGCATGCGCAGGCTCGGCACCCGACTCGACGCGGGCGCCACCTCTCTCTACCGCCACGTCGCCAACAAGGACGAGCTGATCGAGCTGGTCGTCGACGAGGTCTACGGCGAGCTGGCGGTGCCCGCCGCGAGCGGTGCCGACGGCTGGCGCGACGCGGCGGGCCGCAGCGCCTACAGTCTGCGCGCGATGATCCTGCGCCACCCCTGGGTGGCGTCGGTTCTCGGCCAGGTCGGTCTCATCCACCTCGGCCCGAACGTGACGAAGATGTCGCAGCGGATGGCGGCCGTCTACGACACCGCCGGCTTCCCCGCCGAGGAGACCGAGCAGGCGCTGAACACCGTCATCTCGTACGTCATCGGCATGGCCACGAGCGAGGCCGCGTATCTGTCGCTGATCGCCCGCAGCGGCAAGACGGAGCGGGAGTTCGCGGCGAGCCTCCCGGGTGGCCCGGGGAGTGGTTCGTCGGAACAGCCTGGCTCTCGTGACGACGATCCCGCCAAGGTCCGCGAGGAGACCTTCGACTACGGCCTCCAGCGGGTGCTCGACGGGCTCCAAGTGCGGCTCGCGGCCCGCTGAGGGGTCGGGAGTGACGGAGGACTGACGGAGGGACTGACGCAGGGCTGACGGAGGGTTGACAGCGCGCTGACCCCGCCTCACGGTGAGCTAAGTCATGTGGACTGATGGCTTAATTTGACGCCGCCTTCACACTCCCCTACGTAAGCTTCACCACATGGCCACGACTCCCTCTTCCGACCGGCGACGTACCGCCGACGAGGTCAACGAGGAGATCCGGGCGCTGTGGATGGGTGCCGGCGGACGGCTGCGGCCCGACGAGCGACGGGTGTACGAGCAGCTCGTCACCGAATGGGCCGAGGCCGAGGCCAACTCCTCGCGCACACACGCCGCCTGAGGTCACCTGGCGAAAACGAGCAGCGGAGAAGCGAGAAGGGGCCCGGGACCGAAAGGTCCCGGGCCCCTTCCTCAACCACAGGGCTACTGCACAGGCTTCCGCAGCGAAATGTTCAACTCCCGCAGCCGCGACTCGTCCAGCTCCGTCGGCGCGCCCATCATCAGGTCCTGCGCGTTGCCGTTGAGCGGGAAGGCGATCGTCTCGCGGATGTTCGGCTCGTCGGCCAGGAGCATCACGATGCGGTCGACGCCCGGGGCGATGCCACCGTGCGGCGGGGCGCCGAGGCGGAACGCGCGCAGCATGCCCGCGAACTCGTGCTCGACGGTCTCCGCGTCGTAGCCCGCGATCTCGAACGCCTTCAGCATGACCTCGGGCTCGTGGTTCCGGATGGCGCCGGAGGAGAGCTCGATGCCGTTGCAGACGATGTCGTACTGCCAGGCAAGGATGTCGAGCGGGTCCTTCTCCTGAAGGTCCTTCATGCCGCCCTGCGGCATCGAGAAGGGGTTGTGGGAGAAGTCGATCTTCCCCGTCTCCTCGTCCTTCTCGTACATCGGGAAGTCGACGATCCAGCAGAAGCGGAAGACGCCCTCTTCGAAGTGCCCGGCGCGCTTGGCGGCCTCGACCCGCACCGCCGACATGATCTTCGAGACCTCGTCGAACTCGCCCGCACCGAAGAAGACCGCGTGCCCGGCGGCCAGCGAGAGCCGCTCGGTCAGCTCCGCGACGTTCGCCTCCGTCAGGAACTTGGCGATCGGGCCCGTCAGCGAGCCGTCCTCGGCGACGCGCACCCAGGCGAGGCCCTTGGCGCCGTGCTCGACGGCGTAGTCACCGAGGCCGTCGAAGAACTTGCGGGACTGCGAGGCCGTGTCCGGCACCGGCAGCGCGCGCACGTGCTTGCCCGCGAAGGCCTTGAACTCCGAGCCCTCGAAGATGTCCGTGATGTCGTGCAGTTCGAGCTTGGCGCGCAGGTCGGGCTTGTCGTTGCCGTACTTCAGCATCGACTCGCGGAACGGGATGCGCGGGAAGGGAGACGTCACCTCGCGGCCGCCGCCGAACTCCGTGAAGAGCTCGGTCATCAGCCGCTCGATGGGCTGGAAGACGTCTTCCTGCTCGACGAAGCTCATCTCGACGTCGAGCTGGTAGAACTCGCCCGGCGAGCGGTCCGCGCGCGCGTCCTCGTCGCGGAAGCAGGGCGCGATCTGGAAGTAGCGGTCGAAGCCCGAGATCATCAGCAGCTGCTTGAACTGCTGCGGGGCCTGCGGCAGGGCGTAGAACTTGCCGGGGTTCAGACGGGAGGGGACGACGAAGTCGCGGGCGCCCTCGGGGGAGGTCGCGGTGAGGATCGGCGTCGCCATCTCGTTGAAGCCGAGGGCCACCATCTTGGAGCGGATCGACGCGATGACGGCCGACCGCAGCATGATGTTGCGGTGCATGCGCTCGCGGCGCAGGTCCAGGAAGCGGTACTCCAGGCGGCGCTCCTCGTTCACACCGTCCTCGGCATTGATCGTGAAGGGCAGCGGTCCTGCCGCGCCGAGCACCTCGACCTCGGCGGCCTCGATCTCGACCTCGCCGGTGGGCAGCTCCGGGTTCACGTTCTCCGCGCCGCGCGAGACGACCTTGCCGTCGACGCGGACGACCGTCTCCTTGGACAGCTTGTCCAGGACCTCGGCGGCCTTGGTGCCCGGGCGGGCCACCAGCTGCGTGATGCCGTAGTGATCGCGGAGATCGATGAAGAGAATGCCGCCCAGGTCTCGGCGATTGTGCAGCCAGCCGCTCAGCCGGACGTCGGTGCCGACGTCAGAGGCGCGGAGCTCGCCGCAGGTGTGGGACCTGTACCGATGCATCGTCGTTCATCCAGTCTTCGCGAATAGGGGAGAGAGCAGACGCTCCCAGGCTGCAGACTCTCCCAAGGCTACCGTCCGGGCGGAGATCGCTTTCCGGATATCCGCCGTGGCCGCGGCGGCGGGTGGCTCCGTCGCCGGCCGGCCGCCGGGCCAGAGGTCACGGGGCCTCGGTGGCGGCCCGGCCCCTCATCTTCCTAAAGTGGGTCAATGCGCACCGACGATCCCCCCTCGCAGGTGGGGGACGACCCCCTCTCGCAGTGGGGGGACGACTCCCTGCCTCCCGTACGGGACGTCCTGGCGGCCATCGCGACCGGACTGTGGCGCTGGGACAACGCGTCCGGGACCGTCACGCTCGACGCCGAGGCGGCCAGGCTGCTCGGCCTGCCCGCGCGCGCCCGGACGCTGACCGAGTCGGCCGTGCGCTCCCGCTTCCACCCGGTCGACTGGAACGAGATCTACGGAACCGTCCAGCTCGCCGTCGCCGAGGGCACCCTCGCCGAGGCCCGGCTGCGGATCATGGACGAGACGGGACGGCGCGTACTGCGCACCGTACGCAGCCGCTCCAAGCCCGTCCTGCACGACGCGACCGAGGCGTACGAGCTGATCGGCACCCTGCAAGAGGTGACCGAGCCCGCGCCAGGGACCGCCGCCCGCACCCCCGTCACGGGCGACTGGCGCCGCTCCCGCGAGGCGTTCCTGCTGGACGCCGGGCGCGCGCTCGCCGAGGCGCGGTCGACGGAAGAGGTGCTGCGGGTCGCCGCGGGGCTCTCCATGCCGGGGTTCTCACCGGACGGGCTCGCGGTCTTCGGGGCGGCGGGCGACCGGCTGACGATCATCGGGCACCACGGCCACCAGCCGGGCGACGAGGGGCCCTTCTCCGCGATGCCGCTGGACACCGACTATCCGGCGGCCGAGGTGGTGCGCACCGGCCGTGCCGTCTACCTCTCCTCCCCGGAGGACTACCGCCGCCGCTATCCGGCGGCCTGGCCGCTGGCCCGGCGTTTCGAGCGGCAGTCGTGGGCGTTCCTGCCGCTGACCGTCGCGGGCCGCACGATGGGCGCGTGGATGGCGGCCTTCGCCTATCCCGTCTCCTTCACGCCCGACGAGCGTTCCGTCCTGACGACGGTCGCGCGGATGCTGGCGCAGGCCCTCTCCCGGGCCGGGGTCGCCGAGTCCGAGCGGGAGCTGACGGAGGGCCTCCAGCGCTCGATGCTGCCGATGCTGGGGCCGCAGATCCCGGGGATGAGCGTGGCGGCCCGCTATGTGCCGACCGGCGGGGGCCTCCAGGTCGGCGGCGACTGGTACGACATGATTCCGCTGCCCAGCGGCCGCATCGCCTTCGTCATCGGCGACGTACAGGGGCACGACGTGCGCGCGGCGGGCCTGATGGGGCAGCTGCGGATCGCCCTGCGCGCGTACGCCTCCGAGGGGCACCGCCCGGACGCGGTGCTGTCGCGGGCCACCCGCTTTCTTTCGGGGATGACGGAGTCCATCACCTACGGGTCGAGCGGCAGCGGCGCCGATGAGTCCACGGTGTACGACCCGCGCTTCGCGACCTGCCTGTACGTCGAGGCCGACCCGGCGACCGGCGTCCTGGAGATCGCCCGCGCCGGCCATCCCGAACCCGCGATACGCATGAGTGACGGAACGGTTCTGCTGCGGCCCACGGCGGGCGGTCTTCCGCTGGGCATCGACCCGGACGCGGACTATCCGACGACCCGCCTGGTCCTGGAGCCCGGCGAGACCATGCTGATCTGCACCGATGGCCTGATCGAGACGGGCGGCCACGACCTGGACAGCGGCTGGGCGCGGATCCGGACGATCCTGGAGGAGCACCCGGGCGACGGCGACGGGGGGCCGGACGGCCTGGAGCGGCTCGCCGACTCGCTCGTGCAGGCCGTGCACGGGCCCACCTCGCACTACACCACCGGCCCGCTCGCCGACCGCCGCGAGGACGACATAGCGGTCCTGCTGCTGAGCCGTACCGGCCGCCCCGAACAGCGCACGGACGCCCGCCGCACCGTCCTGACGGTCGCGCAGGCCGAGCCGGAGCGCGTCGCGGGCGCCCGCCGCCATCTGCGGGACCTGCTGCACGACTGGGCGGACGACGACCAGGTCGACTCGGCGGTCCTGATGGTCTCCGAGATGCTCACGAACGTCCTGGTGCACACCGATGGGGACGCCATGCTGGTCGCCGAGGTCACCGGCGAGCCGGGCGCGCGCCGGCTGCGGGCCGAGGTCGCCGACAGCAGCGACGACCTGCCGCACAAGCGGCGGCCGGGCGAGATGGCGTCGTCCGGGCGGGGCCTTGTCCTGATGGAGCTGCTCGCCGGGGCGTGGGGCGTGGACCCGCGCGGTGACGGCAAGAGCATCTGGTTCGAGCTCTACGAGGACGCGGGCTCCGGGGGGTCGACCGTGGACCCCGTGGTGGGGATCGGTGAGTAACGGGAGCGCAGCTCGGCCAGGATGCCGAAGGCGGCCGCCGTCAGCGGTACCGCGAGGAGCATGCCGATGATCCCGGCGACGGACGCGCCCGCCGTGATCGCCAGCATGACCACGGCCGGATGCATCTGCACCGTCCGGCTCTGGATCACCGGCTGGAGGATGTGCCCCTCCAGGACCTGCACGGCGAGGACCACGCCGAGTGCCCACAGCGCGATGGCGAAGCCACGGTCGGCGAGGGCGACCAGGACGGCGACCGCGCCGGACAGGAACGCCCCCAGGTAGGGGATGTACGCGCCCACGAACACGAGCGCGCCCAGGCCCACGGCGCCGGGCACACGCAGGACCAGCAGTCCGACGGTGATGCAGAGGGCGTCGATGAACGCGATGATCGTCGTACCCCGCATGAACCCCTCGATCGCCACGAAGGCGCGGCGCGCCATGGCCTCCACGACGTCGGCGGAGTCGCCCGGCGCGAGGGAGCGCAGAGAGGCCATGGCCCGGCCCGAGTCCCGCAGGAAGAAGAAGACCAGCAGGAGGGCGAGGACGGCCATGGCGATGACCTCGCCGACGACGCTGAGCCCGCTGAGCACCCCCGACGCGGCGGTCCCGCCGAACTTGCCGAGGAGTTCCTTGGCGTTGGAGGCCATGTCGTCGAGCGAGGTCCCGGCGGCGCCGAAGTACTTGGCGAGGTCGGTCGAGGCGGTCTTCAGGGAGGCGATGATCTGGTCGCCCGTGTCGATCAGGGCGTTGGCCACGATGTAGGTGACCCCGCCGACCACGGCGACGACGGCCGCGCAGGTCAGCCCGGCGGCCAGCGACCGCTGCACCCTCATCTTCAGCAGCCGCCGGTAGAGCGGTCCGAGGAGCGCGGTGCCGAGCAGCGCGAGCAGGACCGGGGTCACGGCCGTCTTGAAGGTGACGCACAGCCAGACACCGACGGCGGCCACACCGACGACGAGCAGGAGGACCACGCACCAGGCGGCCAGCCGCCGGGCGGGCTCGGGGAGAAGGGTCTGCACCCTCCCACCCGAGCACGCCACCCGGCGCCCCGCACGTTATGTACGGCTACGTGTCGCGGCTGTCCTGTACGGCTACATGCCGTGCACGGCCGGGACCGTCCCGAGCAGCCCCTTCTGGAAGTCCTCGAAGGCCTGCTGCAGCTCCGCCTGACTGTTCATCACGAACGGGCCGTAGTGCGCCATCGGCTCCCGGATCGGCTGCCCGCCGAGCAGTACGACCTCCAGGTCGGGGGCGTGCGCGTCCTGCCGCTCGTCCGCGCGGACGGTCAGCGAGGACCCGGCGCCGAAGACCGCGGTCTGCCCGCTGTGCACGGGGCGCCGCTCGGCGCCGACGGTGCCGCGTCCGGCGAGTACGTACGCGAGTCCGTTGAAGTCCGCGCGCCAGGGCAGCGTCACCTCGGCGCCGGGCCGCACGGTCGCGTGGATCATCGTGATCGGCGTGTGCGTGACGCCGGGGCCCTCGCGCCCGTCCAGCTCACCGGCGATGACGCGGAGCAGCGCGCCGCCGTCGGGGGAGGTGAGCAGCTGGACCTGGCCGCCGCGGATGTCCTGGTAGCGGGGGTCCATCATCTTGTCCTTGGCGGGCAGGTTCACCCACAGCTGGAGACCGTGGAAGAGGCCGCCGGACATGACGAGGGACTCCGGCGGCGCCTCGATGTGCAGCAGGCCGCTGCCCGCCGTCATCCACTGGGTGTCGCCGTTGCGGATGGTGCCGCCACCGCCGTTGGAGTCCTGGTGGATGAAGGTGCCGTCGATCAGGTACGTGACGGTCTCGAAGCCGCGGTGCGGGTGCCAGGGGGTGCCCTTCGGCTCGCCCGCTTCGTACTCCACCTCACCCATCTGGTCCATCATGATGAACGGGTCGAGGTGCTTGTAGTTGATTCCCGCGAAGGCGCGGCGCACCGGGAACCCCTCGCCCTCGAAGCCGCTGGGAGCGGTGGTCACGGCGAGCACGGGGCGCGCCACGGCGTCGGCCGGCGCCACCACTCGGGGCAGGGTCAGCGGGTTCTCGACGGTCACTGCAGGCATGGTCGGACCTCCTCGGAAACTGACTTTAGTTGAACGTAGAACTTTCTGCCACCTGAACGAATGAAACCCGGAGGACATTCCCTCCGGGTTCCTCCGGGTGTCACGGGTGGCTTGATCTGTTCCGGTCAGGAACCACGGTTCACGGACCGACCTGCTCCAGCTGGAGCCAGTCCAGGTTCCAGTTCTGGACCGCGCCCGCCTCCAGGGAGAGGCGCACGGTGTGGCGGCCGCGGGTCAGCTGCCGCGAGTCACGGCTGTCCTGGAGCGCGAAGGCGTGGTGGGCCGTCGTGTTGGCGACCCGCACGGCCTTGCCGGGCCTGCCGCCGTCGTAGGCGATCCGATAGGTCCCGGCGGGCGCGTACGGGGACGACGCACGGATCTTGAGCGTGTAGCGCCCGGCCTTCGGTACGTCCACTCCGTAGGTGAGCCACTCCGAGCCGCGCATCCAGCACACCGCCACCGCTCCGTCGTGGTCGCACACGTCGACGTTCTCGCCGTGCCGCCCCGGCCCGTCCCCCCGGTTCCCGGTGTCGGTGTCGCGGTACGCCACGCCCTCGCCGCCGGGGGCGTACTCCTCCGCCTGGACGCGTACCGCGCCGGGCGGCACGGCGTCCGCGGCGCCCTTGGTCAGGTAGGACCTGAGCGCCTCGACGTTGTCGGTCTGGAGGGCCGTCGCCCTGTAGTCGGCGATGAGCGCCGCCCAGCCGCGCGCGGGGTCGATCAGCGAGGCCTCGTCGGTGAACCGGGCCGCGTAGCCGTTCCGCATGGTGTTGAACCACACGCGGCCGGTCGACCGCAGCCCTTGGAGGAAGACGGGGGCGGCCACCTTGTCACGGACGTCGTCGAAGACGACCTCGAACGCGGGCGGCCGGTTCTCCCCGAACTCCTCCACGGATGGCGCGTTGGCGTCGTCCACCAGGTGCATGTACAGCGCGCCCCGATGACGGTCCAGGAACTCCCGCACCTCGGGCACGGGCGCCCTGGACTTGAAGAGGCCGTTGCGCACGGTGCCGGTCTCCTCCAGCACCCGCCAGACGGCCTCGCGGTCCTTCCATGCCTGGTCGAGGTTGACGAGGCCGAGTGTGCGAGCGACCTCCATGGCCTCGGCGAGCATGGGGATCC
This sequence comes from Streptomyces sp. NPDC003379, assembly GCF_053589195.1. NCBI lineage: Bacteria > Bacillati > Actinomycetota > Actinomycetes > Kitasatosporales > Streptomycetaceae > Streptomyces > Streptomyces sp. NPDC003379. Next base: position 55,086 of record NZ_JBSFRK010000029.1, on the reverse strand, counting down.
GTTCACCGGTGAGCGCCGCCCGGCGGCCGCCCAGGCCCGTGCGCAGGCGCAGGGCGCTCAGCTGGTCGTGGGTGAGGTCGGCGACGCGGCCTGTGCCGTTCGTGGTGCGGTCCACGGTCGCGTCGTGCATGAGCACCGGGACCCCGTCCTTGGTCAGCCGGACGTCCACCTCGACGATCTCGGCGCCGTCCGCGAAGCCCGCCCGGATCGCGGCGAGGCTGTTCTCGGGGGCCTTGCGCCACTGGCCCCGGTGGGCGACGGTCATGACGCCGACCTCGGGTCCATGGTCGAGGAAGTCCCGGTGGGCGCGCTCGGCCGGGGTCTCCGCGAAGGGCGCGGGCTCCGCCGCCCTCGTGGCCGGCGGCGCGGCGCCGAGCACCGTCGCGCACACGGCGACGGTCACGGCGATGGTCACGAGAACGGCGGGACGGCCGCTCGGGGCGGCGACGGCGCGGCGCGGGATCACGGACGAGGACATAGACGGGGACATAACGGACGAGGGCATAGCCGAGAGCATCCGTGCCGACCCGGCGTCCTCCACGACCGACGCGGCCTGTCACCCGTTCACCTCACGCGACGGCCCCCGTGATACCCCGTCCGGCCGCCGGGCCGCCGGGCGTCAGCCGTACACGCGGCGCGTTCAGCCGTACATGCGGCGCATCGCGAAGTCGACCATCTGCTCCACGGCCTTCGCGTCGAAGACCATGCGGTGCTCGCCCTCCATGTCCAGGACGAAGCCGTATCCGGTGGGGAGCAGGTCGATGACCTCCGCACCGGTGATCACGAAGTACTTGGAGTCCTTGCCCGCGTACCGGCGCAGCTCCTTGAGGGAGGTGAACATCGGGATCACGGGCTGCTGGGTGTTGTGCAGCGCGAGGAAGCCGGGGTTGTCACCGCGCGGGCAGTAGACCTTGGAGGCCGCGAAGATCTGCTGGAAGTCCTCGGCGGACATCGATCCGGTCGTGAAGGCCCGCACCGCGTCCGCGAGGGACGGTGGCGAGGGCTCGGGATAGAGGGGAGGCTGCTGGCCGTACCCACCGCCGGGCATGCCCTGCTGCTGCGGCGGCGGCTGCGCGCCCGGCGGGGCGTACTGCTGCTGGGCGCCAGGATTCTGGTCGTAGCCGTACATGAGTGGAAGCCTACTGAGTCACAGATGGACGGTTAGGGGTTGCATCTTATTACCGACGGGTAGCATCATCGTAGGCACTTGCTACTTGCTGGTATTCCATCCCTTTCCTGCTTACGGAGCCTTCGCCATGGGCCACTACAAGTCGAATCTCCGCGACATCGAGTTCAACCTCTTCGAGGTGCTCGGCCGCGACAAGCTGTACGGCACCGGCCCGTTCGCGGAGATGGACGTCGACACCGCCAAGAGCATCCTCGACGAGCTGCGCCGCCTCGCCGAGAACGAGCTGGCCGAGTCCTTCACGGACGCCGACCGCAACCCCCCGGTCTTCGACCCGGAGACCAACACCGCGCCCGTCCCTGCGTCCTTCAAGAAGAGCTACCAGGCCTTCATGGACTCCGAGTACTGGCGCCTGGGCCTGCCCGAGGAGATCGGCGGCACGACCTCGCCGCGCTCCCTGATCTGGGGCTACGCGGAGCTGCTGCTCGGCGCGAACCCGGCCGTGTGGATGTACTCGTCCGGCCCCGCCTTCGCCGGCATCCTCTTCGAGGAGGGCAACGAGGCGCAGAAGAAGGTCGCCTCGATCGCCGTCGAGAAGCAGTGGGGCTCCACGATGGTCCTGACCGAGCCCGACGCGGGCTCGGACGTCGGCGCCGGCCGCACCAAGGCGGTCCAGCAGGAGGACGGCTCCTGGCACATCGAGGGCGTGAAGCGCTTCATCACGTCCGGCGAGCACGACATGTCGGAGAACATCCTCCACTACGTCCTCGCCCGCCCCGAGGGCCACGGCCCCGGTACCAAGGGCCTCTCCCTCTTCCTGGTCCCGAAGTACGAGTTCGACTGGGAGACCGGCGAGCTGGGCGAGCGCAACGGCGTCTACGCCACGAACGTCGAGCACAAGATGGGCCTGAAGGCCTCCAACACCTGCGAGATGACGTTCGGCGACCGCCACCCCGCCAAGGGCTGGCTGATCGGCGACAAGCACGACGGCATCCGCCAGATGTTCCGCATCATCGAGTTCGCGCGGATGATGGTCGGCACGAAGGCGATCGCCACGCTCTCCACGGGCTACCTCAACGCCCTTGAGTACGCCAAGGAGCGCGTCCAGGGCCCCGACCTGGCCCAGTTCATGGACAAGACCGCGCCGAAGGTGACGATCACCCACCACCCGGACGTACGCCGCTCGCTGATGACGCAGAAGGCGTACGCGGAGGGCATGCGCGCGCTCGTGCTGCACACCGCGGCCGTCCAGGACGAGATCCAGGTCAAGGAGGCGGCGGGCGAGGACGCGTCGGCGCTGAACGCCCTGAACGACCTCCTCCTTCCCATCGTCAAGGGCTACGGCTCGGAGAAGTCGTACGAGCTGCTTGCGCAGTCGCTCCAGACGTTCGGCGGCTCGGGGTACCTCCAGGAGTACCCGATCGAGCAGTACATCCGTGACGCGAAGATCGACACCCTCTACGAGGGCACGACCGCGATCCAGGGCCAGGACTTCTTCTTCCGGAAGATCGTCCGCAACCAGGGCGCGGCGCTGAACGGCCTCGCCGAGGAGATCAAGAAGTTCCTGGCGGTCGGCACGGGCGGCGAGACGCTCGCCTCCGCCCGCGAGGAGCTGGCCAAGGCCGCGGTAGAGCTGGAGGCCATCGTCGGCGTCATGCTGACGGACCTCGCGGCCACGGAGCAGGACGTGAAGGCCATCTACAAGGTGGGCCTCAACACGACCCGCCTCCTGATGGCCTCGGGCGACGTCGTCGTCGGTTACCTCCTGCTGCGGGGCGCGGCGGTCGCCGCCGAGAAGCTGGAGACGGCCTCGGCCAAGGACAAGCCCTTCTACGAGGGCAAGATCGCCGCGGCCAAGTTCTACGCGACGAACGTCCTTCCCGGCGTCGCCGCCGAGCGGAAGCTCGCCGAGGGCGTTGACCTGGACCTGATGGAGCTGGACGAGGCGGCGTTCTAACTCCGCCGCACATCTCCACGCACCACCGGCCCGCTCTCCCCCCGGGGGGGCGGGCCGCCGCACGTCCGTCCACCGCCCGCCCTGTCCCGCCGCTCCGCACCCATGAGCCGGGCGCCACCACATGGCCTGTTCGGTTCCTGACCAATGCGCGGTAAACGGGCGGGTGGGTGGGAGACATCCGCCGCGGAGCGGCGGGACAGGGGTCAGCGCCGGGTACGTGGAGGAGAGCGGCGGCACAGGGACCGGCATCGCACAGGAAGCGGCCTGGCTAGGCTGGCGCCATGAGCACTCCCTCCCGCTTCGACCGCGGTCACACCGAAGACCTCATGTCCTTCCTGGCGGCCAGCCCCACGCCGTACCACGCCGTGGCGAGCGCCGCCGAGCGGCTGGAGAAGGCCGGCTTCCGGCAGGTGGAGGAGACCGACGCCTGGGACGGAACGACCGGCGGCAAGTACGTACTGCGAGGCGGCGCGATCATCGCCTGGTACGTCCCGGAGAGCGCCACCCCGCACACCCCCTTCCGCATCGCGGGCGCCCACACCGACTCCCCGAACCTCCGTGTGAAGCCGCAGCCCGACGCCGGCGCCCACGGCTGGCGCCAGATCGCGGTGGAGATCTACGGCGGCCCGCTGCTCAACTCCTGGCTCGACCGGGACCTCGGCCTCGCCGGCCGCCTGTCGCTGCGCGACGGCACGACGCGGCTCGTGAACATCGACCGGCCGCTGCTGCGCGTGCCCCAACTGGCCATCCACATGGACCGTTCCGTCCACACCGACGGGCTGAAGCTGGACAAGCAGAAGCACATGCAGCCCATCTGGGGCCTGGGCGACGACGTCCACGAGGGTGACCTCATCGGCTTCCTGGAGGAGGAGACCGGCCTCGGCGAGGGCGACGTCACCGGCTGGGACCTCATGACGTACTCCGTGGAGGCCCCCGCCTACCTCGGCCGTGACCGCGAGCTGGTCGCGGGCCCCCGCATGGACAACCTCCTGTCCGTGCACGCGGCGACGGCCGCCCTCACCGCCGTATCGGGCCGGGAGGACCTCCCGTACATCCCCGTGCTCGCCGCCTTCGACCACGAGGAGAACGGCTCGCAGTCCGACACCGGCGCCGACGGCCCGCTGCTCGGCAGCGTCCTTGAGCGGTCCGTGTTCGCGCGCGGCGGCTCGTACGAGGACCGGGCGCGCGCCTTCGCCGGCACCGTCTGTCTCTCCTCCGACACCGGCCACGCCGTGCACCCCAACTACGCCGAGCGGCACGACCCGACGCACCACCCCCGCGCCAACGGCGGCCCCATCCTCAAGGTGAACGTCAACAACCGCTACGCCACGGACGGCGCCGGACGCTCGGTGTTCGCCGCCGCGTGCGAGAGGGCGGGCGTGCCGTTCCAGTCGTTCGTCTCCAACAACGCGATGCCGTGCGGCACGACGATCGGCCCCATCACCGCGGCCCGGCACGGCATCAAGACGGTCGACATCGGCGTCGCCATCCTGTCGATGCACAGCGCGCGCGAGCTGTGCGGCGCGGACGACCCGCACATGCTGGCCAACGCGCTCGTGGCGTTCCTCGAAGGCTGAGGGGTCCCCTTCCCCGGCCCCGGGCGGTTTCCCGTGTGGTGGTGGCGGAGCCGGGTACACGGTGAAGTCGCAGCCACGACCACAGGGAGGCGGTCCATATGGGCCTGGGCGGATGCATCATTCTCATCGCCGTGGGCGCCATTCTCACGTTCGCGACCGACTGGAAGATGGAGGGCTTCAACGTCACCGTCGCCGGGCTCGTCATGATGGCGGTGGGCCTCATAGGCGTCGCCGCGTTCACCAGCATCGCGCGGCGCAGGCGTGCGGTGGTGCCACCGGTCGCGCCGACGACGGTCGTCGACCCCGACCAGGAGCGCAGGGGCTACTGATCCGCCGACACGGCACAGAGTGTCCGGAAAGTGACGGTTCGGGGTAGTCATGGCGCCATGAAGCTACTCGTACGCGACCGCTTGCTCGGCATCGGCGACGACTACTGGATCGAGGACGACCAGGGCCGCAAGGTCTTCCTCGTCGACGGCAAGGCGATGCGCCTGCGCGAGACCTTCGAGCTGAAGGACGCGCGGGGCAGGGTCCTCATCGACATCCGGGCCAAGATGCTCGCCCTGCGGGACACGATGGTGATCGAGCGGGAGGGACGCCCGCTCGCCACCGTCCGGCGCAAGCGCCTGTCCCTGCTGCGCAACCACTACCGCGTCACGCTGGTGGACGGCACCGAGCTGGACGTCAGCGGCAGGGTCCTGGACCGCGAGTTCGCCATCGAGTACGAGGGTGAGCTCCTCGCGGACATCTCGCGCCGCTGGTTCAGCGTGCGCGAGACGTACGGCCTGCACGTGGTGCGCGAGGACGCGGACACGGCGCTGCTGCTCGCCGTCGCGGTCTGCGTCATCCGCCTCGCGGAGAAGGAACGCGAGGACAACTGACCCTCTTCCAGCAGACGGCCCCCTCAGCCGACGTACCCTCAGCCGACGCCTCTCAGCGGCGGGGCGGATCCATCCCCAGCAGCCGGTCCTTCAGCGCCGGGAACTGCTCCCGCGTCGCCGCCACCTTCGCGGGATCGAGGTCGACGGTGAGGACCTCCTCGCCGTCACCCGCCTCCGCGAGGACCTCGCCCCACGGATCGACGACGACGCTGTGCCCGGCCTGCGGCACGCCCGCGTGCGTACCGCCCGTCCCGCACGCGAGGACGTACACCTGGTCCTCGACCGCCCGCGCCCGCGCGAGCAGCAGCCAGTGCTCACGCCGTCGCTCGGGCCACCCGGCGGGCACCACGAACATCTCGGCGCCCGCGTCGACGAGCCCCCGGAACAGCTCGGGGAAGCGCAGGTCGTAGCAGGTGGCGAGGCCGAGGGTGGCGGCCGGCGTCCGTACCGTAACGAGCCGTGAGCCCGCGCCCATCAGCACGGCCTCGCCCTTGTCGAAGCCGAAACGGTGGATCTTCCGGTAGGCGGCGGCCAGTTCCCCGTCGGGGGAGAAGACGAGGGACGTGTTGTAGAGGTCGTGGAGGGGCCCGTCGTCCGCGGCGGAGCCGCCGTCGGGCGCGGCGCGCTCGGGGATGGAACCGGCGTGCAGCCAGACGCCCGCGTCACGCGCGGCCTTCGCCATCACGTCGTACGTGGGCCCTTCGAGCGGCTCGGCCTCGCTCGCGAAGGAGTCGTACGCGAACGCCCCCGTCGTCCACAGCTCGGGCAGCACCACGAGATCGGGACGCTCCCGCGCCGCCACCTCACGCACCAGTGAAGAGACGCGCCCGCGGCGGGAATTGACCGGTTCGCCCTCGTCCACGGCGATCTGGATGAGAGAGGCGCGCACACTACCACCGTCCTGGCATTCGATCCGTCATCACCGTCAAGCACAGCCTACGATCGTCACACGAAAGCACTGCCGGGGTGCCTGCGGGCAGCGTACTGTGATTTTCCGGGGGACCCCCCCGGACCCCCACGACGCCACACAGACACCCACCGCCCGCGTACGACCGCCGAGGGGTCCCGTGAGTCTCCATCCCAGCCTGCAAAACTACGCCGATGCCTGGACGCACTCAGTTGAGGCGATAACCGAGCTGGTGACACCGCTCGCCGAGGGCGAGTGGAACTGGGCCACCCCGTGCCCCGGCTGGTCGGTGCGCGACATCGTCTCCCATGTCATCGGCCTCGACTGCGAGATGCTGGGCGACCCGCGGCCGATCCACTCGCTCCCCCGCGACCTGTACCACGTCCGGACCGAGGGCCAGCGGTACATGGAGATGCAGGTCGACGTGCGGCGCCACCACACCGCGCCGGAGATGACCTCCGAGCTGGAGTACACGATCATCCGCCGCTCCCGCCAGCTGCGGAACGAGTCGCGGGACCCCAGCACCAAGATCCGCGGCCCGCTCGGCTCCGAGCAGACCCTTGAACTGGCCATGCGGCTGCGGGCGTTCGACGTGTGGGTGCACGAGCAGGACCTGCGTACGACGCTGAAGAAGCCCGGCAATCTCGACTCCCCCGGTGCGTACGTCGCCCGGGACCTCCTCCTCCAAGGGCTGCCGAAGGTCGTCGCCAAGGAGGCGGGGGCGCCCGCGGGTTCGGCGGTCGTCTTCGACGTGAGCGGCCCCGTGGAGTTCCTGCGCACGGTGCGCGTGGACGCCGAGGGCAAGGGCACGGTGGACAGCGCGCCGTCGCTCGGCCCGCTCGCCACCATCGGCCTCGACTGGGACACGTACTTCAGGCTCGCCTGCGGACGCGTGACGTACGCGTCCGTGGCCGACCGGGTCAAGACAGAAGGCGACCAGGGCCTCGCGGAGGCGGTCCTGCGGAACTTCGCGGTGACGCCGTAGGCGCGGAGGTTCACACAGGGACGTGCACGGCCTCGACGCGGGAGGCGACAAGCTGCTCCCGCTCACGGCGGACCGCCCGGGACCCGAGCCGCAGAATCTGGCAGAGCCCCACCGCTTCCAGGACGAACACCGCGGAGAACGCCACGCGATAGTCGTCCCCGGTGGCGTCCAGCAGCAGCCCGATCGCGAGCAGCGTCGTCATGGAGGCGACGAAGCCGCCCATGTTGGTGATACCGGAGGCCGTGCCCTGGCGCTCCGGCGGGTTGGCGGGCCGCGCGAAGTCGAATCCGATCATGGAGGCGGGCCCGCAGGCCCCGAGCACGGTGCACAGGACGATCAGCAGCCACATCGGGGCGTGGTCCCCGGGGAAGGCGAGCGTGGCCGCCCAGGCCGTGGCCGTCGCCCCTATGGTGCCGAGCGCCAGCGGGAGGCGCGCGGCGTGGTGCCGGGCGACGATCTGGCCGTAGACCAGGCCGACGACCATGTTCGAGAGCACGACGAGCGTGAGCAGCTCCCCGGCGGTCGCCCGCGAGAGGCCCTGCGCCTCGACGAGGAACGGCAGGCCCCACAGCAGCAGGAACACCATCGCGGGGAACTGCGTGGTGAAGTGCACCCACATGCCGAGCCGGGTGCCGGGCTCCCGCCAGGACAGGCCGATCTGCTTGCGCACGAAGGCCGCCCCGGTGTGCCCGACCGGCTCCGGCTCATGGCCCTCGGGGTGGTCCTTCAGGAACAGCGTCATCAGGACGAGGACGACGACACCGCACAGCGCGCTGCCCGCGAAGGCGGCGGTCCAGCCGACGGAGTGCAGCAGCCGGGCAAGGACGAGGGTGGAGACGAGATTGCCCGCCATGCCGACGAGCCCCGCGAGCTGCGCGACGAGCGGGCCGCGACGGGCCGGGAACCAGCGGGTGCCGAGCCGCAGCACGCTGATGAAGGTCAGCGCGTCACCGCAGCCGAGCAGGGCGCGTGAGGCGAGCGCCATCGCGTACGAGGGTGAGAACGCGAAGCCGAGCTGTCCCACCGTGAACAGCACGGCCCCGATGGTCAGCACCTTCTTGGTGCCGAGCCGGTCGACCATCAGGCCGACGGGTATCTGCATCCCCGCGTACACGAGCAGCTGGAGGATGGAGAAGGTCGACAGGGCGGAGGCGTTGACGTGGAACCGGTCGGCGGCGTCGAGCCCGGCGACGCCGAGGGAGGTCCGGAAGATGACGGCGACGAAGTAGACGGCGACGCCGACGGACCAGACGACCACGGCCTTCTTGCCGCCGGGCGGATCACCGGGGAGAGAGACGGGCGAGGAGAGAGAACTCACCGAAACCTCCCGTTCCTGTCGCTCCTACGGCGAGGGTCCGATGCGGCGAGACGGGTGGGTGAGTGGGAAACCCGCCGCGAAGCGGCAAAAAACCCAAAACCCACGGACGGCGAGCCACGAAAGCGCACCTTCACCGGACCTCACCCCGCGCAAGGTTCTGGAACCAGCCCACGTGCCGGGTGACAACAGAGACCGCCGCCTCCGCGTCGCCGCAACGCAACGCCGCGAGAAGCTCCTCATGCTCCGCGAGCGTCTTCGCGATCCGGTCGGGATGCGAGTGCATCACCGCGACCCCCATCCGCAACTGCCGGTCCCGAAGCTGGTCGTAGAGCCGCGAGAGAATCTCGTTCCCCCCGCTGCGCACGATCTCGGCGTGAAAGCACCGGTCGGTGACCGCGGCCCCCGCGAGATCCCCCGCGGCGGCCTGCGCCCGCTGCCGGGACAGCAGCGCCTCCAGCCGCTCCACGAGCCCCGCCGGCGCCGGCACGGCCTTGCGCACCGCGTGCGTCTCGACGAGCAGCCGCGTCTCGACGACGTCCGCGATCTCCTGCGCGGAGACGGGCAGCACGAGGGCCCCCTTCTTCGGGTAGAGCCGCAGCAGCCCTTCGACCTCCAGCTTCAGCAGCGCCTCGCGCACCGGCGTCCGGGAGACCCCCACGGCCTCGGCGAGTTCGCCCTCGGTGAGGAGCGTGCCGCCCTCGTAGCGGCGTTCCAGGACGGCCTGCTTCACGTGCGCGTAGACGCGCTCCGCGGCGGGCGGCTGCTTGATGGAGGTGACTGGCATGCGCACAGCATAGATACAACACGCATGCGAGGGAATCTCCGTCCATAGGGCAGTCGAATGAGACCGCACGGGTATTTCCCGGGCCACGCCGCACATTCCCGGGCCACCCCGCACATCCATTACCCCCTCTCGCTCGTCTTACGGAAGAGCGGCCCCTCCATGCGGCCGCAATCCAGGGGCATTTGGAGCAGAGATCTTGAATACCGGCATTAAGGGCGTACGTCGCGTATCAGCTGTTACCGTCACCGCGAGCGCGATACTGGCCGGCGGCGTCCTCACCACCCCGGCCGCGCACGCGGCCGCACCGCCGAAGCCATCCATCGTCGCCAAGGGCGGCTATGTGATGAACAACGCCACGGGTAAGAGCCTCTACACCAAGTCCGCCGACACCCGCCGGTCCACCGGCTCCACGACGAAGATCATGACGGCGCGCGTCGTCCTCGGCCAGCGGAACCTCAACCTGGATTCCAAGGTCACGGTCCAGAAGGCGTACAGCGACTACATCGTCGCCAACAACTACGCGTCCTCGGCCCGTCTGATCGTCGGCGACAAGGTCACCGTCCGCCAGCTGCTGTACGGGCTGATGCTGCCGTCCGGCTGCGACGCCGCGTATGCGCTCGCGGACAAGTTCGGCAAGGGCTCGACCCGCAAGGCCCGCGTGCAGAACTTCATCGGCCAGATGAACTCCACGGCCAAGACGCTCGGCCTGACGAACACCAACTTCGACTCGTTCGACGGCATCGGACACGGCAAGAACTACTCGACGCCGCGCGATCTGACGAAACTGACGAGCAACGCGATGAAGTACTCCACGTTCCGTACGGTCGTGAAGACGAAGTCGACGAAGCAGAAGGTCACCACGAAAACCGGCGGCTACCGCTACATGCCGTGGTCGAACACGAACACCCTCCTCGGTTCCTACCGCGGCGCCATCGGCGTGAAGACGGGCTCGGGCCCCGAGGCGAAGTACTGCCTCGTCTTCGCGGCGACCCGCAACGGCAAGACGGTCATCGGCACGGTCCTGACCTCTTCCTCCCCGGCCAACCGCACCTCGGACGCCAAGAAGCTGATGGACTACGGCTTCAAGGTCGCCTGACACCCGGCAGCAGTACGGAGGAGGGGCCCGCCGCGATCTCCGCGGCGGGCCCCCCTTCGTATACCGCTATACCGCTATACCGGTGTATCGCTATACCGATATACCGGCGACCGGGCACTACGCCCAGGTCAGCAGCCTCTTCGGCCGCTCCAGAATGGCCGCAACATCGGCGAGCACCTTGGAACCCAGCTCCCCGTCCACCAGGCGGTGGTCGAAGGAGAGCGCGAGCGTGGTCACCTGGCGCGGCTTGACCTTGCCCTTGTGGACCCACGGCTGGAGCTTGATCGAGCCGACCGCGAGGATCGCGGACTCACCGGGGTTCAGGATCGGCGTGCCCGTGTCGACGCCGAAGACGCCGACGTTCGTGATCGTGACCGTGCCGCCCTGCATGGCGCCGGGCGAGGTCTTGCCCGACCGCGCCGTGGCCACCAACTCGCCGAGCGACTCGGCCAGTTCCGGCAGAGTCTTGGCGTGCGCGTCCTTGATGTTCGGCACGATCAGACCGCGCGGAGTGGCCGCGGCGATGCCGAGGTTCACATAGTGCTTCTGGACGATCTCCTGATTGGCCTCGTCCCAGGCGGCGTTGACGTCGGGGTTCCGCTTGATCGCCACCAGCAGGGCCTTGGAGATGAACAGCAGCGGATTGACCCGCAGCCCCTCGAACCCGTACTCGCCGGGGTCCCGCTTCATCTCCTCGACCAGCTTCATCGTCCGCGTCACGTCGACGGTCACGAACTCCGTGACATGCGGCGCGCTGAACGCCGAGCCGACCATCGCCTGCGCGGTGGCCTTGCGGACGCCCTTCACAGGGATGCGGGTCTCCCGGGCGTCGGCACCGACCGCGGCACCGGCCGCGGGGGCGGGCGCAGAGGCGGGGGCGGCCTGCGGCGCGGGGGCCTCGGTCACCGCCGACCGGTCCTGCGGCCGCGCGGCCGGGGCCGGGGCCACCGCCGCGTGCACGTCCTCGCGGGTGATGATCCCGTCGGGCCCGGACGGCGTGACCGTCGCGAGGTCCACTCCGAGGTCCTTGGCGAGCTTGCGCACCGGCGGCTTGGCCAGCGGCCGGGCGCCGTGGCCGTTCACATCATGCCGCGCCACCGGCTGCGGCTCCAGCTCCGGCTCCGGCTCCGGCTCCGGCACGTTCTGCGCCCCGACCTTCCGCGCACGCCGCTTCGTCGAGGACTCGGCGACCCCGTACCCCACGAGCACGGGCTGCCGGCCCGCCGGTGCGGCGGGGTCAGCCTCGGGCTCGGGCGCCGCGACCGGCTCAGGTGCCGCCGCCGGCTCGGGCGCCGCCACGGCTCCCGCCCCGCCGCCCGACACGTCCACCGAGATGATCACCTGGCCGACGTCGACCGTCGTGCCCTCGGGGAAGCGCAGCTCACGTACGACACCGTTGAACGGAATGGGGAGTTCGACCGCGGCCTTGGCCGTCTCGACCTCGCACACGACCTGCCCGTCGGTGACGGTGTCACCCGGCGTCACATACCACTTGAGAATTTCGGCCTCGGTGAGTCCCTCGCCCACGTCGGGCATCTTGAACTCGGCAAGAGCGGTGTCTGTCATCGTCGTCACGACCCTCTCCCTCAGTACGCCAGCGAGCGGTCGACGGTGTCGAGCACCCGGTCGAGGCCCGGCAGGTACTCCTCTTCGAGGCGCGCCGGCGGATACGGGGCGTGATAGCCGCCGACCCTCAGCACCGGAGCCTCCAAGTGGTAGAAGCACCGCTCGGTGATGCGGGCCGCGATCTCCGCGCCCGTGCCCAGGAAGACCGGGGCCTCGTGCACGACGACGAGCCGCCGGGTCTTCTCGACCGAGGTCTGCACGGTGTCGAAGTCGAGCGGCGACATGGAGCGCAGGTCCAGGACCTCCAGGGACTTGCCCTCCTCCTCGGCGGCCGCGGCCGCCTCCAGGCAGACCTTCACCATCGGGCCGTACGCCACGAGCGTGAGGTCGCTGCCCTCGCGGGCGACGGTGGCCTTGTGCAGGGGCCCGGGGATGGCCTCCTTGTCGACCTCGCCCTTGTCCCAGTAACGCCGCTTCGGCTCGAAGAAGATCACCGGGTCGTCGCTCAGGATGGCCTGCTGCATCATCCAGTAGGCGTCCGCCGAGTTGGAAGGGGACACCACCTTCAGGCCCGCCACGTGCGCGAAGAGCGCCTCGGGCGACTCGCTGTGGTGCTCGACCGCGCCGATCCCGCCGCCGTACGGAATGCGGATGACGACCGGCATCTTGATCTTGCCGAGCGCGCGGGCGTGCATCTTCGCGAGCTGCGTGACGATCTGGTCGTACGCGGGGAAGACGAAGCCGTCGAACTGGATCTCCACCACGGGGCGGTAGCCGCGCAGCGCGAGGCCGATGGCCGTACCGACGATGCCCGACTCGGCGAGCGGGGTGTCGATGACCCGGTCCTCACCGAAGTCCTTCTGCAGCCCCTCGGTGACGCGGAAGACGCCGCCGAGCTTGCCGACGTCCTCGCCCATGACGAGGACCTTGGGGTCATTCTCCAGCGCCGTGCGCAGCGATTCGTTGATCGCCTTGGCGATGGGAAGTTTCTGGACAGCCATGGTTATTTGCCCTCCCCACCCGCGGGAGCGTCCGCGAACGACGCCTGGTAGGCGACGAACTGGGCGCGCTCCTCGTCCACGAGCGCGTGCCCGTCGGCATACGCGTTCTCGAAGATCGCCATCAGATCCGGATCCGGCATCGCCCGCACCGCCTCCCGCACTCGCTTGCCCAACGCTTCGCTCTCGTCGTCGAGTTCCGCGAAGAATCCCTCATCCGCGTGACCTTCGGACTCCAGGTAGCCCCGCAGCCGCAGAATCGGGTCCTTGGCCTCCCAGGCCACCCGCTCGTCGTCGTTGCGGTACTTGCTCGGGTCGTCGGAGGTCGTGTGCGCGCCCATGCGGTACGTGAACGCCTCGATCAGCGTGGGGCCCTCACCCGTACGGGCCCGCTCCAGGGCCCACTTGGTGACGGCGAGCACGGCGAGCACGTCGTTGCCGTCGACCCGCACACCCGGGAAGCCGTAGCCCTGCGCGCGCTGGTAAAGCGGTACGCGGGTCTGCTTCTCGGTCGGCTCGGAGATCGCCCACTGGTTGTTCTGGCAGAAGAACACGACCGGGGCGTTGTAGACCGCGGAGAAGGTGAACGATTCGGCCACGTCGCCCTGGCTGGAGGCGCCGTCCCCGAAGTACGCGATCACGGCCGAGTCGGCGCCGTCCTTGGCCACGCCCATGGCGTAGCCGGTGGCGTGCAGCGTCTGCGAGCCGATGACGATCGTGTACAGGTGGAAGTTGTTGCTGTTCGGGTCCCAGCCGCCGTTGTTCACGCCGCGGAACATGCCGAGCAGGTTCGTCGGGTCGACCCCGCGGCACCAGGCGACGCCGTGCTCGCGGTACGTGGGGAACACGTAGTCGTCGTCGCGCGTGGCCCGGCCGGAGCCGATCTGGGCGGCCTCCTGGCCGAGCAGCGACGCCCACAGGCCCAGCTCGCCCTGACGCTGCAAGGAGGTGGCCTCGGCGTCGAAGCGGCGGGTGAGGACCATGTCGCGGTACAGGCCGCGCAGCTCCTCGCCGGTGATGTCGGCGACGTACGCGTCGTAGACGGCGTTCTTCGCGCTCTTGACCCGCTTGCCCTCGGGCGTCAGCAGTTGTACGAGCTCGGGCTCCGTGCTTTTCTGCGGCGCGGCCTTCTTGGCGCTCGCGCGCTTGCCGCTGCCGGTACTGCTGCGGCGCGGTGTGCGCGCGGCGGTGCTCTCCACGGTCACGTGTGCTCCTCCGTCGGTCCGGCTCCCGGGGGTTACCGGGTAGCCAGTACGGCTCGCCTGGTCCGTGCCCGCGCACGGGGGTGGGTGCGGCTGGCCGGGAACAGGCGTGACAGGTGCCCCGGCGAGCGCCCTGCACAAAGCACGTTACCCAGTGCTCCCCAATTCTGTGAAACCCCATCTGACCTGCGAATTTGCTTGGATTTCCAAGTAAACGGCGACGTGCTGAGTACTTGGATTTCCGAGTAGATCGAGAAAAGGGGGAACACTTCCTGGTCACAGCACTGATCACAGCCTGGCAGGGGGCCGGAACACCGGCACGTTATCCCGGGCACCCCGGGCACGGGAAGAGCCGCACGAGAAGGGTTCCGCCCGGGCACCGAAAGAGCGTGTGTGTGAGACTGACCCCGTGCGCGATGACGGAAAAATTACGGTATTTCTCCTCGACGATCACGAAGTGGTCCGGCGCGGAGTCCATGAGCTGCTCTCCGTGGAGTCCGACATCGAGGTGGTCGGCGAGGCCGGCACCGCGGCGGACGCCCTAGTCAGGATCCCCGCGACCCGGCCCGACGTGGCCGTGCTCGATGTGCGCCTGCCGGACGGCAGCGGCGTCGAGGTGTGCCGCGAGATCCGCTCGCAGAACGAGGACATCAAGTGCCTGATGCTCACCTCGTTCGCCGACGACGAGGCCCTCTTCGACGCGATCATGGCCGGTGCCTCGGGCTATGTCCTGAAGGCCATCCGCGGCAATGAGCTGCTCACCGCCGTGCGCGACGTGGCCGCCGGCAAGTCCCTGCTCGACCCCGTCGCCACGGCCCGGGTCCTGGAGCGGCTGCGCGACGGCAACAGCACCAAGGGCGACGACCGCCTCGCGGGCCTCACCGACCAGGAGCGGAAGATCCTCGACCTGATCGGCGAGGGCCTCACCAACCGCGTCATCGGCGAGCGGCTGCACCTCGCCGAGAAGACGATCAAGAATTACGTCTCCAGCCTGCTCTCCAAGCTGGGCATGGAGCGCCGCTCGCAGGCCGCCGCGTACGTGGCGCGCATGCAGGCGGAGAAGCAGCGCTGACGAAACTCGCCACCGACGGGACTTACGTCCCGTTTGATGGGGGCGGGGTCCTCTTTTCCGGCATCCCGGTCCTGGACGAGGGTGGGGTCATGTCCATCGACCCCGTCGAACCCACCGCCTCTGCCGCCTCCGCCGCCTGCGCCGATGAACAGCTCGCCTTCGAACTGCTCCGCCGTACCGACTACGGGCGGGTGGCGACCAGCATGCGCGCGCTGCCCTTCCTCGCCGTGGCCCGCCACATCGTCGTCGACGGGCAGCTCCTGCTGCGCATGCACAAGGGGTACGGCTACCACCAGGCGTGCGCCGGCAGCGTCGTCGCGTACGGGGCGGACAACCTCGACGCGGCGTCCGCCCGAGACGGCCAGTGGACCGTGCAGTGCGTGGGCCTCTGCGAGGCGGCCGAGCCGACCGACGCGGAGCTGGCACTCTTCGGCCCGACGCCGCACTTCGCGGGCGGGGAGCTCTTCGACGGGGTGTACCTGCGGATAGAGCCGCAGCTGTGGGCGGTCGAGCCGCAACGCCTGGCGTAGGCGAGGCGTTGCACAGCGGCACCCCGCCCCGCCGGGCCGCGCACCCGTCCCTACGTCAACACGGTCGCCGGATCAGGCGCCGTCGCCGTCACCACTGCCCGGGTCCTCGCCGCCGTCGGTCGGGTCCGTCGTGACCGGCGGGTCCGTCGGCGGGTCCGTCACCGGGTCGTCCGTCGGGTCCGGCGTCGTCGGATCCGGCGTGGGCTGGGTCGGATTCGTCGTCGGCTGCGTCGGACGCTGCGTCGGCTGCGTCGGCCCGGTCGGCTGATTCGTCTGCGGGGGATAGTCGGTCTGGCCCCCCGTGTCCCCGCCCGGCTCCGTCTCCTCGCCCGTCTCGTCCTGGTCCGGACTCTTGCTGGGCTTCTCCTTCTGCGACTGCTTCGTCGAAGGAGTCGTCGGAGTCTTGTCCTTGTCCTTCGTGTCGTTGCTCGCGTTCAGCGCGAACGCGACGCCCACCGCGATCGCGATGACCGCGAGCACAGCGAAGATCCACATCTTGCCGCGGCCGCCCTTGCCGCCGCGCTGCCCGCCCTCGAAACCGCCGTCGTCGCCCGGCGGCCGCAGCATCGGGCCCGGGATCTGCGCGGTCCCCGAGTCCGGGTGCCCCATCGCGGCCGTCCCCACGACGCCCATCGCCGGGGTGTTGCCGCCCTCGTGCATCTCGACGGGCCCGGTGTTCCAGGTTCCCGTGTGGCTGCCCTGCTCGTGCAGCATCTGCAGCCCGTACTGGACGAGGCCGCGCATCTCCTCGGCGGTCTGGAACCGGTCGTCCGGGTCCTTGGCGAGGGAGCGCATGACGAGCCCGTCCAGCTCCGGCGGCGCCGCGTCCGAGACCTGGGAGGGCGGCAAGGCCGTGTCCTGGACGTGCTGATAGACCACGGAGAGCGGCGTCTCGCCGGTGAACGGCGGCCGCAGCGCGAGCAGTTCGTAGAGCAGACAGCCGGTCGCGTACAGGTCGGAGCGGTGGTCGACGGCCTTGCCGAGCGCCTGCTCGGGCGACAGGTACTGGGGCGTGCCCATGACCATGCCGGTCTGCGTCATCGTCGACTGCGCGCCGTGCAGGGCGCGCGCGATGCCGAAGTCCATCACCTTCACCGCGCCGGTGTTGGTGATGATCACGTTCGCGGGCTTGATGTCGCGGTGCACGATGCCGTGCTGGTGCGAGTACGCGAGCGCTTCGAGCACCCCGGAGACGATGATGAGTGCCTGCTCGGCCCCCGGCGCCTCCGCGCTCAGCAGCAGATCGCGGATCGTGCGGCCCTCGACGATCTCCATGACGATGTACGGGACGACGCTCGGCCCGACGGCGTCTTCACCGGAGTCGTACACCGCGACCACAGCGTGGTGGTTGAGGCCGGCGACGGACTGGGCCTCGCGCGTGAAGCGGGCCTTGGAGACGGGGTCCTCGGCGAGGTCGGAGCGGAGCAGCTTGACCGCGACGGTGCGGCCGAGACGTACGTCCTCGGCCGCGAACACCTCGGCCATACCGCCCCGGCCGAGTCTGTGGGTCAGCCGATACCGGCCGTCTCCGACGAGCCCGCCATTGCCCCACAACTCGGGCGCGTCAGACATTCCGCCGCCAGTCGCCTCGGGGTCGGACGGGCCCTGAGCGCGCTGCGTCTGTGCCATCAGTCCTCGCCGTCGTTTCTGGTCGTGGTACTTGGTGCTGAGTACGTCGCTGTACGGGTACTCCGACGGGCCACGCTACAGCCTTCACACCACCCGTCGGTTCGAGGTGGACCGGACATAAAAGCGTTCCCGGGTCCTCACGCGCAAACTTGTAACGCTTCCGAGACGCTTCTTGCGCGTACGGTCACGGAACGGGCACCGAGCTTGACGCGTCCTCGTCCTGGGGCAGACTTGGCCAGGAATAGCGGGTAATCGATCACCAGCCGCGGAGCCGTCCGGCCGCCGCGCCGATGGGGGACGCACGAGATGAGCAGCCAGGACGGCGCACAGGGGCGGTACGCGGGGCGTTCGCTGGCCGGCGGCCGCTACCAACTGCGCGATCTGCTCGGCGAAGGCGGCATGGCCTCGGTCCACCTCGCGTACGACGCCGTTCTCGATCGCCAAGTCGCGATCAAGACGCTCCACACCGAGCTGGGCCGCGAGCAGTCCTTCCGCGAGCGCTTCCGCCGCGAGGCCCAGTCGGTGGCGAAGCTCACGCACACGAACATCGTGTCGGTCTTCGACACCGGCGAGGACGATCTCGACGGCACGACGATGCCGTACATCGTCATGGAGTACGTCGAGGGCAAGCCGCTCGGCTCCGTGCTCGACGCGTCCGTCGCGCAGTTCGGCGCGATGCCGACGGACCAGGCCCTGAAGATCACGGCCGACGTCCTCGCGGCGCTGGAGATCAGCCACGAGATGGGCCTGGTGCACCGCGACATCAAGCCCGGCAACGTCATGATGACCAAGCGCAACGTCGTCAAGGTCATGGACTTCGGCATCGCCCGTGCCATGCAGTCCGGCGTCACGTCGATGACGCAGACCGGCATGGTCGTCGGCACCCCGCAGTACCTCTCGCCGGAGCAGGCCCTCGGGCGCGGCGTGGACGCGCGCTCCGACCTCTACTCGGTCGGCATCATGCTCTTCCAACTGGTCACGGGACGGCTGCCGTTCGAGGCGGACTCGCCGCTGGCCATCGCGTATGCCCACGTCCAGGAGGAGCCGGTCGCTCCGTCCTCGATCAACCGTTCGCTGCCGCCCGCGGTCGACGCGATCGTCGCCCGCGCGCTCAAAAAGAACCCGAACGAGCGTTTCCCGACGGCCGAGTCCATGCGGGACGAGTGCCTGCGCGTGGCCCAGGCCTTCCAGGCGGCGGCGCCCAGCATCGTCCCCGGCGCCCCGACGGCGAGCGGCGCGGGCGTCGGCTCCGCGGTCTTCCCGCCGGTCGACTCCTCGCTCCCGCAGCAGTCGGGCAGCGTCCAGACCCCGTACCAGCCGGGTCCTTACGGCCCGGCGACCCCGGCCCCGACTCCCGCGCCCACTCCGGGCTACGGCTACCCGCCGCAGCAGCAGGGCTACCAGACCCCGGCGCCCACCAACGCGTACACGCCGCAGCAGGGGGCGCACACGCCGCCGCCGTACAACCTCTCCCCGCAGCCGGCCACGACGGCGTCCTCCGGTTCGGGCGGCTCCGGCAAGCGGAACATGCCGGTGATCGTCGGCTCGATCGTCGTCGCCCTCCTCGCCATCGGCGGCCTGATCACCGCCCTCTCGCTCAACGGCGACGACAAGGGCGGCAAGGAAGCGACGGACGACAAGTCGAAGCAGCCGGTGGCGGGCTACAAGGGTCCCGATCGCAACAACGTGATCGAGAAGGAGAAGTGCACGGACCCGGACATCGGCTACAACGACGAGACCAAGATCAAGGTCCCGGACTTCACCTTCCGCGACTGGAAGTCCGTCCTGACCTGCCTGCAGGCCGCCGGATGGCAGTACGACAAGCGCGAGGTCGACGAGAACGCCTACGGCAAGGACACCATCATGCGGCAGACCCCGAAGGAAGGCACGGAGGTCGACCCGAAGAACGTCGACATCCAGTTCGACATCTCGACGGGCAACCCGGCTTGAGTACGGCTTGAGCACAGCTTCTGTACGACGAGGGGCCCGGTACGCGGAGTGCGTGCCGGGCCCCTCGTCGCAGGTCGTTCTAGTCGCAGGTCGTTCTAGTCGCAGGTCGTCCTGGTCGTAGGTCGTCCTGGTCGTAGGTCGTCCTAGAGGTAGGGACCCCCCGTTCGGCCCGCGAGGCCGCCCTCGTCGTCGTCATCGCCGCCGCCCACACCGGGCGGCAGCGCCCGCCGCATCTGCTCCAGCTGGGCCCGCGCCGCCATCTGCTGCGCGAACAGCGTGGTCTGGATCCCGTGGAAGAGGCCTTCGAGCCAGCCGACCAGCTGGGCCTGCGCGATGCGCAGTTCGGCGTCGCTGGGCGTCGCCTCCTCCGTGAAGGGCAGGGAGAGCCGCTCCAGCTCCTCGACGAGCTCGGGGGCGAGTCCGTCCTCCAGCTCCTTGACCGAGCTGGCGTGGATCTCCTTGAGGCGGACCCGGCTCGCCTCGTCGAGAGGAGCCGCCCGCACCTCCTCGAGCAGCTGCTTGATCATGCTGCCGATGCGCATGACCTTGGCCGGTTGTTCGACCATCTCCGTCACCGGGACCTCGCGGGATTCGTCGTCTCCGCCACCACCGAGAGCCATTCCGTCCTGGCCCACGACCAGGACCTGGGGGCTCTCCTGTGACCGTTCGTTCCTCGGCATCTCCATGCCGCCATTCTCTCGCACCCCTACATCACACATCGGTAGTGCCCCCGTACGGAGCTGATCCACCCTCAGCCGCGCCGCAACCGCAGAGCGAGGAAGCCGAGCCCGAGCCCGATGAGGACCAGACCGCCGCCGAGCGGCAGGACGCGCAGCCCCGGCAGCACGGCCTCGGTGGGCGCCGGTTCCCCGGCGTCGGACACGGTGTCGCGGTGCGTCACGGGGGCCGGTTCGGGCTGCGGCGGCGGTACGTACGGCGGGGGCGTGAGGGGTGGCGGCGGCGGATCGGGCAGCGGCGGGTCCGGCCGCCCCGGCCGCGCGCGGCCCTCACCCGGCCGGCTCCCGGCGCGAGGCGTCTCGTCGACGGTGGAGACGGGGCCTCGGGGCGCGGATTCGGCCGCGTACGACATGAGGTCGTCCGGTACGAGTGCCGCGAGGGACGTGAGCAGCGTCGCCACGAGGACCATGCGAAGAGTCGTCCATGGAACAGGCACCGCGCCGGCTCCCTCCCGCTGTCGGGTCGCCCAGGACCAAGAGGATCATCACGCCAGTGACAGCGTCACATAGCACGACAATTCCGGCACCTTGATCGCATCCGAAGGGGTCGGCCCGAAGGGGGCGGCCCGAAGGGGCGCGGGGAACTGCGCGACCAGCCACGTCGAGCCCGCAGAGACGAGACCACGCGCCAGTCCCCCTACCCCGCACGGCACGGCACGGCACGGCACGACGGCACCGCACGGCACGGCACGACGGCACCGCACGGCACCGCACGGCACGGCACGGCACCGCACCGCGCCCCGGCAACGCGCTACCGCGTAAGCAGCACCTTCCCGATGTGCCCGCTCTCCTCAAGGACGCGATGCGCCGCCGCCGCGTCCCTCATCGGCACCGTCCGGTCGACGATCGGCCGGACGTGCCCCCCACCGATCAGCGGCCAGACATGCTCCCGCACCGCCGCGACGATCGACGCCTTCTCGGCGGCGGGGCGGCCGCGCAGCGAGGTGGCGGTGACGGCGGCACGCTTGTTGAGGAGCGTGGCGATGTTCAGCTCGCCCTTGACGCCGCCCTGCATGCCGATGATCGCGAGCCGGCCGTTGACCGCGAGGGACCGCACGTTCCGGTCCAGGTACTTCGCGCCCATGTTGTCGAGGATGACGTCCGCGCCGGCCCCGTCCGTGGCCCGCTGGATCTCCTCGACGAAGTCCTGCTCGCGGTAGTTGATGAGGACGTCGGCCCCCAGTTCCCCGCAGAACGCCAGCTTCTCCTTGCTGCCCGCCGTGACGGCGACCTTCGCCCCGACCGCCTTGGCCAGCTGGATCGCCATGGTGCCGATGCCGCTCGAACCGCCGTGCGCGAGCAGCGTCTCGCCGGGGCGCAGGTGGGAAATCATGAAGACGTTGGACCAGACGGTGGAGGTCACCTCGGGCAGCGCGGCCGCCGTCACGAGGTCGACGCCCTCGGGCACGGGGAACAGCTGCCCGGCCGGGACGACGACCTGCTCGGCGTAACCGCCGCCCGAGA
The DNA here is from genome assembly GCF_053589195.1 of Streptomyces sp. NPDC003379. Classification (NCBI taxonomy): domain Bacteria; kingdom Bacillati; phylum Actinomycetota; class Actinomycetes; order Kitasatosporales; family Streptomycetaceae; genus Streptomyces; species Streptomyces sp. NPDC003379. Next base: position 33,307 of record NZ_JBSFRK010000029.1, on the reverse strand, counting down.
GCAGGGCGCACACCTCGTCGCCGACCGCCCAGCCGGAGACGCCGGGGCCGAGCGCGGTGACGCGGCCCGCGCACTCCAGGCCGGGGTACGGGGACGCGCCGGGCGGCGGGTTGTAGGCGCCCTGCCGCTGCAGCAGATCGGCGCGGTTCACGGCGCTGGCCACCACCTCGACCAGCACCTCGCCCTCACCGGGCACGGGATCGGGCACCTCGGCCCATACGAGCGCTTCAGGGCCACCGGGTTCGGGGATCGTGATCGCATACATGCGGCCGAGGCTACTCCGGCCCTCAGCGGGGGCGCGGGAAAGAGCGCGCCCCCGTCCGGGGCGCGGGGGGACTGCGCGATGGGCGGGAGACCGAGCGCCCCGTCAGGGGCGCGGGGAACTGCGCGACCAGCCACGACGCACCGCTACCGCGAAAGAGAACCCCAAGCCCATCCCCACGCCGAACCCTGGTCCTGGGGTACGACCCCAGCCCCGGCACAGCGCCGGCGCCCCCGCAGGGAGGGCCCGCCCTCAGTCCGCCGGCAACGGCTTCGTGTCGGGCGCGACCGCCGACCCCGGGGTCACCCGCACAATCGTGATCAGCCGGTCCATCAACTGCAGCTTCCCGACGGCCGGGTCGTCGTACCCGAGCACCCGATGCCCTCGTACGACACTCACGACCAGGTCATCCGTCTCCCGGACGCCCTTCCCCACCTCGGCCTTTATGACCGGCCGCTCGACGAGGTCGAGCCCGGAGCCCTGCTGGATCAGGTCCTCCATGACCATGCCCGCGCTGGGGCTCAGCACGGAGAGCCCGAGCAGCCGGCCCGCCGCGCTGGCGCTGGTGATCACCGCGTCGGCGCCGGACTGCCGGAGCAGCGGCGCGTTCTCCTCCTCGCGGACCGCGGCCACGATCTTCGCCCCGCGGTTCAGCTGCCGTGCGGTGAGGGCGACAAGGACCGCCGTGTCGTCGCGCTGCGTCGCGATGATGATCTGGCGGGCCCGCTGCACCTCCGCGCGGAGCAGCACATCGCTGCGCGTGGCGTCGCCGATGACACCCGCGTACCCCTCCGCCGTGGCCGCGTCGACGACCTTCGCGCTGGGGTCGACCACTACGATCTGCTCCGGTTTCAGACCGGTCGCGCAGACGGTCTGGATCGCCGAGCGGCCTTTGGTGCCAAAGCCGACGACGACGGTGTGTTCACGCAAGTTGGACCTCCAGCGGGACAGACGCCATTCCTCGCGCGTCCGTTCCGTGAGCACTTCGAGGGTCGTGCCGACCAGGATGATCAGAAAGAGCACGCGCAACGGCGTGATCATGAGGATGTTGGTGAGCCGGGCGCTGTCGCTGTACGGGACGATGTCGCCGTACCCGGTGGTGGAGAGCGTGACGGTGGCGTAGTACGCGGCATCGAGGAAGTCGACGCGCTCGTCCGAGTTGTCGTGGTAGCCGCCGCGGTCGATCCAGACTATGAACGTCGTCAGGGCGAGCACCAGCAAGGCCATCAGCAGACGCCGGGTGACCTGGCGCAACGGCCGTTCCATCACCCGCTGGGGCAGTTTGATCCGGTGGGTGGCGTGGTGCTCTTCGGGATTGCGGGCGATCGCGTCGTGGCCGGGAAGTTTCACGTGAAACACACCCCGCCGCCGTCGGTCAGGGCCCAGGGGAGATCGAGGATCTCCAGCTCCTGGCCCTTGCGGGCACCGCCGGGCGGCACGACCGCGAGCGCGTCGGCCGCGGCGATGCCGCGCAGCATCGCCGGGCCGTTGAAGTGCAGCGGCACGGCGTGCTCGGCGCGCAGGGCGACGGGCACGAGGCGGGTGTCGTACGGGTGTCCCTGCACGTCGTCGCGTACGGGCGCGGTGTACGTCGAGCCGGTCGATGCGGCCGGATCCGCCGAAGCCGCGTAAGCGGCCGAAGTGGCCGAAGCCGCGTAAGCCTCCGAGGAGCCGCCGCCGGGGTCGGCCGTGCGTCCGGTGAGTGTGCGCAGCAGCGGCTCGGCCAGCGTCAGCAGTCCGGAGACGGCGGCGAGCGGATTGCCCGGGAGACCGACGAGGTGCTGCCCCGGCCGGATGCGGGCCAGCAGCATCGGGTGTCCGGGGCGTACGGCGACACCGTCCACGAGCAGTTCGGCGCCGATGCGGCGCAGCGTGGGGTGGATGTGGTCGACGGGGCCCGACGCCGTGCCGCCCGTCGTGACGATCAGGTCGGCGGTCGACGTCTTGAGCGCCTGGTGGAGCGCCTTCGCGTCGTCGCCGAGCCACCGGACCCCGGTGACCTCGGCGCCGAGCGCGCGCAGCCAGGGCGGCAGCATCGGGCCGAGCGCGTCCCGGATGAGGCCCTGGCGGGGCAGGCCCTCGGTGAGCAACTCGTCGCCGAGTACGAGGACTTCGGCGCGGGGCCTGCGGACGGTACGGAGGGTGTCGTACCCGGCGGCCGCGGCGAGCCCGAGTACGGCGGGCGTCACGAGGGAGCCGGCCGGCAGGAGATGGTCACCGGAACGGCACTCCTGACCGCGCGGGCGGATGTCCTGCCCCGGCACCACCTCGCGCAGGGCGTGCAGCCTGCCCTTGTCGTCGATGCGGCCGTGCTCGCTGCGCAGAACCGCGGTGCCGTCCCGCGGGATGCGGGCGCCCGTCGCGATGCGGACCGCCTCTCCGTCGCCGAGCGTCTGCGGACCGTCGTGTCCGGCGAGGATCCCGTCGGCCCGTACGTCCCAGGGGCCCGGGCCCGCGACGACCCAGCCGTCCATCGCGGAGGTGTCGAAGGACGGCAGGTCGGTGAGGGCGGCGAGCGGAACGGCCAGAACCATCCCGAGGGCCCCCTCCAACGGAACCCCCACGGGCTCACCCCCGGCCCTCGGCACGACCCGCGCGGCGAGGGCACGGGCCGCGGGCCAGGGGGTGACGCCGACCGGGGCTGTCGGCGCGGCCGGGGACGCCGAGCGGGGCACGACTCCGTGACCGTCCCGGCACTCGTTCACCAGAGCAAGAGCTTCATCGAGCTCGGCATCCGGCGCGGGGTTCCCACTCATCCGGCGTCCGGGGCGGGGTGGGGCTGGGGGCGCGGGGTCGCCGAGGGCTCCGGATCGGAGGTGGCGGGGGGCTGCGCGCCGGGACTCGCCTGGGGCTCCGCGCCGGAGGCCGCATGAAGCCCGGCGCCGGAGGCGGTGTCGACGGCGGTGTCGGAGGTCGACGTCGGCTTCGCGTCCTGTTCGTCCTCTTCGTCCTCGTCCGCCCAACGGGCCGCCAGCGCCGCGGCCTTGCGCGCCGCCTGGGCCACCGCTTCGGCGCCGCCCGTCGTCCCGCCCCGCGCGGCGGCCTGCGCCGCCGCGTAGCCGACGAGGAAGGTGGTCAGCGGTGCCGCCGGCCTGGCCACGCCGTGCGCGGCATCGCGGGCGAGGTCGAGGAGGGTGCCGGTATCGACGTCGAGTTCGATGCCCAGCTCGTCCTTGACTGCGGAAATCCATTCATCCAACACGTGCCCATGCTCCCTGATGCGCGCCCGCGCGGCCGCGATGTCGTCCCAGGTGTCGCAGTCGAAGGCGGCGACGGGGTCGGCGACCCGGGTCAGGTCGAGCCGCGCGGTCAGCAACCGCAGCGGCAGCCCGCCGAGCCCACCACCCCGGCCCGCGCCCTCACCCGCGCCCGCGAGCCCCGCGATCTCCCGCCGGAGCGACGCACTCCGATAGGCCGCGACGAGCGGCTGCTCACGGCCCCCGGGATCGGTGAGGACCGCCCCGTCCGCGCCGCTCTCCCGCAGGGCGCCCAGCAGACGGCGTACGGTCTCCTCGGCCAGGAACGGCAGGTCCGCGGAGAGCACCACCACCCGCTCCGCCGTCGTGCGCCGCAGGCCCGCGTCGAGCGCGGCCAGCGGCCCGCCGCCCGGCGGCTCCTCGCGGGCCCACACCACGGGCCGTACGGTCGGCCTCGGCGCGGCCACGACGACGGTGGTCCCGGCGCCGGCGCACGCCGCCAGGACCCGGTCGATCAGCGTCCGGCCGCCCACGCGCACGCCGGGTTTGTCGGCGCCGCCGAGCCGCGCTGCGCCGCCACCGGCGAGCACCACGGCGTCGTACGGGGCACCTTCGTTCGCGGTCACCCCCCGAGTATGGGCGTACGGAGGATCATTGCCACCCCATTACGGGCCCTTGGGCTGGGTAAAGGGCTTACGTCACCAAGGGTCCTCACACCGACCGCAACAGCACCGCCGGCTGTTCGACGCAGTCCGCCACGTACCGCAGGAAGCCTCCGGCCGTGCCGCCGTCGCACACCCGGTGGTCGAAGGTGAGCGACAGCTGGACCACGTGCCGCACCGCCAACTCACCCTGATGCACCCACGGCTTGGGGACGATCCGGCCCACGCCGAGCATGGCCGCCTCGGGGTGGTTGATGATCGGCGTGGATCCGTCGACCCCGAACACCCCGTAGTTGTTCAGCGTGAACGTCCCCCCGGTGAGCTCCCCGGGGGTCAGCGTCCCGGCCCGCCCTTCCTCCGTGAGCCGGATCAACTCGGCGTTGATCGACGCGGTCGTCCGCGTCTGCGCGTGCCGTACGACCGGGACGACCAGGCCCCGATCGGTCTGCGCGGCGAATCCAAGGTGGATGTCGGTGAACTGCCGCACCTCCCGCGCCTCCATGTCCACCGTGGAGTTCAGCATCGGGAAGCGCTCCAGTGCGGCCACGCTGATGCGGGCGAGCAGCGCGAGCAGCGACACCTTGTGGCCGTCGCGCTCCGTCATCGCGGCGTTCATGGCGGCACGGGCGGCGAGCAGTTCCGTCGCGTCGGCGTCGACCCAGCAGGTGGCCTCCGGTATCTCGCGCCTGCTGCGGGACATCTTGTCGGCGACGAGGCCCCGGATGCCGGTCAGCGGATGCCGGGACTCGATGCCCGCGCGCGTGGGCTGCTGCCCCGCCCCGACCTGGCGGCGCGTCTCGGCCCGTCCGGCGCGGATCAGCTCGTCGTCCTCGCGGACCGCCTTCTTGACCGCCGCGACCCGGCGCGCCTCGCTCTTGGCACCCGAGGCATCGGCCTCGGCACTTGAGATGTAGGTCTCAGCACCCGAGGTGGCCTTCTCGCGCTCGGCCGCCCGGCCCCCGCCGATGGCCGCCTCGACGTCGGCCCGCGTGATGAGCCCGTCCGGGCCCGAACCCGCGAGCCCGCGCAGCTCCACGCCGTGCTCCCGCGCCAGCTTGCGTACGAGAGGGGAGATCACCGGGACCGGGCCGTCCACGCGCGCGGGAGGCCTTTCCGGGCCAGGCCCTTCGGAGGGCGTCCTCAGGGCGGGCCGCGTGGGCAGCACCCTCCTGCGGCGGGCGGGCGCCGCCGCGGTGCCGTAACCGACCAGGACGTTCCCTGAGGACTCCTCCTCGGCCGTCCGCAGGGCCCGCTCGGCGGGCTCCTCGGGCGCTCGGGGACCGGTCGGCGCGCTCACGGCGACCGTCAGCAGCGGGGAACCCACGGGGAGTTCCTCGCCCTCCTCGCCGAAGCGGGCCGTGACCACGCCCCCGTAGGGACACGGCACCTCGACCATCGCCTTGGCCGTCTCGACCTCGACGACCGGCTGGTCCACGGCGACGACGTCCCCGACCTGGACGAGCCAGCGGACGATCTCGGCCTCCGTGAGCCCTTCGCCGAGGTCGGGCAGTTTGAACTCCAGGCTGTTCACATCAAAAGCAGGCGCCATCAGCTCTCCGCCTCCCACTGCAACCGCGCGACCGTGTCCAGGATCCGGTCGACACCCGGAAGGTGGTGCTTCTCCAGCATCGGCGGCGGATACGGGATGTCGAACCCCGCGACCCGCAGCACCGGCGCCTCCAAGTGGTGGAAGCACCGCTCGGTGACCCGCGCCGCGATCTCTCCGCCGGGGCCGCCGAAGCCGCCCGACTCGTGCACGACGACCGCCCGCCCCGTGCGTCGCACGGACGCGGCGACCGTCTCGTCGTCGAAGGGCACCAGCGACCGCAGGTCGACCACTTCGAGGTCCCAGCCCTCCGCGCGCGCCGCCTCGGCCGCCTCCAGGCAGACGGGCACGGACGGGCCGTACGTGATGAGCGTGGCGCTGCGCCCGGGGCGCCGCACCACCGCGCGGCCTATCGGTTCAACGGCCTGGGGAGCCTCCGGGTTCCAGTCGGCCTTGGACCAGTACAGCCGCTTCGGCTCCAGGAAGACGACCGGGTCGTCGGAGGCGATGGAGGCCCGCAGCAGGCCGTAGGCGTCGGCGACCGTGGCGGGCGTCACGACATGGAGGCCCGGGGTCGCCATGTAGTACGCCTCTGAGGAATCGCTGTGGTGCTCCACTCCGCCGATTCCGCCGCCGTAGGGCACGCGCACGGTGATGGGCAGCGGCATCGCGCCCCTGGTGCGGTTGCGCATCCGCGCCACGTGCGAGATCAGCTGCTCGAAGGCCGGATAGGCGAAGGCGTCGAACTGCATCTCGACGACGGGCCGCAAGCCGTACATGGCCATGCCGACCGCTGTCCCCAGGATGCCCGCCTCCGCCAGCGGTGTGTCCGTGCAGCGGTCCTCGCCGAACTCCTTGGTGAGCCCGTCGGTGACCCGGAAGACACCGCCGAGCGCCCCCACGTCTTCTCCGAGGACGTGCACGGAGGGGTCCTCGGTCATGGAGTCGCGCAGCGCGCGTCCGAGCGCCTGCGCCATGGTGGCCGGTTTGGTGGCCGGCTTCACCGCGACCGTGGTCATCGCGTCTCCTCCTGGGCCTCTTCGGAGGCCACTTCCAGCTCGGCGCGCAACTGCGCCGCCTGCTCCCTCAACTGGGAGGTCTGCTCGGCGTACACATGCGTGAAGAGGTCCATGGGGTCGAGCAGGGGGTCCTGGTTCATGCGCTCGCGCAGGTCGGCCGCCATGGCCTCGGCGTCCTCGCTCGCCTGCCGCTTGGTGTCGTCGTCGAGGAGGCCGCGCTCCGCCAACTCCCGCTCCAGGAGCAGGATCGGGTCGTGGTCGCGCCACGCCTCGACCTCGGCATCGTGGCGGTAGCGCGTGGCGTCGTCGGCGTTCGTGTGGGCTTCCACGCGGTACGTGACCGCCTCCACGAGGGTGGGCCCGCCGCCCTCCCGCGCGCGGGTGACCGCTTCGCCCAGGACCTCGTGCATCGCGACCGCGTCGTTGCCGTCCACCAGACGCCCCGGCATGCCGTACCCGACGGCCTTGTGGGCCAGGGAGGGCGCCGCGGTCTGCTTGGCGAGCGGCACGGAGATCGCGAAGCCGTTGTTCTGCACGAGGAAGACCACGGGCGCCCGCCACACGGCGGCGAAGTTCAGCGCCTCGTGGAAGTCGCCTTCGCTGGTGCCGCCGTCGCCGACCATGGCGAGCGCGACCACGTCGTCGCCTTTGAGGCGGGCGGCGTGCGCGAGGCCCACGGCGTGGGGCAGCTGGGTGGCGAGGGGCGTGCACAGGGGCGCTATGCGGTGCTCGCGCGGGTCGTAACCGGTGTGCCAGTCGCCGCGGAGCAGCGTCAGCGCGCTCACGGGGTCGAGGCCGCGGGCGACCACGGCGAGTGTGTCCCGGTAGCTCGGGAAGAGCCAGTCCCGCTCGTCGAGGGCCAGCGCGGCGGCCACCTCGCAGGCCTCCTGGCCGGTGCTGGAGGGGTAGACCGCGAGCCTGCCCTGCTTCGTCAGCGCCGTCGCCTGGGTGTTGTAGCGACGTCCTCGCACCAGCTCGGCGTAGAGACGGCGCAGCAGCCCGGGGTCGGCCTTCGCGGCGGCCTCGGTGCCAAGGACGCGGTAGGGCTCCGCGTCCGGCAGCAGCGGCGCGGGGTCGGTCCTGGGCTGCCAAGCGGGGGGCGGGGTCGGCCGGTAGGCGCCCCGCTGCTCCATAACCGTCATGACGGCACCTCCTGGGGGAAGCGGTCTCCTCGTGGGAGCGGCAAAAGAGGCGCGGCGATGTGATGCGCCTCACCTACCGATTGTTCGGTCGTCGGCACATTTTGGCTACAGGCACCTCCAGGCTGTGGACAAACGGTTCTGCACAGCCTGGGATGGATGCAGTACGTCCATGGTAGGGAGGCGGGGGGACATGGCATCTGAACGAATGGCCGTGCAGCATGCCGGCGACCGGCCGGAGCCCCGGCCCCTGGACTCCATCGACCGTGACATCCTCCAGATCCTGCACACGGACGGTCGCGCGTCGATACGCTCCGTGGCCGAACGGGTCCATGTGTCACGGGCCAACGCGTACGCGCGCATCAACCGCCTCATCGACGACGGCGTCATCCGGGGCTTCGGGGCGCGGATCAACCACGAGCGCGCCGGGCAGGGCGCGTCGGCGTACATCACGCTCAAAATCGTGCAGAACACCTGGCGCACGGTGCGCGACCATCTGCGCGCGCTCCCCGGTGCCTCCCATATCGCGCTGGTCAGCGGCGACTTCGACGTACTGCTCCTGGTGCACACGCCGGACAACCGCGCCCTGCGCGAGCTGGTGCTGACCCGGCTGCAGTCCATCCCCGAAGTCCTCAGCACGCGTACGTTGCTCGTCTTCGAGGAGGAGGACCTGGAGAGCGCCGAGCCGGAGGGGTGACCCGCGCGGCTCAGCGGTCGGTGCGCAGCCCCGCGAAGGCCAACTGCACGACGGCGTCGGCGATCTGGGCGCCGTTGGCCGCTCCCCGGCTCTCCGGCCGGTACCACTCCACGATGGAGTTGATCATCCCGAAGAGCAGCCGGGTGGCCAGGCGCAGCTCGACGTCGGAGCGCAGGTCGCCGTCCGCTACGGCCTCCTTGAGCAGCGCGGCCACCTGCTGGTCGAACTCCCTGCGCCGCTCCAGGGCCCACCGCTCGGTGTCGGTGTTGCCGCGCACCCGCAGCAGCAGCGTCACATAGGGCAGTTCTGCGACAAGGACCTCCACCGTGCGGCGCGTGACGTGCTCCAGGCGCTCGACGGCGGTGCCCACGCGCGCGTGCTCCTCGGCGAGGATCCCGAAGAGGCCGTCGATCGCCCGGCTCACCGCGCGGCGCAGCAGCTCCTCCTTGCCCGTCACATGGTGGTAGATCGAGGACTTGGAGATACCGGCCGCCTTGGAGAGGTGCTCCATGGACGTGCCGTCGTAGCCGCGCTCGTTGAAGACGCGGACGGCGACGCTCAACAGCGTCTCCGGGGTGTACGTGTCCCGCCGGGCGGTGGTCATGAGTACTCCTCTCGCACGGCCTGGCGCCGCAGGGCCTGGGAGGGCGCGTAACGCCCGGTGGGGTACTCGCTGCTCAAGAGGTCCAGCGCCTCGGCCACGCGGTACGTGGTGAGACGGCGTCCCCATTCGATCGGACCGAGCGGGTAGTTGACCCCGAGGCGCATGGCGGTATCGACGTCCTCGGCGTCCGCCACCTCGCGCCCCACGGCGTCCAGGGCGAAGTCGACGAGCATCCACACCGTGCGGGCCACGATCATCCCCGGGGCGGGCCCGATGACGCTGACCTTCTTGCCGAGCGCCTGGAAGAGGCCGATCGCCTCTCTCAGGGCCTGCTCGCCGACCCTGCCGGAGGGGGCGAGGGCGATGCGGGTCGCGGCGCGGTAGTCCAGCGCGAGATCGAAGTGGATCGCGGGCTCCGCCGCGGCGTCGGGGGCCCCTCCGTCGACCGGCTCAAGCCGGGCGCCGCTGGGCAGCTCGATGGAGCCGGGGCGGCTCGGTACGTCCTGCCCGTGGCCGACCCGGATGCCGGCCTCCCGCATGAGGTCGAGCAGGGCGTCCGCCGGGAAGAGGTCACCGTGGACGGTGACGGCCCGCGGGGCCTTCTCGGACTGGGCGGTGTGCGGCTCCGCGCGCGGGGCGTCGTCCCCGTACGCGTACCAGCCCTGGCCCGACTTCCGGCCGAGGCGGCGCGACTCGACGAGCCGGCGCTGGGCGAGCGAGGGTGTGAACTTGGGGTCCTGGAAGAACGACTCCCACACGGAGCGCGTGACGGCTTCGTTGACGTCCTGGCCGATGAGGTCGGTGAGTTCGAAGGGGCCCATCTTGAAGCCGCCGCATTCGCGCAGGACCGCGTCGATCGTCGCCGGGTCGGCGACCCGCTCCTCGTACAGGCGCAGCGCCTCGGCGTAGAAGGGCCTGGCGACGCGGTTGACGATGAAGCCGGGGGTGTCCGCGCAGCGCACCGGCGCCTTGCCCCAGGCCTTGGCGGTCTCGTACGCGCGCGTGGCCGCCGTCTCGTCCGTCGCGAAGCCGCTGACGACCTCGACGAGGGGGAGCAGCGGCGCCGGATTGAAGAAGTGCAGGCCGACGAAGCGGCCCGGCTTCTTCAGGGCGCCCGCGATGGCGGTGACGGAGAGCGAGGAGGTGTTGGTGGCCAGCAGACAGTCGTCGGCGACTACGTCCTCCAGGTCTTGGAACAGCCGCTGCTTGACGTCCAGTCGTTCCAGTACCGCCTCGATGACGAGGCCGCAGCCCGCGAGCTCCGCGAGGCTCTCCGCGGGCACGAGCCGGGCGACCGCGGCGGCCCGGTCGTCGGCCGTGAGCCTGCCCTTTTCGACGAGCCGGTCCAGGCGGGCGCCGATCGCGTCGGCCGCCGCCTCCGCTCGGCCGGGGGCCGCGTCGTACAGCCGCACGGGGTGACCGGCCACGAGGGCGACTTGCGCGATCCCCTGCCCCATGGTTCCGGTGCCGACCACGGCCACGGCGCTGCTGAGCTCGACTGCTGTCATGTCCGCGATCCTCCCGCACGGTCTGTCGGCCGGGGGGTTCGGGGTGGCCGCGGAGAAGTTGTCCACAGGTTTGGCGGACCCTCTTGTCCCGACCGATCGTTCGGTTACTCTAGCTCTGTCAGCCAGTCCCTGCCCACTGTTCCCGCCCACTCGCCAGCTCGATGGAGAGCTGACCGACGAGGAGTTGGTCCTGTCATGGCCGCCGAACTCACCGCGCACCAGCTGATCGCCAAGCACCGGCCCACCCTCGATCAGGCGCTGGAGACCATCCGCACGCGGGCGTACTGGTCCCCGCACCCCGAGCACCCCAAGGCATACGGCGAGGACGGCAGCCTGAGCCTGCCCGAGGGCAAAGCCGCTTTCGACGCCCTCCGGGGCACCCGCTTCGACCTCGACCAGCCCGGCACGGACGACTGGGCCGGCGACGAGGTCTCGCCGTACGGCCCGGAGTTGGGGATCACATATCCCCACCCGGACATCGACGCCCTGCTCCCGGCGATGCGCGCCGGAATGCGCGCCTGGCGCGACGCGGGCGCGGAAGCGCGCGCGGTGGTCAGCCTGGAGATCCTGGCGCGGATCAGCGCCCGCACGCACGAGTTCGCGCACGCGGTGATGCACACCAGTGGCCAGGCCTTCATGATGGCCTTCCAGGCGGGCGGTCCGCACGCCCAGGACCGCGGCCTGGAAGCGATCGCGTATGCCTACGCCGAGCAGGCCCGCACCCCCGAGACCGCCGAGTGGCACAAGCCCCAGGGCAAGCGCGACCCCCTCGCCATGAACAAGCGGTTCACGCCCGTGGCGCGCGGCGTCTCGCTCCTGATCGGCTGCAACACCTTCCCGACGTGGAACGGCTACCCGGGCCTCTTCGCCTCGCTCGCGACCGGCAACCCCGTCCTGGTCAAGCCCCACCCGCGCGCGGTGCTGCCGCTCGCGCTGACGGTGCGGATCGCCCGTGAGGTCCTCGCGGAGGCGGGCTTCGACCCGAACCTTGTCTGTCTGGCCGTCGAGCGGCCCGGCGAGGGCATCGCCAAGACCCTCGCCGTCCGCCCCGAGATCAAGATCATCGACTACACGGGATCGTCGTCCTTCGGCGACTGGCTGGAGACCAACGCCCGCCAGGCGCAGGTCTACACGGAGAAGGCCGGAGTCAACACCGTCGTCGTCGACTCGACGGACGACTACAAGGGAATGCTGGCCAACCTCGCCTTCTCCCTGTCCCTCTACAGCGGCCAGATGTGCACCACCCCGCAGAACCTCCTCATCCCGCGCGACGGCATCCGGACGGACGCCGGAGCCAAGTCGTACGACGAGGTGGTGGCCGACCTCGCGGCCTCGGTGAGCGGCCTCCTGGGCGACGACGCCCGGGCGAACGGCATCCTGGGCGCGCTGGTCAACCCGGACGTGAAGAGCCGCCTGGAGGCGGCCGCCGGGCTCGGCGAGGTGGCCCTGCCGTCGAGGGAGGTCACCAACCCCGACTTCCCCGACGCCGTGGTGCGCACCCCGGTGATCGTCAAGCTGGACGGCGCGAAGCCGGACGCCGAGGCGGCCTACCTGAGCGAGTGCTTCGGCCCGGTCTCCTTCGCGGTCGCCGTCGACTCGGCGGCGGACGCGGTGGAGCTGCTGCGCCGCACGGTGCGCGACAAGGGAGCGATGACCGTCGGGGCGTACACCACCTCGGAAGAGGTCTCCGCGGCCGTCGAGGAGACCTGCCTGGAGGAGTGCGCCCAGCTGTCCCTGAACCTCACGGGCGGCGTCTATGTGAACCAGACGGCGGCGTTCTCGGACTTCCACGGCTCGGGCGGCAACCCCGCGGCGAACGCCGCGCTGTGCGACGGCGCGTTCGTGGCCAACCGCTTCCGTGTGGTGGAGATCCGCAAGGACGCGTGACCCGCGCGCGAAGGATGTGACCCGGCGGCGGGTTCAGGCCTCCAGGCCCGGAGGCATGCCCGCCGACCAGTGGAAGAGCGCCATGCCCACGCTCGTCGCCAGGTTGTAGCTGGAGACCTGCGGCCGCATCGGCAGGGACACCAAGTGGTCGACCCGTTCCCGCAGCTCCGCCGACAGGCCGCTGCGCTCGGACCCGAAGGCGAGCACGGCGTCGTCCGGGAGCTTCAGTCCCCGGATGTCCACGCCCTTCGCGTCGAGCGCGAACACCGGCCCGGGCGGTAGCTCGGCGACCTCCAGGCGCTCCACGGCCGTCGCGAAGTGCAGCCCGGCGCCACCGCGTACGACAGTGGGGTGCCAGGGGTCGAGCGTCCCGGTGGTGACGACACCGGTCGCCCCGAAACCGGCGGCGAGCCGGATCACCGCCCCGGCGTTGCCGAGATTGCGGGGGTCGTCGAGCACGACGACCGGCGCGGTCCTCGGCGTACGCCCCAGCGCTTCGAGGTTGGCCGCGCGCGAGGGACGTACCGCCAAGGCGGCCATCGCGGTGGGGTGCAGCCGCGGCACCAGGGCGCGCAGCCGCTCCTCGGGGATCTCCACCAGGAGCGCGTCCAGCGCGTCCCTCACATCCGGCGCCAGCTCGTCCGCGAGAGCCAGCGCAGCGGCCCGGTCGCCGGTCAGCGCGACCGGTACACGCGCCTCGAAACGCAGCGCGTGCTTGATCGCATGGAAGCCGTCGAGCAGCACGGACGTGTCGGCGAGCCCGTGCCAGGCGCGCAGGGCGCCGTCGGGGTCCACCGCATCCGTCCTGTTCATGGACGTCCTGTTCATGGAGTGAAGCCTACGCGCGCGTGCTCGGTGGGCTCCTCGTCCCGCCGCCGCTCCACCGCACTCCGCCGCGGCCGGGCGCCCCGGAGCGGCAGACGGGAGAGCGGCACACGGGAAACCACCGCTTCACGCGCGCGTGCCACCCATTCGCCCAGGCGCCGCAGGAACGTCGTCGGCAGGAACACCGCGTCGGCTGTGATCATCGCCAGCGAGAAGAAGGGCAGCCCCAGGACGACGGCGATGACGGCGTGCTCCACGATCATCGCCGCCAGCAGGACGTTCTTCACCCGCCGGTTGAAGAGGGTGAAGGGAAAGGCCACCTGCACGGCGACCGTCCCGTACGTCACCAGCATCAGGATCAGGCCGTTGGACGAGAGCAGCTCGGAGAGGGCGGGCCACGGGGAGAAGTAGTCGAGGTTCAACGGGTAGTAGACAGCCGTGCCGTCCTGCCAGCGGCTGCCCTGGATCTTGTACCAGCCGGCGGTGGCGTAGATCAGGCAGGCCTCGACCATGATGACGAGCAGGCCCGCGTTGTGGGCGATGTTGGCGACGACGTCGAGCAGCTTGCGCAGCTCGCTCCGCGGGGCGCGCCGCCCCACGGCCCACCACAGACCGTGCGCCAGCCACAGCCCCCAGAAGATCCACGGCCAGCCGCCGCTGAGCTCCCCCATGAAGGTCACGACGGAGAGCCCGAGCCCGAGCACCCACCACAGAAGGGGCCCCACCCTGTCGGTGTCCTCCACGCGCGCGCGTGCCGCACGCCGCGCGTCCAGCGACCAGACCTGGGCGCAGCGGGTGAACACCAGGTAGGTCGCCATCAGATGGATGACGTTGTCGCCGCCGTCGCCGATGAAGATGCTGCGGTTCTGCAGCGACAGCACGCCGATCATGAACAGCACGGACATGGTGCGCGTCCGCCAGCCGAGCAGCAGCAGGGCACTGCTCAGGATCGCCAGCGCGTAGACGACCTCGAACCAGATCCGCCCGTCCGACCACATCAGGGCGGTGAAGGCGCCGTTCCCCGAGATGAGCTGCCGCGCCATGTCCCAGTCCCAGGGGCCGTGGGGACCGTACATCTCATGGCGGTGGGGGAGTTCGCGCAGCAGGAAGAAGAGCCAGGTGCCGGCGAATCCGATGCGGACCACCGCGGTCTGGTACGGGCCGAGGGCGAACCCGGTGACTTTGCTGAGCCCTCGCGCCAACGGGCGTTCGATACGGGTGGTCACCGCGCGGCCCCTTCCGCGTCCGTGAGCGGCAGGTCGTCGGGCGTCACCGACCACCAGGGGAGCAGCCGGTACACCGGCTTGGCGGAGACCTTCTCCTCGCTCCACTTCGGCGGCCCCACGTTCGTGGTCCTGGAGCGCAGCTGCACGCGCGCGATGTCGTCGCCCTTGCCGCCCGGCCGCTCCCGGTCCAGCCGCATGTACGCGATGCGGCGGATGTAGCGCTCCGAGAGCTGGCCCCGCAGGCCGACGGGACGATTCTGCGCGTCGTGCGAGCCGACGTAGAAGTCCCAGGCCCGGCGGAGTTCGTTCTGCTGCGTGTGACTGGGCAGGAGGTTGCCGTCGATGGCGGCGCCGTCCTGTGCGGAGAGGTCGTACCAGTCGGTGGTCCGCGTTCCGCCGTCAGCCGTACGGAGCTCCGCGCGGGCCTGCACCGCGACGTTCTGCTGGAGCGGGTTGGGCGCGAAGAGCTTCCAGTTCTGCTCGAACTCGGGGTAGACCCACTCCTCGACCACGTCGCCATGCTGCTTGGTCAGGGTGTTCGAGGGCGCGACATGGAAGAAGAGCATCCCCATGTGGACGCACGCGACCACGCCGACGAACGCGAGGGCGCAGGCGGCGGCGATCTGGTAGCCGAGCTTCAGCCCGGCGATACCGACGCGGGGCTCCGGCTCCGGCGCGGCTTCCGGGCCGGTTTCCGGGTCGGCGGGCCCGCCGCCGGAGCCCTTGTCGTACCCGTCCATTCCGCCCCGTTCCCCGATCCCCGGCCTCGCTCCGACCCTGCCGCCGGAACGGTACTCAGGCGCGCCCGCCGCGCACAGCGTTCGCGAAGTTATCCACAGGGTTGACACCTTATGGCGGCGAGCCGCACCATTGAATCCAGACGAACCGAACGATCGGTCGGTCGGTTCGCTCAGGTCGAGGGGGACCGAGATGGCGACAGCAGCCGCAGACAGGGCGGCGGGGACGGAGCCGGACGAGGCCACGTCCTCGGCCGCACGCACGGCCGGGTACCAGGCCGCCTTCGACGAGGCGGTCGCCGCCGACGAGCGCATCGAGCCGCGCGACTGGATGCCGGACGCCTATCGCGCGTCACTCGTCCGGCAGATCGCGCAGCACGCGCACTCAGAGATCATCGGCATGCAGCCCGAGGCCAACTGGATCACGCGCGCCCCCTCCCTGCGGCGCAAGGCGATCCTCATGGCGAAGGTGCAGGACGAGGCAGGCCACGGCCTGTATCTCTACAGCGCCGCCGAGACGCTCGGCACCAGCCGCGACGAGCTGCTCGACAAGCTGCACTCCGGCCGCCAGAAGTATTCGTCGATTTTCAACTACCCCACGTTGACCTGGGCGGACGTCGGCGCGATCGGCTGGCTCGTGGACGGCGCCGCGATCACCAACCAGGTCCCCCTGTGCCGCTGTTCGTACGGCCCGTACGCCCGCGCGATGGTCCGCGTCTGCAAGGAGGAGTCCTTCCACCAGCGCCAGGGGTACGAGTCGTTGCTCGCCCTCAGCAGAGGCACCCGGGCCCAGCACGAGATGGCTCAGGACGCGGTGGACCGCTGGTGGTGGCCCTCGCTGATGATGTTCGGCCCGCCCGACGACGAGTCCTCGCACTCCGAGCAGTCGATGACGTGGAAGATCAAGCGCCACTCGAACGACGAGCTGCGCCAGCGCTTCGTGGACATCTGCGTCCCCCAGGCGGAGTCGCTCGGCGTGACCCTCCCCGACCCGGACCTGGTGTGGAACGAAACACGGGGGCACTACGACTTCGGCCCGATCGACTGGACCGAATTCTGGGACGTCCTGAAGGGGAACGGCCCGTGCAACGAACAGCGCATCACCCAACGCAGGCGCGCCCACGAGGAGGGCGCCTGGGTCCGGGAGGCAGCGGCCGCGTATGCCGCGAAGCAAGCGGAAGCGGTCCGTACGGACGGCACGCATGGCGGCGCCGCCGCACAGCACGGAGAGGCGACAGCATGAGCAGCTCGACCGACTGGCCACTGTGGGAGGTCTTCGTCCGCTCGCGCCGCGGCCTCTCCCACACCCACGCCGGCAGCCTGCACGCGCCGGACGCGGAGATGGCCCTGCGCAACGCCCGCGACCTGTACACCCGCAGGAGCGAAGGCGTCTCCCTCTGGGTCGTGCCGTCCACCGCGATCACCGCCTCCTCACCGGACGAGAAGGACTCCTTCTTCGAACCGGCCGGCGACAAGCCCTACCGTCACCCGACGTTCTACGACATCCCGGACGGGGTGAAGCACCTGTGACCGCCGCACCGGCCCCGACCACGCCCGCCCTCGCTCTGGGGGACGACGCCCTGGTGCTCTCGCACCGCCTGGGGGAGTGGGCCGGGCACGCCCCGGTCCTCGAAGAAGAGGTCGCCCTGGCGAACATCGCCCTGGATCTGCTCGGGCAAGCCCGCGTCCTGCTCTCCCTGGCCGGGGACGAGGACGAGTTGGCGTACCTCCGCGAGGAGCGCGCCTTCCGCAACCTCCAACTGGTCGAGCAGCCGAACGGCGACTTCGCGCACACCATCGCCCGCCAGCTCTACTTCTCCACCTACCAGTCGGCGCTGTACGGCCAGTTGGCGTCCGGGGACGGCGAGTTCGCGCCCTTGGCGGCGAAGGCCGTCAAGGAAGTCGCCTACCACCAGGATCACGCGGAGCAGTGGACACTGCGGCTGGGCGACGGCACGGCCGGGAGCCATGAGCGGATGCAGCGGGGGCTCGACGCGCTCTGGCGGTTCACCGGCGAGATGTTCCAGCCGGTGGACGGCCTCGGTGTCGACTGCGACGCCCTGCGGGACAGCTGGACGGCCTCGGTGACGGCCGTCATGGAGCGGGCCACCCTGACCGTGCCCGGCGGGCCGCAGACGGGCGCTTGGGCGGCGGGCGCCGGCCGCGAGGGCCTGCACACCGAGCCGTTCGGACGGATGCTCGCCGAGATGCAGCACCTCCACCGCAGCCACCCGGGGGCGTCATGGTGACGACCGCGCCCACCGCGCTGGAGGCCGAGCTCCTGGCCCTCGCGGGCTCGGTGCCCGACCCGGAGCTGCCGGTCCTGACCCTGGCCGACCTCGGCGTGGTGCGCGGGGTGCGGGTCCTGGCCCCCGGCAAGGTCGAGGTCGAGCTGACCCCCACGTACACCGGCTGCCCGGCGATCGAGGCCATGACCTCCGACATAGAGCAGGTGCTGCACGACCACGGCATGGCCGAGGTCTCGGTGCGCACGGTGCTCGCGCCCGCCTGGTCGACGGACGACATCAGCGCCGAAGGCCGTCGCAAGCTGGCCGAGTTCGGCATAGCGCCCCCGCGCTCCCACCCGGCGGACGGGCCCGTCCCCCTGAGCCTCTCGATCCGCTGTCCGCACTGCGGATCGACCGACACGGAGCTGCTCAGCCGCTTCTCCTCCACGGCCTGCAAGGCGCTGCGCCGCTGTGTCTCCTGCCGTGAACCCTTCGACCACTTCAAGGAGCTGTGATGGCCCGCTTCCACCCGCTCCGGGTAGCGGCCGTCGACCGGCTCACCGACGACTCCGTGACGCTGACCTTCGACGTGCCGCCCGCCCTGCGCGAGGAGTACCGCTTCGCCCCGGGCCAGCACCTCGCCCTCCGCCGCTTCACCGACGGCACCGAGATCCGCCGTACGTACTCGATCTGCTCCCCCGCCCCGCTCCCCGACGCCCCCGGTGAGCCACGAACGCTGCGGGTCGGAGTGCGCCTCGTCGAGGAAGGCGCCTTCTCGACATACGCCTTCAAGGAACTCTCCGTCGGCGACGAGCTGGAGGTGATGACCCCGGCCGGACGCTTCACCCTGGACCCGGCCCCCGGGCGCTATGCGGCGGTGGTCGGCGGCAGCGGGATCACACCGGTGCTCTCCATCGTCACCACGCTCCTGGAGCGCGAGCCGCTGGCCCACTTCTGCCTCATACGCAGCGATCGCACCGCCGCCTCGACGATGTTCCTGGAGGAGGTCGCCGACCTCAAGGACCGCTGGCCGGACCGCTTCCAGCTGGTGACCGTGCTCTCCCGGGAGGAGCAGCAGGCGGGACTGGACTCCGGGCGTCTCGACGAGGAGCGGCTCGCCCGGCTCCTGCCGGCGCTGCTGCCCGTGGCGGAGGTCAAGGGCTGGTTCCTGTGCGGCCCGTTCGGCCTGGTGCAGGGCGCGGAGCGGACCCTGCGCGCCCTCGGCGTGGGCCGCCGGCGCATCCACGAGGAGATCTTCCACGTGGACGGCGGTGTTTCCACCGCAGCCTCGGCACCCCCGACCACGCCCGCGCACAGCACGGTGACGGTGACCCTCGACGGCCGCTCGGGCACCTGGCCCGTGCTGGACGGCGAGACGCTGCTGGAGACGGTGCTGCGCAACCGCGCGGACGCGCCCTACGCCTGCAAGGGCGGGGTCTGCGGGACGTGCCGCGCCTTCCGGGTCTCGGGCGAGGTCCAGATGGAGCGGAACTTCGCACTGGAACCGGAGGAGACGGAGGCCGGATATGTCCTGGCCTGCCAGTCCCATCCGGTCACGGACACCGTGGAGTTGGACTTCGACCGCTGAGACGGCGGCGCTCGGGTGCCGCCAGGGCCCCGCGCCTGTTCCCTTCCGCTAGAACCTGTTCTATCTTGACGCCCCATCAGATACGAAGAGGCCGGCGCGGGAGGACAGGCAGTGGACTTCACCTTCACCGAGGAACAGCGGGCCGTGGTCGAGACGGCCAAGGCGCTCTTCACCGACGTCGCGCCGGACGGGGTGCCGAGTCCGGCCCTCACGCCGGGTGCCGTCGCCGATGACCTCGACCGCGCCCTGTGGTCCAGGCTCGCGGACGCCGACCTGCTCGGCCTGCTCATCGACGCCGAGTACGGCGGCGTTGGACTCGACGCCATCGCCCTGTGCCTGGTGCTCCGCGAGTCCGCGAAGGTCCTCGCGCGGGTACCGCTCCTGGAAAGCAGCGCCGCCGCCGCACTCGTACAGACCCATGGCGGCGAGAGCTTGAGGCAACGGCTCCTCCCCCGGGCCGCCCGTGGGGAGCTCGTCCTGACCGTCGCCGCCCACGGCCGCACCGGCCATGACCCGGCCGAGCTGGCCGTCTCAGCCCGGCGCGAAGGCGACAGCTGGCTCCTGGACGGACTCCAGACGGCCGTGCCCTGGGCGCGGAACGCCGACCTCGTCGTCATACCCGCCCACACCGCCGACGGCCGCACCGTCCTCGCCCTGGTCCCCCGCGTCCACGACGGCCTCGGCCTGGCCGAGCAATACTCCACCAGCGGCGAGCACCTCGGCGAGCTGCGCCTTGAGGCCGTGCGCGTCGCCGCGTCCGACGTCATCGAGGCCGACGGCGCCTGGGACCGGCTGCGCGACCTGCTCACCACCGGCACCTGCGCGCTCGCCCTCGGGCTCGGCGAGGGCGTCCTGCGTATGACAAGTGAATACGTCAGCAAGCGCGAGCAGTTCGGCCATCCGATCGCCACGTTCCAGGCCGTCGCGGTGCAGGCCGCCGACCGCTACATCGACCTGCGCGCCATGGAGGCCACCCTCTGGCAGGCCGCCTGGCGCATCGCCACGGGCGCGGACAGCGCGCTCCCCGCCACCGGCGACGTGGCCGTCGCCAAGATCTGGGCGTCCGACGGCGTACGAAGGGTCGTACAGACCGCCCAGCATCTGCACGGCGGCTTCGGCGCCGACACCGACTACCCCCTGCACCGCTATCACGCCTGGGCCAAGCAGCTGGAACTCTCCCTCGGCCCGGCAGCGGCGCACGAGGAAGCGCTGGGCGACCTGCTGGCCGCCCACGCGCTCGGCTGAACCAGCGGGAGGCGGACGTACAGGGCCTATACGACGGTGCCCGGCGCGCCCTTGTCATCGACGACCGGTCGGCCGGCGGCCTCCCAGGCCTCCATGCCACCTGCGACGTTCACCGCGTCGATGCCCTGCTGCCCCAGGTACATGGCGACCTGGGCGGAGCGCCCGCCGGACCGGCAGATGACGTTGACCTTGCCGTCCTGCGGCGCGGCCTCGGTCAACTCCCCGTACCGGGCGACGAACTCACTCATCGGGATGTGCAGCGCGCCCTCGGCGTGACCCGCCTGCCATTCGTCGTCCTCGCGGACATCCAGCAGAAAGTCACCGGGCGTGAGGTCGTCGACGCCGACCGTGGGCACATGAGTTCCGAAAGCCATGCCCCCGACGCTACCCGACCGGTGCCGCCCCGGGGACGCGCCTGCGCGACGGACTGTGGATGGCTGCTCGGCGAACTGTGAACGCGGCTACGCGCTCAGCCGCTCCAGCTCCGCCTCACGCTCGGCGACCTGCGCGAGCAGCTGCTCGGCGATCTCGTCGAGCAGCGCGTCCGGGTCGTCGGGCGCGAGGCGCAGCATCCCGCCGATCGCGCTCTCCTCCAGATCCTTGGCGAGGACGGAGAGGAGTTCCTTGCGCTGGGCGAGCCATTCGAGCCTGGCGTACAGCTCCTCGCTGCGGGTCAGCCGCTGCTCCTCGGGCACCGGCCCCGCGGCCCACTCCTCGGACAGCTCCCGCAGCAGCGCCTCGTCGCCACGGGCGTACGCGGCGTTGACGCGCGTGATGAACTCCTCGCGCCGCTGCCGCTCGCCCTCCTCCTGCGCCAGGTCCGGATGCGCCTTGCGCGCAAGCTCGCGGTAGAGCTTGCGGGCCTCCTCGCCGGGGCGCACCCGCTGCGGAGGCCGCACCGACTGGTCGGTGAGCATCGCGGCGGCCTCGGGGTAGAGACCCTCGTCGTCCATCCAGCCGTGGAACAGCTCCTCGACGCCCGGCATCGGCATCACCCGCGCTCGCGCCTCTTCCGCCTTGCGCAGATCCTCGGGGTCGCCCGTGCGGGCCGCGGTGGCCTCGGCGATCCGTGCGTCAAGCTCGTCGAGGCGCGCGTACATCGGGCCGAGCTTCTGGTGGTGCAGGCGCGAGAAGTTCTCGACCTCCACCCGGAAGGTCTCCAGCGCGATCTCGTACTCGATCAGCGCCTGCTCGGCGGCGCGCACGGCCCGTTCGAGCCGCGCCTCGGGCCGCTGATCCGCCTGCTCCTCGGCCCGCTGGTCCGCCTGCTCCGCACGTCGCTCTTCGGAGCGCGCCCTGAGCCGCTCCTTGAGCTGGTCCTTGAGCCGCCCTTCTGGGCCCGGCTGCCCGGACTCCTCGCCGGGAGTCTCAGGCGTCTCGGGCTGCGTCGGCTCGGCTTCCGGGATCGTCACTCGTCCAGCGTAGGGCACCAAGTGCCCCGCCCCCGAAGCACGACCGGTCCGTTCCCCCGGACAGCCTGCCCGGGGCCGCCCACCACCCGCTCAAGAGGCCCTCACACTCCCGCCTCAGCTGCCACCTGCCCCTCCTTGACCGCCCGCACCAGCAGCGCGTGATCCGCCTCCGTACGGTCCGCGTACGCCGTCGCGAACCGCGATATCGCCACGTCCAGCTCGTCGCTCCTGCCGCAGTACCCCGCTATGAGGCGCGGGTCGGCGCTGTGCGCATGGGCGCGAGCCAGCAGCGCGCCGGTCATGCGGCCGTAGTCGTCGATCTGGTCGGCGCTCAGCGCCACCGGGTCCACGCTGCCCTTGCGGTTCCTGAACTGGCGTACCTGGAAAGGAGACCCGTCGACCGTCGTCCACCCGAGCAGGAAGTCGCTGACGACCTGCATCCGCTGCTGGCCGCGCACCACCCGCTGCCCTTCGTGCGCGGTATCGGGCACCTTGAAGCCCGCCACGGGCAGCTGCGGCAGCAGGGCGGAGGGCCGCGCCTCCTTGACCTGGAGCACCAGCGGCTCGCCCCGGTGGTCGAGCAGCAGCACCACGTACGACCGCAGGCCGACGCTGCCGGTGCCCACTATGCGGAACGCGACGTCCTGGATCGCGTACCGCCCGAGCAGCGGCAGCCGGTCCTCGGTCAGCGTGCCCAGATACTCCTCCAGCGCACCCGCCACCGAGGCGGCCTCCGCGTCCGGCACGCGCCGCAGCACGGGCGGTGCGTCGACGAAGCGCCGCCCCACGGAACCGTCAACGCCCTCGACCAGCACCGTCGACTTCGCGGCGAACCGGGCGCTCGTGTTCTGCCGTGCCTTCGCCGCGACCCGCTCCAGCGTGCCGAGGAGGTCGCGCGCGTCCGTGTGCGAGACCAGCTCCTCGTCCGCGATGGCGTTCCACGCGTCCAGGGCGGGGAGTTTCGCGAGCAGCCGCATGGTGCGGCGATAGGCCCCCGCCGCGTCCAGCGCGGCAGCCGTGCAGACAGCCTCGCTCGCACCCGCCTCGCGGCCGGCGAGCACCAGGGAGGTGGCCAGTCGCTTGAGGTCCCACTCCCAGGGGCCGTGCACGGTCTCGTCGAAGTCGTTGAGGTCGATGACGAGGCCGCCCCGCGCGTCCGCGTAGAGCCCGAAGTTCGCGGCGTGCGCGTCCCCGCAGATCTGCGCACCGATGCCGGTCAGCGGGGCGCGCGCGAGGTCGTACGCCATGAGTCCCGCGGAGCCCCGCAGGAACGCGAAGGGAGAGGCGGCCATCCTGCCGACCCGGATCGGCGCGAGCTCCGGAAGCCGGCTGCGGTTGGACTCGTTCACGGCGGCCACGGGGTCGGGACGCCCGCCGTCCACCGCGAACTCGCCGTGCGAAGCGCGGAGCACCCGCCGGCGCAACGCCCTGCCCTCTTTCTTGGGCGAACCCTGCCCGGCCCACTCGGCGAACCCCGGCACCCGCGGCATCCGCTCCCCCTGCCGCCCCTGCCGCCCTTGCCGCCCTCGCCCAGGCATCTTCCCGTCGAGCTCCACCACGCTCATCGCCCCCGCCCCTCGGCCACCCAGCCACATCCGGCCTTCGACGGTACCGCCGCGCGCCGACCATCGTCAGAGCCTGTGGACAACTTCGGTGCGGGCTGCCAAAAGGCGTGGTCGGCCCCCTATCAGAGGTGGGGCGAGACAGGGTCACCTCCGAGTCGCAGGTGGCCGATCTGGTCGAGGTCCTCTCCGACGACGCCACGTGGTGGCCTGCGGTGGGGACATCGCACAGGCACCGGTCGAGCGGGGTGCGCCCGCTGTACACCGCGACCGATCCCACGGCGTCGTATTCCTGCTGAGACCGCCGTTACCGCGCGTGTTACTGCGCGCTGCTCACCGGGACGCTCGGGTGCACCTCGCGTTCGATGCGCGGCATGAGCTCCGGGATGTAGATCTTCTGGATGGCGTCGCCGTCGTCGTGCGCCTCCCAGTGGGCGCGGCTCGCCCAGCGCTCGACGGGGGCGCATGCGGGCCAGGGCATCGGCCACCGGCGTGATGTTGTCGGTCTCGGGGACCCGGACGATGACGATGAGGTCGAACATGGCTGGGCGATCGGCGTGAAGTGGAAGCCGAGGGCGGCCGCCCGGTCATTCGCCATGCCGAAGTCTGCCGGGCAGGAGGAGGCCGAAGTCTGCCGGGCAGGAGAAGGGGGACAGCCCAGCCCCTCATTGGTGGCCACATAGTCGTGTCGGCCGTCGGCATCGGCCTTGAGGTCGTCCACGACCACACCCGCCCCACAGGCGACGGCCAAGGCGACAGAGCCGATGCAGCATGGCCCCGGCCGTGAGCTATCTCACGGCCGGGGCCCTGTCGTCGTCATCCAGGCTGCGGCACGGTCTCCTCGGAACACGAGAAGCGGGCCCCCACCAGGACTGTCGTCTCTGGTGAAGACCCGCTTCATCGGTTCTTCTGGTGCGCGAGGGGGGAGTTGAACCCCCACGCCCTTTCGGGCACTGGAACCTGAATCCAGCGCGTCTGCCTATTCCGCCACCCGCGCATTGGGTGTTGTCTTCGGGCTCCCCGCCGTGTGGGGCGAGCGCCTGCCGACATCCAGAAGATTAGCACGCTGCAGACGGTGGATTCACATCCGTATTAGGGGGGCACCTGCCAAGGGATCCGCCCGGCAACACTCCCGTACGCGCACAGGAACGGACCGGGACCACACCCGCTCCGCCCACCGGGCCCACCGGGCTCGCCGAGGTCCACAGCCAGGTGCGGGACACTGGCTTGGGACCCCCTCTACGATCCCTGGTAAGAGGAGACTCGAGCAGGCGTCCCGAGCCACTTCCCGGAAGGGTTTGCGGATCCGGAAATCAGGGCCTCATCAGGGGTGCTGGGAGGATCCGTGGGGCCTGGTGCGGGCATGCCTTGTGAGAGGCGACACTCGTCGACCGGGCAGACAGGGGGAACCAGCCGATTTCCCGGCGCGTGGATACGATCAGTAAGCAGTACCAGGATGACTACGACGGAGGAGGTGCCCCATGGGAGTCCTGAAGAAGTTCGAGCAGCGACTCGAAGGTCTGGTCAACGGCACCTTCGCCAAGGTGTTCAAGTCCGAGGTCCAGCCCGTCGAGATCGCCGGCGCCCTCCAGCGGGAGTGCGACAACAACGCGACGATCTGGAACCGCGAGCGGACGGTCGTCCCCAACGACTTCATCGTGGAGCTCAGCGCACCCGACTTCGAGCGCCTGAGCCCCTACTCCGGGCAGCTCGGCGACGAGCTGTCCGGCATGGTGCGCGACTACGCCAAGCAGCAGCGCTACAGCTTCATGGGCCCCATCAAGGTGCACCTGGAGAAGGCCGAGGATCTCGACACCGGCCTGTATCGCGTACGCAGCCGCACGCTCGCCTCCAGCACCTCGCAGTCTCCTGAACGCGCCCCGGCAGGCCCCGGCTCCGCGGCCCCCGGCTCCGCAGGCCCTGGACCCGGCGGCTCCGGCCCCGGTTCCGGCGGTTCCGGTTCCGGTGGTCCAGGCTCCGGTGGTCCAGGCTCCAGTAGCCCCGGTCCCGGTGGCCCCGCGGCTCCCGGCCGTGGCGCGGGCGGCGGCTACGGCTATCCGCAGCCGCCCTCCGGAGCCACCGGCGGCGCTCCCGGCGGGGCACCTCCCATGCCTGCCGCACCGCCACCCGGCGCGGGTCGCCCAGGCGGTCAGTCCCCGGCGGCGGGCAGGCCCGCGGGCCCCGGTGCCGGACCTCTTCCGGGCGCCCAGGTGCGGCGCTGGATCGAGATCAACGGCAACCGCCATCAGATCTCCCGCCCGACGCTGGTGCTGGGCCGCAGCACCGACGCCGATGTGCGGATCGACGACCCCGGCGTATCCCGCCGGCACTGTGAGATCCGGACCGGAACGCCCTCGACGATCCAGGATCTCGGGTCTACCAACGGCATCGTGGTAGACGGGCAGCACACCACCCGCGCTACGCTCCGCGACGGCTCGCGGATCGTCGTGGGCCAAACCACCATCGTTTACCGGCAAGCCGAAGGGTGAAGCGGGGGCAATGTCAGAGCTGACCCTGACGGTCATGCGGCTAGGTTTTCTAGCTGTTCTGTGGCTGTTCGTGATCGTGGCCGTCCAGGTCATTCGCAGCGACCTGTTCGGAACACGCGTCACACAACGCGGTTCCCGGCGCGAGCGGCCGCAACAGGCCGCCCGCCAGCAGCAGGCCGCACCAACTCCGCCACGCCAGCAGCAGGGCGGCGGTGGCCGCCAGCGCCGCGGCGCCCCCAGCAAGCTGGTCGTCTCCGAGGGCATCCTCGCGGGGACGACGGTCGCCCTGCAGGGGCAGACCATCACGCTGGGCCGTGCGCACGATTCGACGATCGTGCTGGACGACGACTACGCCTCCAGCAGGCATGCCAGGATCTACCCGGACCGTGACGGCCAGTGGATCGTCGAGGATCTCGGGTCCACCAACGGCACGTATCTCGACCGGACCCGACTCACCACCCCGACGCCCGTTCCGCTGGGCGCGCCGATCCGCATCGGCAAGACCGTCATCGAGCTGCGGAAGTAGTGCTACGTCATGAAAGAGCGCGAGCGGAGCGAGCGAGCCGAAGCGGCTGTCCAGGCACTGGACGCCCGCGCGCTCCCGACCGGAGGGTGGGCACCGTGCGGATGTACCCGGAGCCGACGGGCGAGGTGCGCATGAGTCTGTCGTTGCGCTTCGCCGCCGGATCGCACAAAGGCATGATCCGGGAGGGGAACGAGGACTCCGGTTACGCCGGCCCCCGTCTCCTCGCCATCGCCGACGGCATGGGGGGCCAGGCGGCGGGCGAGGTGGCGAGCTCCGAGGTCATCTCGACGCTCGTCACGCTCGACGACGACGTCCCCGGCTCGGACATCCTGACGTCGCTCGGCACGGCCGTGCAGCGGGCCAATGACCAGCTGCGGCTGATGGTCGAGGAGGACCCCCAGCTGGAGGGCATGGGGACGACCCTGACCGCCCTCCTGTGGACGGGCCGGCGCCTCGGTCTCGTCCACGTCGGCGACTCGCGCGCGTACCTCCTGCGGGACGGCGTGCTCACGCAGATCACGCAGGACCACACCTGGGTGCAGCGCCTCGTCGACGAGGGCCGCATCACCGAGGAAGAGGCCACCACCCACCCGCAGCGCTCCCTGCTGATGCGCGCGCTGGGCAGCGGCGACCACGTCGAGCCCGACCTGTCCATCCGCGAGGTCCGCGCCGGCGACCGTTACCTGATCTGCTCGGACGGCCTCTCCGGAGTCGTCTCGCACCAGACCATGGAGGACACGCTCGCCTCCTACCAGGGCCCGCAGGAGACCGTGCAGGAGCTGATCCAGCTCGCGCTGCGCGGCGGCGGCCCCGACAACATCACGGTGATCGTCGCCGATGTCCTGGACATCGACAGCGGCGACACCCTCGCCGGCCAGCTGTCCGACACCCCCGTGGTGGTCGGCGCGGTCGCCGAGAACCAGCTCCAGTCTCAGGACGACGGCGCCATGCAGACGCCCGCGGGACGCGCCTCCGGCCTCGGCCGCCCGGTGCCGCCGCAGAGCTCTCCTGGGCAGGGTGGCGGCTTCGGCCCGCCCGGCAGCGGCGACACCACGGGGTATGTCCCCGAGGGCGGCTTCGGGGCGTACGACGACGAAGACTTCGTGAAGCCCGGCGGCGGCCGCAAGTGGCTCAAGAGATCCCTCTACACAGTGCTCGCGCTCGCCGTCATCGGCGGCGGGCTCTACGGCGGGTACCGCTGGACGCAGACCCAGTACTACGTGGGCACGAAGGACAGGCACATCGCGCTCTACCGAGGCATCGACCAGGACCTGGCCTGGGTCAGTCTGTCGAAGGTCGAGAAGGACCACCCCGAGATCGAACTCAAGTACCTGCCGCCGTACCAGCGCAAGCAGGTCGAGGCCACCATCGCCGAGGGCAACCTCGACGAGGCCAAGAGCAAGATCAAGGAGCTCGGCCTCCAGGCCTCGGCGTGCAAGAAGGACGCCGAGCGCCGCGAGGTCGAGCGCGAGAACAACGCCAGGACCGGTGAGGGCGAGGCGGGCGGCACGACCGGCCTGACCAAGGCCCCGGGCGACGACCCCACCACGAACCCGTCGTCGGACCCGACCGGCAAGAACGACAAGAACAGCACGACCGACAAGAACAAGTCCAAGACCGCACCGACTCCCACACCCGGCCCCAGCCTCTCCGAGGATGAGCAGAAGCTGGTCCCGCTGTGCGGTAAGCAGTAAGCAGCCGTTGGGGGCCTCTGCACGCCATGAGCAGTACTACACACACGTCGACGATCGGCGCGATCGGGGCGCCGAGCCGGCGCAACACCGAGCTCGCGCTGCTCGCTTTCGCGGTCGTCATTCCGTTGTTCGCCTACATCAACGTCGGCCTCGCGCTCGACGGTGAACTGCCGTCCGGCATGCTCGGCTACGGCATGGGGCTCGGCCTCCTCGCGGGCGTCGGCCACATCGTCGTACGCAAATTCGCGGCGTACGCGGACCCGCTGCTGCTGCCGCTGGCAACGGTCCTCAACGGACTCGGCCTTGTCGTGGTCTGGCGGCTCGACCAGTCGGAGAGGCTGCAGAACCTCGCCAAGGCCCAGTTCGACGCCTTCAGCCCGTCGGCTCCGAACCAGCTCATGTACTCCGCGATCGGCATCGCGCTCTTCGTGGCCGTACTGGTCTTCCTCAAGGACCACCGCGTCCTGCAGCGCTATACGTACATCTCGATGGTCGGCGCGATCGTCCTGCTGCTGCTGCCGCTCGTGCCGGGTCTCGGCCAGAACATCTACGGCGCCAAGATCTGGATCCGGGTCGGTGGCTTCTCCATCCAGCCCGGTGAGTTCGCGAAGATCGTCATCGCGATCTTCTTCGCCGGCTATCTGATGGTGAAACGGGACGCGCTCGCCCTGGCCAGCCGCCGCTTCATGGGCCTGTACCTGCCGCGTGGCCGCGACCTCGGTCCGATCATCGTCGTCTGGGCGATCTCGATCCTGATCCTGGTCTTCGAGACCGACCTCGGTACGTCGCTGCTGTTCTTCGGCATGTTCGTCGTGATGCTGTACGTCGCCACGGAGCGCACCAGCTGGATCGTCTTCGGTCTGCTGATGTCCGCCGTCGGTGCCGTCGGCGTGGCCTCGTTCGAGCCCCACGTACAGCAGCGTGTGGACGCCTGGCTGAACCCGTTCGCCCCCGAGACGCTCCAGCAGACCGAGCAGATCGCCCAGTCCCTCATGGCCTTCGGCTCCGGCGGTGTCCTCGGCACCGGCCTCGGTCAGGGCAACTCCGACCTCATCGGCTTCGCCGCCAACTCCGACTTCATCCTCGCCACCTTCGGCGAGGAGATGGGTCTGGCCGGTGTGATGGCGATCCTGCTGATCTACGGCCTGATCGTGGAGCGCGGCGTCCGCACGGCGCTCGCCGCCCGCGACCCGTTCGGCAAGCTCCTCGCGATCGGTCTCTCCGGAGCCTTCGCCATCCAGGTCTTCGTCGTCGCCGGCGGCGTCATGGGCCTGATCCCGTTGACCGGTATGACCATGCCCTTCCTGGCGTACGGCGGTTCGTCCGTCATCGCCAACTGGGCCCTGGTCGGCATCCTCATCCGGATCAGCGACACCGCGCGCCGTCCCGCCCCGTCCCCCGCCCCGAACCCCGACGCCGAAATGACCCAGGTGGTCCGACCGTGAACAAGCCCCTGCGCCGGATCGCGATCTTCTGCGGGCTGCTCGTCCTCGCCCTGCTCGCCCGGGACAACTGGCTCCAGTACGTCCAGGCCGACACCCTGGCCAAGCACGAGAAGAACCGCCGCGTCACCATCGAGCGCTACTCCCAGCCGCGCGGCGACATCATCGTGGACGGCAAGCCCATCACCGGCTCCAAGGCCACCCCGGGCAGCGACCTGAAGTACAAGCGCACCTGGAAGGACGGGCCCATGTGGGCCCCCGTCACCGGTTACTCCTCGCAGCGCATCGGCGCCAGCCAGCTGGAGAGCATCGACGACGGCATCCTCACCGGCAACGACGACCGGCTCTTCTTCCGCCGCACGCTCGACATGCTGACCGGCGAGAAGAAGGAGGGCGGCAATGTCGTCACGACCCTCGACTCCGCCGCGCAGAAGGCCGCGTACGACGGTCTGAAGGGCCGCGGCAAGGGCGCGGTCGCCGCGATCGACCCCTCCACGGGCGCGATCCTGGCGCTGGCCTCCACGCCTTCGTACGACCCCGGTGACTTCGCGGGCAACACCAACGACGAGGCCCAGAAGTTCCTGGACCTCGACAAGGACAAGGACAAGCCGCTGGTCAACCGCGCGCTGCGCGAGACCTACCCGCCCGGGTCCACCTTCAAGGTGGTCACGGCCGCGGCCGCCCTTGAGAACGGCCTGTACGACGACATCGACAGCAAGACGCGCTCGCCGCTGCCGTGGGTCATGCCGAACACCACGACGCCGCTGAAGAACGAGGGGAACATCCCCTGCAAGAACGCCACGCTGCGTGAGGCGCTGCGGGTCTCCTGCAACACCGTCTTCGGCAAGATCGGCTCCGATCTCGGCAAGGACAAGATGCTGGAGACGGCGAAGAAGTTCGGGTTCAACTCCGAGCAGTTCGTTCCGGTCCGCTCCAACGCCTCGCACTTCCCCGAGGACATGGACAAGCCGCAGACCGCGCTGTCCTCCATCGGCCAGTTCGAGACCGCCGCGACGCCCCTGCAGATGGCCATGGTCGCCGCCGCGATCGCCAACGACGGCACGCTCATGGAGCCGTACATGGTCAGCGACCTGCAGGCGCGGAACCTGGACGTCATCGAGAAGCACTCGCCCAAGGAGATGAGCGAGCCGCTCTCGAAGGAGAACGCCCAGAAGCTCCAGGAAATGATGGAGACGGTCGTCAACGAAGGCACCGGAACCATGGCCAAGATCCCCGGCGTCACTGTCGGAGGCAAGACGGGCACCGCGCAGCACGGCGTGGCGAACAGCAAGAACCCGTACGCCTGGTTCATCTCGTACGCCAAGACGGACTCCGGGTCGCCGGTCGCCGTCGCCGTGGTCGTGGAGGACAGCGACGCCGACCGGGGTGACATCTCCGGTGGCGGGCTCGCCGCCCCCATCGCCAAGGACGTGATGGAAGCGGTCATCAAGAGCAAGAAGTGACGCCCGTCACGGCCACTCCGCATCGGTGCACGTTGCGGTACCGGTCCGGTATCGGCTGACGGTCGCGTCCGGGTCACGCAAGTCGAGCCGGGTACGGTATGCCCGGACAGCACACCGCCGGACCACACAAAGGTGCGGTCGGGGACCGACGGAGAGGGCTGGATTAGCTATGGAAGAGCCGCGTCGCCTCGGCGGCCGGTACGAGCTGGGTCAGGTGCTCGGCCGCGGTGGGATGGCGGAGGTCTACCTCGGGCACGACACCCGCCTCGGACGCACCGTGGCGGTGAAGACGCTGCGGGTCGACCTGGCCCGCGACCCGTCGTTCCAGGCCCGGTTCCGCCGTGAGGCCCAGTCTGCCGCCTCGCTCAACCACCCGGCGATCGTCGCGGTCTACGACACCGGCGAGGACTACGTCGACGGGGTCTCCATCCCGTACATCGTGATGGAGTACGTCGACGGCTCCACGCTGCGCGAGCTCCTGCACTCCGGCCGCAAGCTGCTGCCGGAGCGGGCCATGGAGATGACGATCGGCATCCTCCAGGCCCTGGAGTACT
Source organism: Streptomyces sp. NPDC003379 (assembly GCF_053589195.1). Lineage (NCBI taxonomy): Bacteria > Bacillati > Actinomycetota > Actinomycetes > Kitasatosporales > Streptomycetaceae > Streptomyces > Streptomyces sp. NPDC003379. The sequence continues at coordinate 1,795 of NZ_JBSFRK010000029.1, read as the reverse complement.
CCCACCGCAGCGGCATCGTCCACCGCGACATCAAGCCCGCGAACGTCATGCTGACGCGCAACGGCCAGGTCAAGGTCATGGACTTCGGCATCGCCCGCGCGATGGGCGACTCCGGCATGACGATGACGCAGACGTCCGCGGTCATCGGCACGGCCCAGTACCTCTCGCCGGAGCAGGCCAAGGGCGAGCAGGTCGACGCCCGCTCCGACCTGTACTCCACGGGCTGTCTGCTCTACGAGCTGCTCACCGTCCGGCCGCCGTTCGTCGGCGACTCCCCGGTCGCGGTCGCCTACCAGCACGTACGTGAGGAGCCGCAGGCCCCGAGCGTCTTCGACGGAGAGATCACTCCGGAGATGGACGCCATCGTCCTGAAGGCCCTCACCAAGGACCCGGACTACCGCTACCAGTCGGCCGACGAGATGCGCGCCGACATCGAGGCCTGCCTGGACGGCCAGCCCGTCGCGGCCACCGCCGCCATGGGCGCGGTCGGCTACGGCGGGACCGACGGCTACGGGGCCGACCAGCAGACCGCGATGCTGCGCCCGCAGAACGGCGGCGGCCAGACGTCCATGATGCCGCCGGTCAACCCCGACGAGGGGGGTTACGGCGACGAGGGCGGCCACGGCCGCCGCCAGAAGAAGAGCAGCACATCGACGTGGCTGCTGATCCTCGCGGGCGTCCTCGTCCTGGTGGGGGCGATCCTCATCGGGAAGTGGGCGGTCAGCGGGGACGGCGCGGACGCGCCGATGAAGGCGCCGAAGCTCATCGGCGAGACCGAGAGCGAGGCGAAGGATTCGGCCACGAACTACGGCCTCAAGTTCGCGGTCGGCGATCGCAAGGCGTGCGCCAAGTACCCGAAGGGTGAGGTCTGCGATCAGGATCCCGCGGTGGATGCCGAGGTCGAGAAGGGCGACACCATTACGGTGACCGTCTCGACCGGCGCGCCCAAGGTCGCGGTTCCGAACGTCATCAACACGGACGTCAAGGACGCCACAGAGAAGCTCGAGGGCGACAAGTACCAGTTCAACGTCGACACCGAGGCCCGGGAGTCCACCGAGGAGCCGGGCACCGTGCTCGAGCAGGACCCGACCTTCGGCACCGAGGTCCAAAAGGGCAGCGACATCACCCTCACCGTCGCCAAGGAGAAGGCGCAGTCCGTCGTACCCAGCGTCGTGGGCAAGACCTGGGCGGAAGCCAAGAAGCAGATCGAGGACAGCGACCTCGTTGCGCAGCGCGAGGACGTCTCCAGCGATGATGTCGAGGAGGGCAAGGTCATCCAGACCACACCCACCGCCGGCACGTCGGCCGACCCCGGCTCCGTCGTCACTGTCCAGGTCGCCAAGGCCCCCGAAGAAACCACCGTCCCGCCCCTCACCGGCCAGAAGCTGAAGGACGCCCGTAAGGCCATCGAGGACGCCGGGCTTTCGGTGGGCACCATCACCGGTCCGCAGGACGATGACTCCCTCGTGCTCATCTCCACGCCCGGCGCGGGCGAGAAGGCAGCCCCCGGCACGGCGGTCGACCTGACCACCGCGGGCGGCGGAAACGGCAACGGCGGGAACGGCGGCAACGGTGGGAACGGCGGCAACGGCGGTGGAGACGACGGCGGCGGCTTCATCGGCGGCCTGTCGCAGCGCGACTCGCACTGGGGCTCGAACCGCGACGAGGACTGACCCCGGCTCGTCAGCTCCATGAGCAGAGCCCCGGTACCGCTGAGCGGTACCGGGTGGAACAAGAAGCTGTCATCGAAGTCGTTCGCCTACGGATTCAACGGCTGCTCTGCCAAGGATGCGGA
>NZ_JBSFRK010000028.1:0-104613 GCF_053589195.1 Streptomyces sp. NPDC003379 | reverse complement strand
ACAGCGGCGACAAGACGGCGTTCACGCTGGGCGGCCGGGGCATCGGCAACGACATCGTCGAGCGGGCGGGGCAGTGAAAATTTGTGCGCGCTTCCGCGTCAGCCGACGACCTTCTTCAGGGCGTCGCCGAGTGCTTCGGCCTCGTCCGGAGTCAGTTCGACGACAAGTCGTCCGCCGCCTTCGAGCGGAACGCGCATGACGATGCCCCGCCCCTCCTTGGTCACCTCGAGCGGGCCGTCGCCCGTCCGCGGCTTCATGGCCGCCATGCTCGTTCCCCTTCCTGAAACCAGCTCATCGCAGCCGACAACCCAGGTGTCACCGGCATCGAACACATTGCTTCCAGGCCATTATCCCGCATGGCAGGACCCGATGACCAACATCGGTCGGCATCGCTTGAGCAACGCGCGTCCGCAAAACCACCCAATTCGGCGATGTGGCTGCGATACTTCGCCGCCTCATAGGCCTCACAGACCAGAAATTCTTTGACGCAGGTCACATATCCGGCCTCGTGCCGGACCCCGATGATCTCCGTCATGCTGATGTCCACGTACTGGACCAGCGGAGGGGACCACCATGGCCGACAGCGTGCTCTACGAGGTGAGCGACGGACTCGCGACGATCACGATCAACCGTCCCGAGGCGATGAACGCCATGAACACCGAGGCGAAGGTCGCCCTGCGGGAGGCCGTGCGGGCGGCCGCCGCCGACGCGGCCGTGCGGGCGGTGCTGCTCACCGCGACCGGGCGCGCCTTCTGCGTCGGGCAGGACCTGAAGGAGCACATCGGCTTCCTCGCGGCGGACTGCGAGGCGGGCACCGGGCTGACCATGAGCACGGTGAAGGAGCACTACAACCCCATCGTGCGGGCGCTGACGGGCATGCCGAAGCCGGTCGTGGCCGGGGTCAACGGCGTCGCCGCCGGTGCGGGCCTCGGCTTCGCGCTCGCCGCCGACTACCGCGTGGTCGCGGACACCGCCAGGTTCAACACCTCGTTCGCCGGGGTCGCCCTGACCGCCGACTCGGGCGTCTCCTGGACGCTGCCGCGCGTGGTCGGCCCCGGCCGCGCCGCCGACCTGCTGCTCTTCCCGCGCAACATCACCGCCCAGGAGGCGTACGACCTGGGCATCGCCAACAAGGTCGTACCCGCGGACGAGCTGGCCGCCGAGGCGGTGAAGGTGGCCCGCACCCTCGCGGAGGGGCCGACGCTCGCGTACGCGGCGCTCAAGGAGTCCCTCGGCTACGCGGCGGAGCACTCCTTGGACGATGCGCTGGACAAGGAGGACGAGCTCCAGGGCAGGGCGGGCGCGTCGGAGGACCACTCGATCGCCGTCCAGGCCTTCATCGCCAAGGAGAAGCCGAAGTATCTGGGCCGCTAGGCAGGGCCTGTGCCGGAAGCGCCGCCTCGCGGGCCACGCAGTCCGCGAGGTGGTCGTTGACCAGGCCGCAGGCCTGCATCAGGGCGTACGCCGTGGTGGGGCCGACGAAGCGGATGCCGCGCTTCTTGAGGGCCTTGGACAGGGCCAGGGACTCGTCGGTGATCGCGGGCACGTCGGAGAGCGCCTTGGGCGCCTCGCGGGACGCGGGGTCGGGGGCGAACGACCAGATCAGCGAATCCAGTTCACCCTCGGGCCAGTCGGCGAGCACGCGCGCGTTGGCGAGGGTCGCGTCGATCTTGGCGCGGTTGCGGATGATCCCCGGGTCGGCGAGGAGCCGCTCCCGGTCCTCGTCCGTGAACCGGGCGACCGAGGCGATCTCGAAGCCGGCGAAGGCAGCGCGGAAGCCCTCGCGGCGGCGCAGGATCGTGATCCAGGAGAGGCCGGACTGGAAGGCCTCCAGGCAGAGCCTCTCGTAGAGCGCGTCGTCGCCGTGGACCGGGCGGCCCCATTCCTGGTCGTGGTACGCGACGTAGTCCTCGGTGGACAGGCCCCAGGGGCAGCGCAGGCCGCCGTCCGGGCCCGCCAGCGCGCCTGCTTCCATGCTCACTGGTCGTCGCCGTCCTTGTGATCGTTCTCGCGTGGTCCGTACCCCTCGAAGAGGGCTCGGCCCGCGACCGCCGTGGCCTGGGCGCCCGCGAGGGCCGACTCCAGCTCGGCGATGCGGGAGTCCCGCTCGGCCAGCTCCGCGCCCAGGCGTTCGAGGGCGTCGTCCACGTCCGCCATGTGATAGCCGCGCAGGGTCGTCGGGAAGCGCAGCTCGTCGACGTCGGCCCGGCGCAGCGGCCGGTCGTGGGGCAGCGGGTCGGTGAACCGCTCGGGCGGGGCGTCGGGCAGGGCCGCGCTCTCGCCGCCGCCGACGACGGCGAGGGTGACCGCGCCGACCACCACCACCAGGGCGATGACCAGGAACAAGAACAAGACCATGTCGTCAGGCCCCCACGCTCGACTCCCGTGCTGAAACTGTCAGGGTCCGATCGTGCCATGCGCCTGTGACAGTTAAGGTCGCAGGCGGCCGAACCGCGACAAGGACCCAGGAGGGCCACAGGGGATGCTCAGGCTTGGCAGGCGCGAGTTCGACGCGCATGAGCCGGTGATCATGGCGATCGTCAACCGGACCCCGGACTCCTTCTACGACCAGGGCGCCACGTTCCGCGACGAGCCGGCGCTCGCCCGGGTGGAGCAGGCGGTGGCCGAGGGCGCCGCCATCATCGACATCGGCGGGGTCAAGGCGGGCCCCGGCGAGGAGGTGACGGCAGAGGAGGAGGCGCGCCGCACGGTGGGCTTCGTCGCCGAGGTGCGCAGAAGGTTCCCCGACGTGGTGATCAGCGTCGACACGTGGCGGCACGACGTCGGCGAGGCGGTCTGCGAGGCCGGCGCCGACCTGCTGAACGACGCGTGGGGCGGCGTCGACCCGAAGCTCGCGGAGGTCGCCGCGCGGTACGGGGCGGGCCTGGTGTGCACGCACGCGGGCGGCGCCGAGCCGCGGACGAGGCCGCACCGCGTCACGTACGACGATGTGATGGCCGACATCCTGCGCGTGACGGTCGGCCTGGCCGAGCGCGCGGTCGCACTGGGCGTGCCGCGCGAGTCGGTCCTCATCGATCCGGGGCACGACTTCGGCAAGAACACCCGGCACAGCCTCGAGGCCACCCGCAGGCTCGGCGAGATGACCGGGACGGGCTGGCCCGTGCTGGTCTCCCTGTCCAACAAGGACTTCGTGGGCGAGACGCTGGACAAGCCGGTCAAGGAGCGCGTGATCGGCACGCTGGCGACGACGGCGGTCTCGGCGTGGCTGGGCGCGCAGGTGTACCGCGTCCACGAGGTCGCGGAGACCCGGCAGGTGCTGGACATGGTCGCGACGATCGCGGGACACCGCACTCCCGCCGTCGCGCGGCGAGGACTGGCCTGAGGAGAGCGCACCCCGGCGCGGCCGGACGGAGTCCGGCACAGCCGTGCGAAGCCCGCGAGGCGCCCCGGCGCCGAGCGGTGCGAGCGCGGCACGGAGAAATGGTCATGGTCGCGACGATCGCGGGACACCGGCCCCCGGCGGTCGCCCGCCGGGGGCTTGCCTGAGCCTTCGGAGAGCTCTACTTGCCGACTTCCTTGGTCACCAGGGAGATGGCCTCCTCCACGTCGTCCGTGACGTGGAAGAGGAGCAGGTCGGCCTCGGAGGCCTTGCCCTGGGCGATGACCGTGTTCCTCAGCCAGTCGATCAGACCGCTCCAGTACTGCGAGCCGAAGAGGACGATCGGGAAGCGTGTGACCTTGCGGGTCTGTACGAGGGTGAGCGCTTCGAAGAGCTCGTCCAGGGTGCCGAGGCCGCCGGGCAGCACCACGAACCCCTGCGCGTACTTCACGAACATCGTCTTGCGGACGAAGAAGTAGCGGAAGTTCACGCCGATGTCTACGTAGGGGTTCAGTCCCTGCTCGAAGGGGAGCTCGATGCCGAGGCCGACGGAGGTGCCCTTCGCCTCGACCGCGCCTTGGTTGGCGGCCTGCATCGCGCCGGGCCCGCCGCCCGTGATGACCGCGAAGCCGGCCTCCACGAGCGCCTTGCCGATCTCCACCCCGGCCGCGTACTCCGGAGAGTCCGCGGCCGTACGCGCCGAGCCGAAGACGCTGATCGCGGGCGGCAGTTCGGCGAGGGTGCCGAAGCCCTCGATGAACTCGGACTGAATGCGCAGCACCCGCCAGGGGTCGGTGTGCACCCACTCGGAGGGGCCGTCGGAGTCGAGGAGACGCTGATCGGTGGTGCCGGCCTGTACCTTGTCGCGGCGGCGCAGCACCGGGCCGAGCCGCTGCTCCTCGGGACGCTTCCTGGCAGCGGGGCCTTCGGGGTTGGTCATCGTCTGCTCCCTCCATGCGTGCGTGACTCACAGCGTAGGTCTACGCGGGTTACGCCCGAGGGACCTCGGGATGTCCGCTACCGGCAGCCCCACCGGCCTAGGCGGTCAGCCAGGCCCTCAGCCGCTCCTCCGCCTCCGGGATCAGCGAGGCCTTGACCCGCTCGTCGATCTTGTGGGCGAGCAGCGGGTCGCCGGGGCTGAAGTTCACCGCGGGCACTCCGAGCGCGCTGAAGCGGGAGACGTCCGTCCAGCCGAACTTGGGGCGGGCCTCGCCGCCGACGGCCGCCATGAACGCGGCGGCGGCCGGGTGGGTGAGGCCGGGGCGGGCCGCGCCCGTGTGGTCGTCGACGATGAACTCGTCGACGCCGCAGTCCGCGAAGTAGTCGCGTACAAAGGCGAGGGCCTCTTCCTCGCTGCGGTCCGGGGCGTAGCGGAAGTTGACGGTGACGGTGCACTCGTCGGGGATGACGTTGGTGGCGACGCCGCCCTCGATGCGGACGGCGTTGAGGCCCTCGTGGAACTGGAGGCCCTCGACGAACGGCTTGCGCGGTTCGTAGGCGGCGAGCTTCGTGAGGATCGGGGTGGCCGCGTGGATGGCGTTGGAGCCCATCCACGCGCGCGCGGAGTGCGCCCGCACCCCCTTGGTCTTGAGGAGGACCCGCAGCGTGCCCTGGCAGCCGCCCTCGACCTGGCCGTCGGTCGGCTCCAGGAGGACCGCGAAGTCGCCCGTCAGCCAGTCGGGGTGCGCCTCGGCGACGTGCCCGAGGCCGTTGAGGTGGGCGGCGACCTCTTCGTTGTCGTAGAAGACGAAGGTGAGGTCGCGGTTGGGTGCGGTCACCGTTTGGGCGATGCGCAGCTGGACGGCGACGCCCGACTTCATGTCGCAGGTGCCGCAGCCCCACAGGATGCCGTCCTCGTCCAGGCGGGACGGCACGTTGTCCGCGATCGGCACCGTGTCGATGTGCCCGGCCAGGACGACCCGCTCCGCGCGGCCGAGGTTCGTGCGGGCCACCACGTTGTTGCCGTGCCGGTCGACCGTGAGGTGCGAAAGGCCGCGCAGGGCCGCCTCGATGGCGTCGGCGAGCTCCTTCTCCGAGCCGCTCGGGGACGGGAAGTCGACGAGCCGGGCGGTGAGCTCGGCGGCGTCCAGCGTGAGGTCAAGCGGGGTCTGGGACATGCGGAAGACCCTAACTCCAGAGGAACCGCGGAGGGCGCGTCGGCCTGTCAGTGGACTCCAGTACCTTGGACGCGTGCCTGAGCCCCCCACCCTCCTCCGGCGCGGCCGTCTCAGCCGTCTCACGGCCGCGGTCGTCGTGCTGCTCGCCGTCGCGGGCTATGTGGCGGTGCAGTACGTGTACGGGGGCAGGCCCGCTCCCCGGTGCACGGTGGTGTCGGCGAACGACGACGGCGCGTCGTACGAGTTCACGGCGGAGCAGGCGCAGAACGCCGCGACGGTCGCCGCCGTGGGCACCGCGCGCGGCATGCCCGAGCGCGCCGTGACCATCGCCCTGGCGACGGCGCTCCAGGAGTCGGGGCTGCGCAACATCCGTCACGGCGACCGGGACTCGCTCGGCCTCTTCCAGCAGCGGCCCACGCAGGGCTGGGGCGACGAGCGTCAGATCATGGACCCGGCGTACTCGGCGGGGCGTTTCTACGAGCATCTCGCCGAGGTCCCCGGCTATTCGAGGCTGCCGCTGACCGTCGCCGCGCAGCGCGTGCAGCGCAGCGGCTATCCGCAGGCCTACGCCAAGCACGAGCCGGACGCCTTACTGCTCGCCGCCGCGCTCACCGGCCGCGCGCCCGCCACCTTCAGCTGCGAGGGCCGTCCGGGCACGGGCCCGGGTGGCCCGGCGAAGGTGCGGGCGGCGCTCGTGCGGGACTTCGGCCGCGAGGTGCGGCCCGACGTGCGGGGGCGGACGGTGACGGTCCCGGTGCCCGCCACGGCGGCGGCCGACGGCAGGGCGCCGCGGCGCGGCTGGGAGCTGGCGCACTGGGCGGTGGCGCAGGCCTCGGCGCTGCGGGTGGAGAGCGTGTCGTACGGCGGCCGTGAGTGGCACGCCTCGGGTCCGGGGTCGTGGCGCGAGGCGCGGACGGACGGGGCCGCGGGGCCGGGCGGCGCCGCGGACGAGGTCCGAATCGTCACTGGGCAGTAGTGCGGCGCGTCGCCCGATCGGGGGACGGCGATCACCGCGGACGGACGAGCCGCCCGGCTTCTCCGCTCCCGCTTCGCGTCCACGCCACATCCCTTGCGGGCGAAGGGGATGAAGGATTCAGCAGCGCATCCGGCCGAAGAGCTTTTTGCCCGTTTTTATCCGGAGCCGATAATGCGACGCATTACCAACTCTTTACGTTGGCGCACCGCAACTTTCGCGGGCTTCGAGCGGTAGTCACGGCGTCCGAACGCCGGAAGCCATCCGGCCGGGACGCCGGAGCCGATCCGGCTGGACACCCCTGGACACCCAACGTTCTCCCCCGTCTGAAGGAGCATCATGTCCCTCCCCCTGACCCGTCGGATCGCCCGTGCCGCGCTGCTCAGCGCGGCTGGCGCAGCCTCCGTGGTCGGTGCGGCCGGCTCCGCGAGCGCCGTTGGCCTGCCTGCCGCCCCCGAGCTGGGCGGGCTGACCGCCCTGGACGGCGACGGCGTGGGCAACACCGTCGACGGCGCCGCCCAGACCGCCACCAAGGCCGCCGGTGACACCGGCGGAAAGACCGTGAAGAAGGCCGTCCCGACCGCGGGCAAGGTCGTCGGCCAGGGCGCCAAGACCGCGGCCCCCGCCGCACAGAAGGCCGCCGGTGACGTCGCCGGCAGCGCGGGCCAGGTGCTCGGCGACACGGCGGGCACGGCCACCGGTGCCGGTCTGCCCACCGACGCGGTGGGCAAGGGCGGCCTGGCCACCGACGTGCCGCCCAAGAACCTGCCGCTCGGCTGATCACCCGGCACCCGCACACAGGGCCCGGAGCCACTGGCTCCGGGCCCTCGTCATGCGCGTACGAACATCATGAAGAACGTACGGGTGTCACGCCAGGCGCTCGACCGCCGCCGCCACCCGCTCGTCCGTCGCCGTCAGCGCCACACGCACGAAGCGGTCGCCCGCCGGGCCGTAGAAGTCGCCGGGCGCCACCAGGATGCCGAGCTCCGCGAGGTGGCCGACGGTGTCCCAGCAGGACTCGTCGCGCGTGGCCCACAGGTACAGGCTCGCCTCGCTGTGCTCGATGCGGAAGCCGTGCTTCACCAGGGCGTCGCGCAGGGCGGTGCGCCGGGCCGCGTACCGCTCCCGCTGCTCGCGCACATGCTGGTCGTCGCCGAGCGCCGCCACGACGGCGGCCTGGGTCGGCGCGGAGGTCATCATGCCGCCGTGCTTGCGGATCTGGAGGAGATCGCCGAGGACGGCCGCGTCACCGGCGATGAACGCGGCGCGGTAGCCGGCGAGGTTCGACCGCTTGGAGAGCGAGTGGACGGCGACGATGCCCTCGTACGAACCGCCGCACACGTCCGGGTGCAGGACCGAGACCGGGTCGGCCTCCCAGCCCAGCTCCAGGTAGCACTCGTCGCTGACGAGCAGCACGCCGTGCTCCCGCGCCCAGGCGACGGCGCGGGTCAGCTCTTCCTTGGACAGGACGCGACCGGTCGGGTTCGAGGGCGAGTTGAGCCACAGGAGCTTGAGGTTCGCCGGGTCAAGGTCGGTCCCCACGGCGGCAGCCGCGAATGTCTCCGGGTCGTAGGAGACGTACTCCGCACGGGCCAGGCGCGCGCCCACCTCGTACGTCGGGTAGGCCAGCCGCGGGTAGGCGACCACGTCGCCCGGGCCGAGGCCCAGCTGTGTGGGGAGCCAGGCCACCAGCTCCTTGGAGCCGACGACCGGCAGGACCTCACGGTGGGTGATGCCCCGTGCGCCGAGGCGCCGTTCGCACCAGCCGGTGATCGCGTCGCGCAGCTCGGGGGTGCCCCACACCGTCGGATAGCCCGGCGAGTCGGCGGCGGCGACCAGGGCCTTCTGGATCAGCTCGGGGACCGGGTCGACCGGCGTGCCGACGGACAGGTCGACGATGCCGCCCGGGTGCGCGGCCGCCGTGGCCTTGTGGGGCTCCAGCTTGTCCCAGGGGAAGGCGGGAAGCCGATCGGAGACTGCGGACACGTGCTCACTCCCGTGGTGCGCTTGTTCGTTGGGATTGCCCGGGGCGCCTCGGTGGAAATGCCTCGGTCCCGTACGGCTGGACGTGCCGTACGGGACCGGGGCGGCGCTCAGGCTGCCGTTACTGGTTCTGCGGCGGCAGTGCGGCGATGAAGGCGTGGTCGCGCTCGATCAGACCGAGCTTGCTCGCGCCACCGGGCGAACCGAGCTCGTCGAAGAACTCGACGTTCGCCTTGTAGTAGTCCTTCCACTCCTCCGGAGTGTCGTCCTCGTAGAAGATCGCCTCGACCGGGCAGACCGGTTCGCAGGCTCCGCAGTCGACGCATTCGTCCGGATGGATGTACAAGGACCGCTTGCCCTCGTAAATGCAGTCGACCGGGCACTCTTCGATGCACGCCTTGTCCTTGACGTCGACACAAGGCTGCGCGATGACGTAGGTCACGCTGTCGTTCCTCCTCGATACGGGCGTTGGCGGGCCGTCTTCAGGCTCCGCTCGCCTGGCGCGCGGGAGCGCGGCGTCGTCGATGCCCGCACCTAGTATCTCCGTTCCCGGGCAAGATCCGAACAGGAGGGGCGGACAGAGCTGTGGAATTCACTGCGGGCGGACGGCTTGAGGTGCGTATCACCCCTGCTGACGTGGGGAAAAGGGTGTCGGTGCGGCGCCTGAGCGAAGAGGGTTCAGCCGACGGTAAGTTCACCGACACGGTGGGTGTTCTCACATCGTGGAACGGTGGTGTGGTGCTCATCACACGGCGGACCGGCGAGAGCGTCCGCATTCCGGAACACACCCTGGTCGCGGGCAAGGTGGTGCCGGCGGCGCCCGCTCGCCGCCGGGGGCCCGCCGCTTCGTACGAGGAGCTGGCGCGGGTCTCCGCACGGGCCTGGCAGCCGGTGGAGAGCGAGCGGCTCGGCGACTGGGAGCTGCGGGCCGCCGCCGGCTTCACGCGGCGGGCCAACTCGGTGCTGCCGCTGGGCGATCCGGGACGGCCGCTGGACGAGGCACTGACGTACGTACGTCACTGGTACGCGGCACGGGGGCTGCCCGCCTACGTCCAGACCGCGACGGGCGCCGAGGGCACGCAGGAGCTGCTCTGCGCCGGGTTGGAGGCGCGCGGCTGGGAGCGCGAGGTGAGCGCCGAGCTGCACATCGGCGGGCTCGCGCCGGTCGCGGATCTGGACGCGGACGTGTCGCGCGTAGACCTGTCCCGGTCCTGCGACGAGAGCTGGCTGCGGCGGTACGGGCGGGCCGCGGAGTCGGCACCTCATGTGCCCAAGGTGCTGGCGAGCGGGCCCTCGGTGTGGTTCGCTTCCGTGCCCGGGAGCGGTGACTCCACGGCGGCCATCGGGCGGTGCGTGGTGGACGGGCGCTGGGCGGGGTTCATGGCGGTCGAGGTGGACCCCGAGCACCGGCGGCAGGGGCTCGCCACCGCGGTGATGGCCGCGCTGGCCCGGCGGGCCCTGCTCGACGGCGCGTCGGCGGCCTGGCTGCAGGTCGAGGACGGCAACGACGGAGCGCGGGCGCTGTACGGCCGGCTTGGCTTCGCGGCGCACCACGCCTATCACCACTACCGGCACGGCGGGGCCTGAGCGGGAGCGGCCCGGCCGGGCACACGCAACGCGGGGCCCGAGCACGGCGGCCCGGCGGGGCAGCACGGCACGGCACGGCAACAGCGCCCGGCGAGGGCATGAGACACGAGGCACGTATGCACGCGGAGTCCGGCGAATGGCGGCGGCGGTTCGCCGAAGAGGCACGGTCCGAACGGCCCGGACTCGCCCTGCTGTGTCTGCTGATCGGCGCGGAGGCGGACCCCTCCCTGGACGAGGCGGGAATCGACGCCGCCGACATCGAGCTGGACCGGCTCGCGGGGCTGCTGCCGTTCCGCCCCGGCGGGCCGCGGGCGTGGGCGTCCGCGATGGCCGAACTGCTGGGTGAGCAGTGCGGCTTCGAGGGGACGCCGGGCGACTACCAGCGCCTGGAGTCCTCCCTCCTGCACCAGGTGCTGCGGCGCCGCAGGGGGCTGCCGATCCTGCTCTCCGTGGTGTGGATGGAGGTGGCGCGGCGGGCGGGCGCCCCGGTGTACGGGGTGGCGCTGCCGGGCCACTTCGTGGTCGGCTTCGGGCCCCGCGACGAGCAGGTGCTCGCCGACCCGTTCGACGGGGGGCGGCTGCTGACCGGGCAGGACGCGGAGCTACTGGTGGCGGGGACCGCGGGCACCGGCGTCCAGCCGTCGATGCTGACGCCCGCCGACCCGCTGAACATCGTGCAGCGCATCCTCAACAACATCCGCGCCTGGGCGGCCGCGCGCCCCGAGCGCTCGGAGGTCGCGCTGTGGGCCCTCGACCTCTCCCTGCTGCTGCCCGCGCACCCGGCGCGACTGCGGTACGAGCGGGCGCAACTCCTCGTCCAGCGCGGCGACTTCCTCGGTGGCGCGGCGGAGCTCGACGAGTACGCCGATGTGGTGACGGCGGTGGAGCCGACCACGGCGGACCGGGTGCGCCAGCAGGCGCGCGCGGCGCGGGCCATGCTGAACTGAGCGTGCGGGGCGGGCGCGGGCCGCGCCTGACCGACGTATCGATCGGGCCGACCGGGCAACACCGACGTATGCATCCCCGACTCCCCAAAACCACCGAGTGGCGGCGGCTGTTCGCGGCCGAGGCCGGGGCCCCGCGGCCCGATCTCGCGCTGCTGTGCCTGCTGATCGGCGCGGAGGCCGACCCCTCCCTCGACAGGGAGGGCATCGACCGGGCGCGGCGCCTGATCGCACGCCTCGCGGAGCAGGCCGCGCACGGCCACCGGTCCTGCGGCGCCGACGACGCCCGCGCCTGGGCCAGGGACCTCGCCGAACTTCTCGGCGGGCGCTGCGGCTTCAGGGGCAGACCCGGTGACTACCACCGCCTGGAGTCCTCCCTCCTGCACGAGGTGCTGCGGCGCCGCAGAGGGCTGCCGATCCTGCTCTCGGTGCTGTGGATGGAGGTGGCGCGGCGCGCCGGGGCGCCGGTCCACGGTGTGGCGCTGCCGGGGCATTTCGTCGTCGGTTTCGGCGCCCCGGACGATCAGGTGCTCGCCGACCCCTTCGCGGGCGGGCGCGTCCTGACCCGCACGGACGTGGAGCTGCTCGTCGTGGCGGCCACCGGTGCGCCGCTCGCGCCGTCGATGCTGTGCCCCGCGGGCCCGCTGGACATCCTGGGCCGTGTCCTGAACAACATCCGCGCCTGGGCCGCGCCCCGCCCGGAGCGCTGCGACGTCTCGCTCTGGGCGATCGAGCTCTCCCTGCTCCTGCCGTCGCCGCCGCCCCGGCTGCGCTACGACCGTGCCCAACTCCTCGTACAGAAGGGGGACTATCTGGTGGGCGCGCGCGAGCTCGACGCGTACGCCGATGAGGTGGACGGTGAGGACGCGGCGACGGCGGACCGGGCGCGGCGGCAGGCGCGGGGCGCGCGGGCGCTGCTGAACTGAGCGGGCGGGCGGTCCGCCGGTCAGAGCCAGCCCTTGTCGCGGGCGGCCCTGACCGCCTCCGCGCGGTTGCGGACGGCGAGCTTCTGGATCGCCGTCGAGAGGTAGTTGCGGACCGTGCCCGGCGAGAGGTGCAGGGTGGCGGCCAGTTCGGCGTTGGTGGCGCCGTCGGCCGCCGCGCGCAGGACCTCGCGCTCGCGGTCCGTCAGGGGATTCGCGCCCCCGGCGAGGGCGGCCGCCGCCAGCGCCGGGTCGATGACCCGCTCCCCCGCGAGGACCCTGCGCACCGCCGCGGCGAGCTGGGCGGCGGGGGCGTCCTTGACCAGGAACGCGTCGGCGCCGGACTCCATGGCGCTGCGCAGATGGCCGGGGCGGCCGAAGGTGGTGAGGATGACGATCTTCAACGCGGGGAACTCGGCGTGCAGTCCCGCCGCCGCCTCGATGCCGGTCATCCCGGGCATCTCGATGTCGAGCAGCGCCACGTCCACGTCGTGGTCGCGCGCCGCCGTCAGCACCTCGTCGCCGCGGGCCGCCTGGGCGACCACCTCGATGTCCGGCTCCAGGCCGAGGAGGGCGGCGAGGGCCTCGCGGACCATCGACTGGTCCTCGGCGAGCAGCACCCTGATCACGCCGCTCCCGCCGTCCGCCACTCCGTGGCCGTCCTCGCTGCTCATGAGGGGGATCCTACGGCCGCCCCGGCCAGCGGGACGCGGGCCGCCAGGCGGAAGCCGCGGCGGGCCCCCGGACCCGTCTCCAGGGCGCCGCCGACCGCCTCCACGCGCTCGGCGAGGCCCGTCAGGCCGTTGCCCGCGGCCGGGCCGCCCGGCCCGCCCGTCCCGTCGTCCTCCACGGAGAGTTCGAGGGACGGCCCCACCAGGGTCTGGCGTGCCGTGAACGTCACCGTGCAGCGCCGGGCGCCGCTGTGCCGTACGACGTTGGTCACGGCCTCCCGCAGCGCCCAGGCGAGCGCCGCCTCGCTCTCCTCCTCCGGCAGTTCGGCGGGCGCCTCCAGCGGGATGTCGGCCTCGATGCCCGCGGCGGACAGCGCCGTGCGGGCGCCCGCCAGTTCGCCGGCCAGGGTGCGCCTGCGGTAGCCGGAGACGGCCTCGCGCACGTCCACCAGGGCCTGGCGGCTGACCTGCTCGATGTCGGCCACCTGCTGAGCGGCCTTGTCGGGGTGGTCGGGCAGCATCCGCCCGGCCAGCTCGCTCTTGAGCGTGATCAGGGAGAGCGAGTGGCCGAGCAGGTCGTGCAGGTCCCTCGCCAGCCGCAGCCGCTCCTCATTGGCGGCCAGCTGGGCGACGGTGGCCCGCGCCTCACGGAGCTGGACCGTCGTACGGACCAACCGGCGTACGCCGCTCATCGCGAACCCGATGAGGACGTTGAGCACGGCGAGGTTCCCCAGGAGGTCCTGGAGGCTGTCCGTACGCAGGCCCACGCCGACCATCACGGCGGTGACCGCGGGGACGACCCAGGCCGCGTGCCGCATCGGCAGCACCGCCCCGGCGGACACGGAGACGTAGACGAAGAGCCCGAGCCAGTCGCTGCCGAAGCTGTACGCGAGGACGACGGCCAGGACGAGCAGCGCCGCGAACGACACGCACACCGCACGCCGGTCGAGCACCTTCGAGGTGAAGCGGAAGACGAGCGAGAGGTAGCAGACGGCGAAGGCCGTAAGACCGAGGCAGCCGAGCGCCGTGGCCGCGCCGCCGCGCTCGGCCGTCACCAGGTCCCGCACCGGGCTCGCCAGGAAGACCAGCCAGACGCCGATCCAGAGCGCCTTGGCGAGGATCTGGCGGCGGCCCATGACGGGCCGCCCGAAGCTGAGCAACGGATGGGCGTCTCCGAAGCGGCCGGTGTCGCGCGCGTCCTCGGCGCGGTGGGTCTCGCTCACGCCTTCAGTGTGTCCTTCCGGTACAGCCACGCCGCGCCGCCCGCGAAGAGGAGGAAGTAGGCGACCAGCAGCGTGACGTCCTTCGCGTGCGGGGCCTCGCCCAGTTCGATGGCCTGCCCGAGCGCAGCGTACGCGTGCGTGGGCAGCCAGGACGCCGCGTCCCGCAGCCACTGCGGGAACGTCGTCGTGGGCATCCACAGGCCGCCGAGGAGGGAGAGCCCGAAGTAGACGATCATCGTGATCGGGCGGACCGCGTCGCCGGACGCGAGGTAGCCGATCGCCACGCCGAGCGCCGCGAAGCAGAGGCTGCCCGCCCAGATCGCGCCGGTCAGCGCCAGCCACTGCCAGGCCTCGAAGCGGACGTCCTTGAAGACCGCGGCGACGGCGAACACCACGAGGATGGACGGCAGGCTGACCACCGCCGCGCTCGCCGTCTTCGCCAGGACGTAGCCGCGCCCGGGGAGCGCCGTCAGGCGCAACTGCCGCACCCAGCCGCTCTCCCGCTCCTTCGCGATGCGCTCGCTGTTGCCCATCAGGACGGCGGTGAGGGCGCCGAAGGACGCCATCGAGACCATCATGAAGGCGGGCACGGACAGGCCGGAGTCCGGCACCTTGTCGGCGCCGCCCTGCGTGCCCGCGATGATCAGGAAGAGCATCGCCGGGTAGATGACGGAGAAGAAGAGGAACTTGCGGTTGCGCAGGGCGCGGGTGATCTCCAGCTTGATCAGGCCCCGCGAGGCCAGAGCGTTCGTCATCGGGTCTTGGCCTCCTCGGCCTCGGTGATCGCCACGAACGCCTGCTCCAGGCCGAGCCCGGCGACTTCGAGGTTGCGCGGGTACACGCCGAGTCCGTACAGCGCGTGCACGGTGGCGTCGGCGTCGGTGGACTGCAGGCGGACCGTGCGGCCCGAGATGTCCAGCGCCGTCAGGCAGGGCAGCACCTCCCGCAGCCGCTTGGTCAGCGCCGCGTCGGCCTCCGCGCCTGTCTCCGCGCCTGTCTCCGCGTCTCTCTTCGTGTCGGTCTCCGCGAGGTCGAAGGAGACCTTGCGGGCGCCCGCCTTCGCCTTGATCTCGGCGGCGGTGCCGTCCGCGAGGAGGCGGCCGCGGTGCAGGACCAGGACGCGGTCGGCGATCGCGTCGGCCTCCTCCAGGTAGTGCGTGGCGAACAGGACCGCGCGGCCCTGGTCCACCTGCTCCCGCATGGTGGCCCAGAACGCCTGGCGGGCGGTGACGTCCATGCCGGTGGTCGGCTCGTCGAGGACGATCAGGTCGTTCGCCCCGGCCGTGGCGAGTGCGAAGCGCACGCGCTGCTCCTGGCCGCCGGAGAGCTTGTCGACCTTGCGGTCGGCGATCTGGGTGATCCCCGCGTGGGCGAGCACGTCACCGATCCGGCGGGGCCTCGGGTGCAGATCGCAGGCGAGCCGCACCAGCTCGCGCACGGTGACCCCGCCCATCAGGCCGCCGCTCTGCAGCATGGCGCCGACCCGGCCCGCGGTGATCGCCTCGCGCGGTGAGGTCCCGAAGACCCGCACCGTGCCGCTGTCCGCCCGCCGCAGGCCGAGCAGCAGGTCGAGGGTGGTGGACTTGCCCGCGCCGTTCGGGCCGAGGAGCGCCACGGTCTCGCCGGGGCGGAGGTCGAGCGTGAGGCCGTCCACGGCGCGGACGTCGCCGTAGCTCTTGGTCACCTCTGTGAAGGTCACTGCTGTCATGTGATCCATCGTCGGCGGCGGCGGACGACGGGGGCAGTGTCGTGTGTGTGGGGTCCGGGATGACATCTGTCATCTCTGTCATCCCGGACCCGTTACTCGAACCAGTACCCGTACTAGCTGGCGTTCGTCTCGATCACGCCGATCCGCTCCGCGGGCGTCTTGCCGATCAGCGCCTTGTTCATGGCGCCCGCCACGTCCGTCGGCTGGACCGGCGTCTTGTCGCCGTTGCCGCGCTGGATCAGGATGCCGTCGAAGACGTTGCCGTACAGCTTCCTCAGCTCTTCGAGGTTGTAGTGCGGCTGGAGGGTGCCGTCGCCTGCGACCTTGGTCTCCAGGATCTTCGGCAGGGACCTCGCCGGGCCGAAGGGGATCGACTTGGCGCCCGCCTTGATCGTGACGTTGGCGGACATCGCCGGCTTCGCGAAGCGGGTCATGAACTTGTCGACCTCGGCCTTGGAGACCGTCGGCTTGCGCGTGGTGACCGGCACCTGGACCGTGCCCGCGCTGCCCGTCTCGACCTGCTTCTTGTACGCGTCCGCGACAGCCGCCGTCGACGCCTTGGCGTCGATTCCCTTGCCGACCTTGCCGTAGACGGGGACGGCCTCGCCGGGCTCGAACTTGACCGTGCCCTCCTGTGCCGAGCCGGAGCCGCCCGCGGCGCGCTCCAGGGCGGCCGCCAGCTTCTCCTCGTCGACGGGCATGACCGGCTCGACGACACGCTGGTTGCCGAAGAGCGAGCCGACCACCGAGACGGGGTTGTAGTCGCTGCCCGCCGCCGCGCGGACGGTGGCCTGGCTGTCCAGGGTCAGGCCCGCCTGGTCCGGCTTGAGCGCGACCTGCTCACCGGCGACCGACAGCTTCAGGGGCTTGGCGACGCGCTCGCCGAGGGCCTCGTCGAGCTTCTTGACGGCCTCGTCGCGGGTGCCGCCGCCGATGTCGACGCCGAGCACCGTGGTGCCCTTCGGCACATCCGCGTGGTTCATCAGCAGGCCCGCTCCGTACGCCCCGCAGGCCACGACGACCACGGCGACCGCGAGGAGGACCAGCTTGTTGCGGCCCTTCTTCTTCGGCGCGGACTTCCGGGCGGGCTTCGGGGCGGGCGGCACGTCGGAGCGCACCGGCTCGGGCAGCTTCGGCGGGGTGTGCGCCATCGGCCCGTCGCCCTGCGGCCCGTGGGCGAACGGAGAGGTGTCGTGCGCGGGCGGCACGACGGGAATGCCGCTGGTCAGCGTCTCCCCGGAGACGTTGCCGCCCGGCGTGGGGGCGCCGGGGCCGCCGGGCAGGGAGCCGGGGCCGCCGGGGGGCGGCGAGACGGGGCCGGGCTTCTGCGGCGTGAGGATCGCGGTGTCGTCGCTCATGGCGCCGGAACGCGGCGGAGGTCCGGCGGGGTTGGCGGGGCCACCGTGACCCGAGGGGCGGGCGCCCTGCGTGGGCGACGCGAGCGGGCTGTCGCCGGTGACGGGGCCGCCGGTCGGGCCGGCGGGGCCCCTGGAGTCCTGGGAGCCGCCGGGGCCCGCGCCCGGGCCTCCGGCGAAGTACGGCAGGTCGCCCCGCGTCGGGTCGCCGCCCTGGGGAGCGCCCGCGCCGAGGGGGCCCGACGCGACGGCACCGGATACGTCGAAGGGACCCGTGCCGGGGCCACCGGGGCCACCGGAACCACCCGGGCCGCCCGAGCCGCCCGAACCGGCTGCCGAGGGGCCGCCGTTGCCCGGGGCCGCGGCCGCGCCGCCCGGCGCGCCGCTCTCGCCCCGCGCGGGCTTGCGCGGGGCGAACCAGTCGCTGGTCTTCTCCTCGGCGGCGCCGGAACCTCCCGCGCCGCCCTCACCCGGAGCGGAGCCCGCACCGGAACCAGAACCGGCACCGGCACCGGCACCACCGCCGGTTCCGGAGCCGGAACGGGAACCGGAAGAAAAGTCTCCACCGGCCCCACCGGAAGCGGCACCCATCGCGCCACCCGCCTCTCTCGCACCGGGCGCCCCCGGCGCGGCGACATCACGGCGGCTCTCGTCGTCCGCCTGCGCGGCGTCCCCGCGCGAGCCGCCCTCGTCACCGACGGGCGTACGCATGACGACCGGCGGGATGGGCCGCGACCCGGGGATGTTGATCCGGATGCGCGTGGTCAGCGTGGTCTGGGTCTCGGGCTCGCCGGGCCGCCCGTCGGCGGCCTGCCGCCGCCGGCCGTCCGCGCCGTCAGCGGCTGCGCCCTGCGCGGAGGAGCCGTACGGCGGCGTCCCCGAGGGGTATGCGGCTCCACCGCGCCCCTGGGGCCCGGAGGACGAACTGTCAGTTTCACGACTCAAGGCAGGTTCTCCTGGTTGACTCCGCCGCCCGTCTCACCTCGTCCGGGGTCCCCCCGGCCGGAGGTTGGGGGAGGCTCGGCGGCCGCACCACCATACTGGCCGCCGTCGGCGCTCCTCCTGCGACGGGCGTCAAACCCGTGCGGAAGACGGGCCGAAGTGGTACGTCACTTGCCAAGTCGGGCGGCGTACCCGCCCGGTTGCGGTCGCTGCCCGAGCGTGGCGCACATCACAGCCACCGCCATTCCGCCGAGCAGGAAGCCGTACGAGCCGAGGCCCGCGCCGAAGAGGAAGTCCCCCTCGGGTCTGGTGGCGGTGAGCAGCATGACCGCGACCAGCCAGCCGGCGGCGGGCGCGACGGCCCCCGCCTTCGTGCCGACCGCCCTTGCCCCGCCGTAGAAGGCACCGGCGGCGCCGAGGAGGGCGAGCAGCAGCCCGGCGGGGAAGAAGCCGCCTTGGACGAGCGCGCCCGCGGCGCCCACGACGGCGCCGAGCACGAACAGTCCGGCGTACGCGGCGACTCGGCCCGCTCTCAGCGGCTGCGCGAGGAAGCTCCCGGCGGGCGCCGCGGGCGCCGCCGCCGACGACGGAGACGGAGTCGGAGCGGAGCCCGAGGACGACGCACGAGATCGTGTACTCACAGCGCGGTCACCTCAGCCACATCCGTCACCCTTTCGAGTCCCGCAAACAGGTCCGCCTCAGGAGCCGGGCCCTGTGTCGACGCTTCTCCCCGCACCAGTTCGTAGTACTCCACATCGAAGATGGGCTGCGCCAGACCGTTGGAGAGGACGAAGAGCGGCTCGCTCACCGTGATCTGCGTGGCATGGGCCCGCATCGCCGCCGCCTTGGCCGCCTTGAAGGGCCCGCCGTCGATCTCCGTCGTGATCCGCTCGTCGTCCGTGACTCCCGGCACATCCGCGACGGCGGCGGGCGTGGTGAACGGCGAGAACCGCAGCGGCCCCGCCATCCACCGGAAGCGCTCCTCGACCACGGACCGCGGCGCGCGGTTCCAGTAGATCTTGCCGATGGTGTGCGGCTGCCCGAGGTCACCGCGGAAGGCGGGGTCGGCCGCGAGGTCGGCGGCGCGCATGGCGACGCGGTGTGCCTGGATGTGGTCGGGGTGGCCGTACCCCCCGTCGGGGTCGTATGTGACGAGGACCTGCGGCCGGACCTCGCGGATCACCTCGACGAGGTGGGCGGCCGCCTCGTCGAGGTCGGCCGACCAGAAGGCGCCGGGCCGGTGGTTCTGCTCGGTGCCCATCATCCCGGAGTCGCGGTAGCGGCCTGCGCCGCCGAGGAAGCGGTGGTCGGTGACGCCCAGCTCCTTCATGGCGGCGGCCAGTTCCCCGACGCGCCAGGCGCCCAGGGAGTCCTCGCGGTCGGCGGCGAGGTGGGCGAGCCCGGCCGGGATGACCTCGCCCTCCTCGCCCAGCGTGCAGGTGACCAACGTGACATGGGCGCCCTCGGCCGCGTACTTGGCCATGGTCGCGCCATTGTTGATCGACTCGTCGTCGGGGTGCGCGTGCACGAGCAGCAGGCGCCGGGCGGGCGGTTCCGTCATGGGACCACCCTACGAGGCCCCGCGGAACCTCCCTACGAGGACCGCGAGGACGGGTCAGAACTTGATGTCGCCGATCATCCCCGCCACGTTCGTCGTCAGCTCGTTGATCGTCGGCGCGATGGACGAACTCGCCAGGTAGAAGCCGAGCAGCGTACAGACGACAGCGTGCCCCGTTTTCAGTCCCGACTTCTTGACCAGCAAGAAGACGATGATCGCCAGCAGCACCACCGCCGAAATCGAGAGTGCCACGGCGGTCACCTCCAAGTCGTTGCCGTAACCCAGTGCGGACGCCAGCAGGTTCATACCCACCAAGCGCTACGGATCATAACTATCCGTGCGGACGCATGACTCGGAGCACGGCAGCACAGGGGGGCGCATGCGCCATAGGGTCGGGGGATGACCACCGAGAACCCCGGAATCCGCAGGCCCGACGGAAGCCAGGAACAGCGGCTCTCCTTTCCGCGACACAACGCCCGTACACAGCGGTTCACCCTCGGCGCGCCGCGTGCGTTCACGGTGGCGCCCGACGGTTCGCGGGTCGTTTTCCTGCGCTCGTCCTCCGGTACCGACCGGGTGCATCAGCTCTGGGTCCTGGACCTGGCGGACGGTGTCGTCGAGCGCGTGGCGGCCGATCCGGCCCTGCTGCTCGGCGGCGCGGCCGAGCGGCTGTCGGCGCGCGAGCTCGCGCGGCGCGAGCGCAGCCGGGAGGGCGGAGCGGGCATCGTGGAGTACGCGACGGACGCCGCGGTGGAGTTGGCGGCGTTCGCGCTGTCGGGCCGGCTCTTCGCGGCGGAGCTGCGCGCGGGCACGGCGCGCCAACTTCCCGCGCGGGGCCCGGTGATCGACCCGCGCCCCTCGCCCGACGGCCGGCATGTCGCGTACGTCTCCGGGGGCGCCCTGCGTGTGACGGGCGCCGACGGCGAGGGGGACAGGGCGCTGGCGGAGCCGGAATCCGGCCACGAGGCGAGCGTCACGTACGGCCTGGCGGAGCATGTCGCGGCGGAGTCGATGGCGCGCCACCGCGGCTTCTGGTGGTCGCCCGACTCCGACCGGCTGCTCGTCGCGCGCGTCGACGACGCCCCCGTCCGGCGCTGGTGGATCGCCGACCCGGCGCACCCGGACCGCGAGCCCACGACGATCGCGTATCCGGCGGCGGGCACGGCCAACGCGGACGTACGCCTCTTCGTCCTCGGCCTGGACGGATCGCGTACCGAGGTGCTGTGGGACCGGGTCCGCTTCCCCTATCTGGCCCGGGTGCACTGGTCGTCGGACGGCGCCCCGCTGCTGCTCGTGCAGGCCCGTGACCAGCAGAGTCAGCTGTATCTCGCGGTGAACCCCGAGGACGGCTCGACGCGGATGGTGCACGCCGAGGAGGACCCCGACTGGCTGGAGCTCTTCCCCGGAGCCCCCTCCTGGTCGCCCAGCGGCAAGCTGGTGCGCATCGTCGACGAGGGCGGCGCGCGGGTCCTCGTCTGGGGGGAACGGCCGCTGACCGGTCCGCAGTTGCACGTCCGCGCGGTCCTCGACGTGGCCGAGCAGGACATTCTCGTCTCGGCGTCGGCGGGCGCGGGCGCGGCCGATCCGGAGACCGGCGAGGTGCATGTCTACCGCGTCAACGAACTGGGTGTGGAACGCCTGTCGCGGGAACCCGGTGTCCATTCGGCGGTTCGCGCGGGCGGTCTCACCGTGCTCGTTTCGGCCACCCTGGACCGTTCCGACGCTCAGGTGCGGGTGCTGCGCGACGGCAAGCAGGTGGCCACCGTCGCCTCACACGCCCAGCGCCCGGGGCTCACGCCGCGCGTGACGCTGACCGAAGGGGGCACGCGGCGGATTCCGTGCGCCGTCCTGCTACCCACTGATTACAAGGCGGCGGACGGGCCACTTCCGGTACTGCTCGATCCGTACGGCGGCCCGCACGGACAGCGCGTCCAGAGCGCGCAGGGCGTCTTCCTCACCTCGCAGTGGTTCGCCGACCAGGGGTTCGCGGTGATCGTGGCGGACGGCCGCGGCATGCGCGGCCGCTCCCCCGCCTGGGAGAAGTCGATCAAGAACGACCTCACGCTCACACTCGACGACCAGGTCGAGGCCCTGCACGCCCTCGCGGCGACCGGGGAGTACCCCCTGGATCTGGACCGGGTGGCGATCCGCGGCTGGTCCTACGGCGGCTACCTCGCGGCGATGGCCGTGCTGCGCCGCCCCGACGTCTTCCACGCGGCGGTGGTAGGCGCGCCGGTGACGGACCTGCGGCTGTACGACACGCACTACGAGGAGCGGTACCTGGGCGACCCGACCCGGACCCCTGAGACGTACCGCCACAACTCGCTGGTCTGGGACGACGGCCTGGTCGAGGCGGCCGAACCGCACCGCCCGATGCTGATCGTGCACGGTTTGGCCGACGACAACGTGGTGGTGGCGCACTCCCTGCGGCTCTCCTCGGCCCTGCTCGCCGAGGGCCGCCCGCACGAGGTCCTGCCCCTGACGGGCGTGACGCACATGACGCCGCAGGAACAGATCGCGGAGAACCTGCTGCTGTTCCAAGTGGACTTCCTCAAGCGGTCGTTGGACCTCACCTGAGAGGCTCCGCGGGCCCCGGCTACGGCACGACCTGCTTCTCCTCGGCGAAGTGGCAGGCCGAGTCGTGCGCCGCGGGCCCGCCCTCGTACCGGAACTCCGCGGGCACCGCCAGCGCCGGCACCTCCAGGGCGCACCGCTCCCGCGCCTTCCAGCAGCGCGTACGGAAGCGGCAGCCCGACGGCGGGTTGGCGGGCGAGGGCACGTCACCGCTGAGGATGATCCGCTCCCGGTGCTCGCGCGCCTCGGGGTCGGGGACCGGCACGGCGGAGAGCAGTGCCTGCGTGTAGGGGTGCGTCGGATGCTCGTAGATCTCCTCGTCGGAGCCGGTCTCGACGATCCGGCCGAGGTACATGACGCCGACCCGGTCCGAGATGTGCCGCACGATCGACAGGTCGTGGGCGATGAAGACGTAACTCAGGTCGAACTCGTCCTGCAACTGGTCCAGGAGGTTGATGACCTGCGCCTGGACGGAGACGTCGAGCGCGGACACCGGCTCGTCGGCGACGATGACCTCGGGTCTGAGCGCGAGGCCGCGCGCGATGCCGATGCGCTGGCGCTGGCCGCCGGAGAACTGGTGCGGATAGCGGTTGATGTACTCGGGGTTGAGCCCGACCACGTCGAGGAGCTCCTGCACCCGCCGGCGCCGCGAGCCTTTCGGAGCGACCTCGGGATGGATCTCGTAGGGCTCTCCGATGATGTCGCCGACGGTCATCCGCGGGTTCAGCGAGGTGTAGGGGTCCTGGAAGACCATCTGGATGTTGCGGCGGACCGCCTTCAGGGCCCGGCCGGAGAGCTTGGTGATGTCCTCGCCCTTGTAGCGGATCTCGCCCGCGGTGGGCCGCTCCAGGTTGACCAGCATCTTGGCGACCGTCGACTTGCCGCAGCCCGACTCGCCCACGATGCCGAGGGTCTCGCCCTGGACGAGGTCGAAGTCGACGCCGTCCACGGCCTTGACCGCGCCGACCTGCTTGCGGAAGAGGACGCCCTGGGTCAGCGGGTAGTGCTTGACGAGGCCGCGTACCTGGAGGATCGGTTCGTGCCCGGGTTCACCGTGCGGCATCGATCGTCTCCTTCCAGAAGTGGCAGGCGCTCCTGCGCTCGGCGGCCAGCCCTTCGTACGTGACGCGCGCGAGCGGTGGGTCCTCGGTGACGCAGACGTCCTGGGCCAGGGGGCAGCGGGGGTGGAAGGGGCAGCCGGGTGGGATGTGCATGAGGTTCGGCGGCAGGCCCTTGATCGCGTAGAGGGCCTGGCCCTTCTGGTCCAGGCGCGGGATGGATTCGAGCAGACCGCGGGTGTACGGGTGTGCGGGCGCCCGGTAGAGCTCGTGGACGGGGGCCTTCTCGACGATGCGGCCCGCGTACATGACGGCGATGGTGTCGGCCACGTCCGCGACGACTCCGAGGTCGTGGGTGATGAGGATCAGGCCCATGTTCAGCTCGCGCTGGAGCTCCGCGAGGAGGTCCATGACCTGCGCCTGGACGGTGACGTCGAGGGCGGTGGTCGGCTCGTCCGCGATGATGAGGGAGGGCTCCAGGGCCATCGCCATGGCGATCATGATGCGCTGGCGCATGCCGCCGCTGAACTGGTGCGGGTACTGGCCGACGCGTTCCCTGGCGGCCGGGATGCGCACCCGGTCCATCAACTCGATGGCCCGGGCCTTCGCGTCCTTCCGCGACATGCCCCGGTGGACGACGTACATTTCGCCGAGCTGTTCGCCGACGCTCAGCACCGGGTTCAGGGACGACAGCGCGTCCTGGAAGACCATCGCCATGCCGGCGCCGCGGACCTTGCGCCGCTCGTCCTCCTTGAGCTTCAGGAGGTCCCTGTCCTGGAAGAGGATCTCGCCCGCCGTGATCCTGCCGGGCGGTGTGTCGAGGATGCCCATGATGGCCTGGGCGGTCACGGACTTGCCCGAGCCGGACTCGCCGAGCACGGCGAGCGTCTCGCCCGCGCTGACGGCGTAGTCGACGCCGTTGACGGCCTTGGCGAGGCCGTCCCTCGTCCGGAACTCCACGTGCAGGCCGCGCACTTCGAGCAGGGGGACCGTGGGTGCCGTGGGTGCCGTGGATGCCATGGGCGCCTACCTCAGCTTCGGGTCGAGGGCGTCGCGCACCGCGTCGCCGAGCATGATGAACGCGAGCACGGTGACCGCCAGCGCGCCGGCCGGCCAGAGCAGCATGTGCGGGGCGTTGCGGATGTACAGGGAGGCGGCCGAGATGTCGATGCCCCAGCTGACGGTCGGTGGCTTCAGCCCGACGCCGAGGTAGGAGAGCGTGGCTTCGAGGGCGATGAACGTACCCAGCGCGATGGTCGCGACGACGATCACGGGGGCGACGGCGTTCGGCGTGATGTGGCGCAGGAGCATCCGGGAGTTGGAGGCGCCGAGCGCGCGCGCCGCCTGGACGTAGTCGTTCTGCTTGGCGGTGATGACGGAGCCGCGCGCGATGCGGGAGATCTGCGGCCAGCCGAGCAGCACCATGAAGCCGACCACGGGCCAGACGGTGGAGCTGGTGACCACGGAGAGGAGCACCAGGCCGCCGAGGACGACGGGGATGGCGAAGAACACGTCGGTGATGCGCGAGAGGACCGCGTCCCACGCCCCGCCGAAGAACCCGGCGAGACCGCCGAGGACGCTGCCGAGGAGGGCGACGCCGAGGGTGGCGCACACGCCGACGGTGACGGAGACGCGGGTGCCGTGGACGACGCGGGTGTAGACGTCGCAGCCCTGCTCGTTGAAGCCGAACGGGTGACCGGGCGTGGAGCTCTTCTGAGCGTTGGCGAGATCGCAGGCCAGTGGGTTGCCGGTGGCGATGAGCGAGGGCCACAGCGAGATGACGACGAGGAAGAGGATGATCAGGCCCGAGACGATGAAGACGGGGTTGCGCCGCAGGTCCCGCCAGGCATCGGACCACAGGCTGCGGGCGGGGGCGGAGGGGCCGGTGCCGTCGGGTCCGCCGGGGCCGTTCTCCGGCTTCCCCGGCTTGTTCAGCGAGGTCGCCTCGCTCGCGGCGAGGTCCATCGCGCCGCCCGCACCGGTCGCCGCGATCGCGCGCTCCGGCTGATGGGGTTCAGGCATAGCGGATCCTCGGGTCGAGTACGGCGTACAGGAGGTCGACGATGAGGTTGGCCAGCAGGAAGACCAGGACGAGGACGGTCACGAAGCCGACGACGGTCTGGGTGCTCTGGCGCAGGATGCCCTGGTAGAGCTGGAAGCCGACGCCGTGGATGTTGAAGATCCGCTCGGTGACGATCGCGCCGCCCATCAGCGCGCCGACGTCCGTGCCGATGAAGGTGATCACGGGGATGAGGGAGTTCCGCAGCAGGTGCCGGGTGATGACGCGGCGCCGGGGCAGGCCCTTGGCGATGGCGGTGCGGACGTAGTCGGCGCGCCGGTTCTCGGCGATGGAGGTGCGGGTCAGACGGGTCACGTAGGCCAGGGAGACCGAGGCGAGGACGAGCCCGGGGATCAGGAGTTCGTCGAAGGGCGCCTCGCTGGAGACGGACGGTTTCATGACGCCCCACTTGACGCCGAGCAGCAGTTGCAGCACGAGGCCGGTCACGAAGGTGGGGACGGAGATCACGACGAGCGTGAGGATCAGTACGCCGGTGTCGATCGGGCGCCCGCGCCGCAGTCCGGTGAGCACGCCCAGCGAGATCCCGATGACGATCTCGAAGACGATGGCGACGAGGGTCAGACGGATGGTGACCGGGAAGGCGGCCGACATCAGCTCGGTGACCTTCTGGCCGTTGAAGGCGGTGCCGAAGTCACCGGTGAAGACGTTGCCCATGTACGTCAGGTACTGCTGCCACACCGGCTTATCGAGGCCGAACTCCTTCTTCAGCCGGGTGGCCGTGGCGGGGTCGCACTGGCGGTCGCCGCAGAGGCCCGCGACGGGGTCGCCCATCACGTTCACCATCAGGAAGATCAGCAGCGTGGCGCCGACGAAGACCGGGATCATCTGCAGCAGACGCCGGATCACGTAACGTCCCATGGCCGCCTCCGGCGTCTCAGTCGACCTTGATCTGGTCGTACACCGGCACGCTGAACTGGTTGAGCGAGACGTCGGAGACCTTGTCGGAGTAGCCCGCGCTGCCGTTCTGGTACCAGAGCGGGATGGCCGGCATCTGCTTCGCGAGGATCTTCTCGGCGTCCCGGAACTTGGCGACGGCCTTGGCGTTGTCGGTCTCCGCGTTGGCCTCACCGACGAGCCTGTCGAACTCCTTGTCGGAGAACTTGCCGTCGTTGGACGAGGCGTCGGTGAAGTAGTTCGGTTCCAGGAAGTTCTGGATCAGCGGGTAGTCCATCTGCCAGCCCGCGCGCCAGGCCCCGTCGAGTTCCTGCCGGGAGGCCTTGCTGCGGAAGTCCGCGAAGGTGCCGACGGGGTTGCCGACGCAGGCCTTGTCCTTCTCCAGCGCCTTGTTGATGGAGTTGCAGACGGCGTCGACCCACTCCTTGTGGGAGCCGGTGTCCGCGTTGTACGTGACCTTCAGCTGCCCGCCGGGGATGCCGCCGCCTTCCTCGACCAGCTTTCTGGCCTTGGCGGCGTCGTACTCGCAGGCGTCGCCGCAGAGTCCGGCCTGGTAGCCGCCGTCCTCGCCGAGCACCGGGGAGGTCCAGTCGGTGGCGGGGGTCCGCGTCTTCTGGAAGATCTTCTCGGTGATCTGCTCGCGGTTGATCGCCATGGACAGGCCCCGACGGACCTTCTCCATGCCGGGCTTGTTCCACTTGCTGTCGTAGAAGGGGAAGGCGAGGGTCTGGATGATGCCCGCGGGGGTGTTGATGTACCGGTCGCCGAGGTCGCTCTTGGCGTTCCTGAGCTGCGCTGCGGGCACGTCGTCGACGAGGTCGAGGTTGCCCGCCATCAGGTTGGTGTAGGCGGTGTTGTTGTCGGTGTAGACCATCATGTCCACACCGCCGTTGCGTGCCTTGTCCTCGCCCGGGTACGCGTCCCACTTCCGCAGGGACATCTTCGAGCCCTTGGTGTACGAGTCCACGGTGTACGGCCCGTTGCCGACGGGCTTGGAGATCCAGGCGTCGTGGTCGTCGTAGAACGCCTTGGGCAGCGGCGCGTAGGCGGGGTAGCCGAGGGTGTCGGGCCAGGTGGAGAACTTCTGGGTGAGCTTGACGGTGAACGTCCTGTCGTCGACGACCTTCAGCCCGGTCAGCGTCTTGGCGCTCGGGTCACCCTTCTCCGGGTGGACCTTGTCGTAGCCCTCGATGTAGCCGAAGAAGTAGGCGTTCTTCTGGTTGTTCTTGAGGTTCGCGCCGTAGTTCCAGGCGTCCACGAAGGACTTGGCGGTGATCTTCTCGCCGTTGCTGAACGTCCAGCCGTCCTTGATCCTGACCGTGAAGTTCTGCGCGTCCTTGGTCTCGATGGACTCGGCGATCATGTCTTTGGCCTCGCCGGTCTTCGGGTCGTACCGCTTGAGACCCCGGAAGATCATGTCGAGGATCTTGCCGCCCTGGACCTCGTTGGTGTTCGCCGGTTCGAGCGGGTTCTGCGGGTCGCCCCACGAGGAGCTCACGATGCCGGAGCCGTCGCCGCCACCACCGCCACCGCCGTCGCCTCCCCCGCCGCCGCAGGCGGTGGCCGCGAGGGCGACGGTCACCGCGCATGCGGCCCACTTGGCGTGCGTGGCTCCACGCATGGAGTCCTCCTCTTCCGGGCTTTCACCGTGATCCGACTCGCTTACCGCCAAATATCGCCTCAGGCGGTATGAACCGCACATTTACCCCACCCGTATGAGTCCAGGCCCACCCGGAGTCCACTCCGAGTCGACTCCGAGCCCATCCGGACGTACGCATTTCGAGACAGCTGCGCCCGAATATCGGACACATTGCCTGGCTTGCCCAAAATAGCCTCGCCTTGTCCATCACGCTTGATTACGCCAAGGCAATGTCATGTCCTTTATTGCGCAAAGCCTTGACCAAGAACCCCAAGAGACCATCAAGGCGACCGAACATTCATTGACCGCGTGGGAAACGCCTTGCGAAAGTCGCGCCTAGCCCGTAGGTGCCTGCTTGTCCTGCGGAAACCTGATGTCCCCCTCCGGGCCTGGAGCGCCATGACCTCGCCAACTCCCGCCGCCGCCGCCACGCTTGAAGTGACGGACAAAACCGACGGCATCCCCTCCTCGCCCAAGAACCGGGGCGGCGAGGGCCGTTCGCCGGGTCGGCTTGCCTGGACCCGGTTCAAGAGGGACAAGTCGGGCGTGATCGCCGCGTGCGTCGTGCTCTTCTTCTTCGTCATCTCGCTCTGCGCGCCGCTGATTTCGAAGGTGTACGGGAAGGATCCGTACACGACGTACGGGGTGAACGACCCGAGCCTGTTCAACGAGTTCAGCTATCCGATCAAGCCAAACGGCGGCATCGACAGCGAGTTCTGGTTCGGCATCGAGCCGCAACTCGGCCGTGACGTGCTGACCTTCCTGCTGTACGGCATGCGCAACTCGCTGCTGATCGCCGCGGCGACCACGCTCCTCGTGACGCTCATCGGCATCGCCGTCGGCATCACGGCCGGATACCTCGGCGGCAAGACCGACTACTTCATCGGCCGGGTCATCGACATCCTCCTGGCCTTCCCCTCGACGCTCTTCTTCATCGCCTTCTGGCCCGTGATGATCTCCGTGGTCGTCGCCCCGGAGGACAGGACGCCGACCTGGCTGACGGTCACCAGCCTGATCGCGGTGATGACCGCCTTCGGCTGGGCCTCCATCGCCCGGCTGCTCCGCGGTGAGGTGCTGGCCCTGCGCGAGCGGGAGTTCGTGGAGGCCGCGAAGGTGACCGGTGCCTCGCCGGCCAGGATCATCTTCAAGGAACTGCTTCCCAACCTGTGGACGCCGATCCTCATCCAGGCCACGCTCGCCCTGCCGATGTTCGTCACCGCGGAGGCCGGTCTCGCCTTCCTGGGCGTGGGCCTTCAGGAGCCCACTCCGGACTGGGGCGTGATGATCCAGCGCGCCTCCGAGGTGTACGAGCAGGACATCACGTACATGGCCTTCCCCGGCATCGCGATGGTGATCTTCGTCGTCGCCTTCAACCTCCTCGGCGACTCGGTGCGCGACGCGCTGGACCCGAAGACCAAACGCTGACACTCCCCGGGCCGGGCACCTGCGACGGGGCAGTGCCGGGCCGTTCCCTCCGCTCCTCTTCTTCGACAATCAGGGTTGGTAGCCACATGTCTCTCTCCCGCAGAAACTTCGTCGTCGCGACCTCGGTCGCGGCGGGCGGATCGATGGTCCTTTCCGCGTGCAGCAGCGGCGGCTCCGGAGGCGGCAACGGAGGAAAGCACGGTGGCGCCACCGAGTACACGGGCGCCCACGTCAAGATCGGCACCGCGGACGACTCGAAGGGCCCGGCCCCCGAGGTCGCGGGCGCGCAGAAGGGCGGCACGATCTACGGCGTCGCCGAGGACGACGTGTCGCACATGGACCCGCAGCGCATCTACTTCGCGTACAACTCCTCGGTCG
Organism: Streptomyces sp. NPDC003379; assembly: GCF_053589195.1. Taxonomy (NCBI): domain Bacteria; kingdom Bacillati; phylum Actinomycetota; class Actinomycetes; order Kitasatosporales; family Streptomycetaceae; genus Streptomyces; species Streptomyces sp. NPDC003379. Next base: position 75,241 of record NZ_JBSFRK010000028.1, on the reverse strand, counting down.
CCATGCTGTTCGCGCGCGCCCTCACCGGCTACTACATCGACCCCAAGGGCGGCATGACCCTCGTCGGCGACCTCGCCACCGACGCGGGCAAGGCCTCCGACGGCAACAAGACCTGGACCTTCACGCTGAAGGACGGCCTGAAGTGGCAGGACGGCAGCGAGCTGACCGTCGAGGACGTCCGCCACGGCTTCGAGCGCTCCTGGGCCTCCTTCGTCACCGAGGGTGCCTCGTACGTCCAGATGGCGCTGACCGGCAAGGGCGCCAAGTGGCGCGAGGGCTACAAGGGCCCGTACGGCGGTGACCACCTGGACTCGATCGTCATCGACAAGGCGAAGAAGACGATCACCTTCAAGCTGAAGGAAGCCCGCCCGGACTTCAACTTCACCCTGGCGATGACCTCGTACTCCCCGGTGCCCGTGAAGCACGACACCAAGGAGAAGTACGACAAGACGCCCTTCTCCTGTGGCCCGTACATCGTCAAGCACCGCTCCATCGACAAGTCGCTGACGCTGACGCGCAACAAGCACTGGGACCCGAAGACCGACCCGATCCGCAACGCCTACCCTGACAGCTTCGAATTCGAGTTCGGGCCGACGGGCCTTGACTCCTGCGACCGCTTCATCGCGGACCAGGGCAAGGACCAGCAGATGATCGCCATCTACGAGCCGATCCCGGCCGAGCGCATGCAGAAGGTGCTCACCACCCCGGCCGTCAAGAAGCGGTCCTTCAACGGCCTGTCCTCCGGCACGTACTACTACGCCATCAACACCAAGCGCATCACCGACGTCGAGGTGCGCAAGGCGCTCAACATCGCCTGGCCGCTGGAGCAGATCCGCCGGATCTACGGCGGCGAGTCCGCGGGTGACCTGGCGACGACCATCCTGAGCCCCGACATCATCGGCCGCGAGAAGTACGACGTCTTCGGCAAGCTGAAGAAGCCGCAGGGCGACCCCGAGCGCGCCAAGGCCCTCCTGAAGAAGGCCGGCAAGCTCGGACAGAAGATCGTCTACGCCTTCCCGCAGCGCCCCACGTACGACAAGACCAAGGTCGTCATCGAGAACGCGCTCAAGGCCGCCGGCTTCGACCCGGTCATCAAGCCGCTCAACTCGACGGACTACTACGACCAGGCCCAGCGCATCGACAACAAGTTCGACGTCATGTGGTTCGGCTGGTCCCCGGACTGGCCGACCGCCTACACCCTCATCCAGCCGCTCTTCGACGGTGAGGCCATCGGCGACGGCCAGAACAACATCTCGCAGACCGACGTCGACTGGATCAACGAGGCGATCAAGAAGAACGCGGTCATCTCGGACCAGAAGGAGGCCGGCAAGGCCTGGGCCGAGCTGGACAAGCGGATCATGGAAGAGGTCGTGCCGATCATCCCGGAGACCTACCAGCGCCGCTTCTACCTGCACGGCTCCAAGGTCGGCGGCGCCCAGCACGACCCGCAGTTCGCCGCGACGCTGATCTACAAGACGTACGTCAAGGCCTGACGACCGGCCCTCGTGGCGGGGCGGAACTCCCTGAGGGAGGTCCGCCCCGCCCCCTCCTCACCCACGGCATCCGTCAGGAAAACCAACTGCCATGCTCCGCTTCCTCCTTCGCCGCATCGTCGGTGGCGCGGTGATCCTGCTGATCATCAGCGTTCTCGTCTTCATCCTCTTCTACGCCGCCCCGCGCGACCCCGCACGGCTCGCCTGCGGCAAGGTCTGCTCCCCCGAGACGCTGGACCTGGTGCGGCACAACCTGGGGATCGCCGATTCGCTGCCGGTGCAGTACTGGCACTGGTTCCAGGGCCTGTTCGTCGGCCGTGACTACGCCTCGTTCGGCAACTGCCCCTCGCCGTGCCTCGGTTACTCCTTCCGCAACCGCGAGCCGGTCCTCGGCACGATCCTGGACCGCTTCCCGACCACCGTCTCGCTCTCGCTGGGCGCGGCCTTCGTCTTCGTCATCTTCGGTGTCGGCACCGGCATGCTGGCCGCCGTCAAGCAGGGCAAGATGCTCGACAAGATCGCCTCGTCCGCCTCGCTGATCGCGTCGTCGCTGCAGATCTACGTCGTCGGCGTCTTCGCCGTGTACCTCTTCACCTACCAGCTCCAGTGGCTGAACCGGCCGCAGTACACACCCTTCAGCGAGGATCCGGGCGCCTGGTTCTCCGGCCTGATGATCCCCTGGATGGTCCTCTCGCTGATCTTCACGGCGAACTACACCCGTATGACCCGCTCCCAGCTGGTCGAGACCCTCAGCGAGGACTACGTCCGCACGGCACGCGCCAAGGGCCTCTCCGCCCGCTCGGTCTTCTTCCGCTTCGCCTGGCGGGGCGCGATGGGCCCGATCGTCACGATCTTCGGCCTCGACCTGGGTGTACTCCTGGGCGGCGCGATCATCACCGAGAAGACGTTCGCGCTGCACGGCATCGGCGACCTGTCGGTCAGGGCGGTCAACACCAGCGACCTGCCGATGCTGCTCGGCGTCGTCCTCGTCGCCGCCACGGCGATCGTCGTCTTCAACATCATCGTCGACGCGGTCTACGCCCTCATCGACCCGCGCGTACGCCTCGCCTAGGGCTCAGGAAGAGAGATCTGATGAGCAGCACCCCCTTCCTGTCCGTACGCGATCTGCGCGTCCACTTCTCCACCGAGGACGGCATGGTCAAGGCCGTGGACGGCCTCGACTTCGACCTGGAGAAGGGCAAGACCCTCGGCATCGTCGGCGAGTCCGGCTCCGGCAAGTCCGTCACCAACCTCGCCATCCTCGGCCTGCACCACAAGGACAGCACGGCGATCGACGGCGAGGTCCTGCTCGACGGGCAGGAGCTTCTCACCGCCACCGAGCGGGAGCTGGAGAAGCTCCGCGGCAACAAGATGGCGATGATCTTCCAGGACGCGCTCGCCTCCCTGTCGCCGTACCACACCATCGGCCGGCAGATCGGTGAGACGTACCGCAAGCACACCGGGGCCTCCAAGAAGGAGGCGCGGGCGCGGTCGATCGAGATGCTGACGAAGGTCGGCATTCCCCAGCCGGACTTGCGCGTGGACGACTACCCGCACCAGTTCTCCGGCGGCATGCGCCAGCGCGCGATGATCGCGATGTCGCTGGTCTGCAATCCGGCGCTGCTGATCGCGGACGAGCCGACGACGGCGCTCGACGTGACGGTCCAGGCCCAGATCATGGACCTCCTGAAGGACCTCCAGCAGGAGTTCGGCACGTCGATCATCTTCATCACCCACGACCTAGGCGTGATCGCCGACATCGCGGACGACGTGCTGGTGATGTACGGCGGCCGGTGCGTGGAGCGCGGCACGAAGAAGGAGGTGCTGCGCGCCCCGCAGCACCCCTACACCTGGGGCCTGCTGGGCTCGATGCCGTCCCTGGACGGCCCGGTGGACGTACCGCTCTCCCCCATCCCCGGGACTCCGCCCAGCCTCCTCAACCCGCCCTCCGGGTGCCGCTTCCACCCGCGGTGCGCGTTCACCGAGCAGGTCGGCGGCGGGCGCTGCTCGGGCGAGCAGCCGCTCCTCGAACTGACCGGGGGACGGGGCGCCGCCTGCCACCTCGGCGCCGAGCAGCGGTCGGAATTCTTCGCGAACTTCGCGGGGGTCGCGGACGCCGCCGCTGACTTGGCGGGCACCGCAGATGCCGCGGACGCCGCGGACTTGGCGGGCGACACCGGGCGCGGCGCGCGCGCCGCCGACTGACGTACAAGAGACGGGACTTCACGACAATGAGCAGCACCACTCCCACTCCTCTCCTGGATGTCAGCGGGCTGACCAAACACTTCCCGGTCATGGGCGGGTTCCCGTTCAAGCGGAAGATCGGCGCCGTGCAGGCGGTGGACGGCCTGGACTTCACCGTCGCCGAGGGCGAGAGCCTCGGCCTGGTCGGCGAGTCCGGCTGCGGCAAGTCGACGACGGGCCGCCTGATCACGCGCCTCCTGGAGCCGAGTGACGGGAAGATCTCCTACCGCGGGAAGGACATCACACACGCCTCCCGCAAGCAGCTGGCGCCGGTCCGCTCGGAGATCCAGATGATCTTCCAGGACCCGTACGCGTCGCTGAACCCGCGCCAGACGGTCGGCAAGATCATCTCCGGCCCGATGGAGGTCAACGGCATCACCCCGGCGGGCGGCAGGGAAGCCCGCGTCCGCGAGCTCCTCGAAACGGTCGGCCTCAACCCGGAGCACTACAACCGCTTCCCGCACGAGTTCTCGGGCGGCCAGCGCCAGCGCATCGGGGTGGCGCGGGCACTGGCCCTGGAGCCGAAACTGATCGTGGCGGACGAACCGGTCTCGGCGCTCGACGTCTCGATCCAGGCACAGGTGGTGAACCTGCTGCAGAAGCTCCAGAAGGAGCTGAACATCGCGTTCCTGTTCATCGCCCACGACCTGGCGGTGGTCCGGCACTTCTCGCAGCGGGTCGCCGTCATGTACCTGGGCCGGATCGTGGAGATCGCGGACCGCGAGGACCTGTACGGGAACCCTCGCCACCCGTACACGAAGGCGCTCCTCTCGGCCGTCCCCGAGGCGACGGCGGACGACGTGCCGCGCCGCGAGCGCATCCTGCTCACGGGTGACGTGCCGTCCCCCGTCAACCCGCCCTCCGGCTGCCGCTTCCGCACGCGCTGCTGGAAGGCGACGGACAAGTGCGCGACGGACGACCCGCCGCTGGTCCGGATCGACGGCAACCGCGAGGGCCACCTGACGGCATGCCACTACCCCGAGGACTCGACCCAACTGTCGGTCCCGGCAGCCCGCAAGTCCCTCTGACCCGCCCGCCGCCCCCTCACTCCCAGGCAGGTCCCCGTCCCCCCTCCGACGCCGGACCCCGCACCCGGAACCGGCCCGCCCTCCCCCTTGACCCGAGCGGGGCGCGGCCGGTTCCGCGGCGGCCGGGCGGCGGGGGACGCCTGGAGCATCACGCGGTGACGAGCGCACACGCACATCCCACCGCCGGTACGCCCGGCGCGGTCCGACTCCCCCACTCGGTGGGCCCCGCCACGCCCTGCTCTTCGACGCGCTCGACGCCGACGCGCAGTGGCCTTCGGGCGCGGTACGACCGCGGTCACCGCCCATGTGAGCTCTGGGCAAGTCCGCCCTCACTACGCTGAAGGCATGGAGTACGCCAAGATGCGCGCGATCGCCGAGGAGCTCACGACGTATGCCGAGCACCTCGAAGGAGGCTGGAAGGTCGAGATCGGCGCATCCGGACCGTTCCTCGTCATGATGAGCCCACGAGTATCCGGCCATGGGCATCGGCCACTACCTGATCGTCGATCCGCGGACCGGCACGATCGAGGTGCACTCCGAGCCGTGCGAGCCGTGCGCGGGCCGATACCGGAGCAGGGAGCCGTACATTTTTGGAGACGTGGTGCCGTTCGGCCCCTGGACGGTGGAGACCGCCGACTTCCGGCGTTACGGAGAGCTGGCGTCCGAGGCCAGCCGTGCGTGCAGCTCTACGTCGTAGCGGATCCCGTCGTACACGAGCTTCTGACGCTGTACGCACTCCGGCGCGAAGCCGGCTGCGTGAGCCACGCGGCACGAGGCGGGGTTGTTGGTGCGGTGGCCCAATTCGAGTCGGAACAGCCCCAGTTCGCCGAACGCCCAACGCGCCACGGCCCCGCACCCGTACGCCGCCACGCCCCCGCCCCGCGCGTCCGGCGCCGTCCAGTACGACACCCAGCCGGTGCCGTGGGTTCGGTTCACCGCGCCGACCGAGGCGTTGCCCAGGGCCGTGCCGTTCTCGTCCTCCACGGCGAAGGCGTACGCCGATCCGACGGTCCGCTCGGCCGTGCGGCGGGCGATCCAACGGGCCGCGTCCTCCGCGTCGCCGACGGGCTCGTCCGCCTGCCGCGCCATCTCCGGCGAGGAGAAGGCCGCCAGTACGGTGGCCGCGTCCTCTTCCCTCCAGGGGCGCAGGGCCAGGTCACGCACGGAGGCCGGGGCTTCCGTCCGCCTTGAGGGCGCGAAGGAGTCCGTACAGGGCGCCGGAAGCCACCGTGGCGATCTCGTCGGGGCGGTCGCTCTCGCGGACATGTATGTGACCGGTGGGGCCGCTCGCCAACTCGACGCATTCGCCCTCGCCACCCGTGCTGAATGAGGACTTCTGCCATCTGTGTTGCCTCACGTGACGCCCCCTATACGGCCTCGCTTGATGGCGCCGAAAAGTTCCGCCAAGGCATCGCGCGACGTGGTGGTGACCTCGGCGGGACGGTCGCTCTCACGGAGGTGGATTCGGTTGGCGGGGCCGGGCGCCAGTTCGACGCATTCGCCTGAGCCACCAGTGCTGAACGAGGACTTCTGCCAATTGAGCTGGGGCATCTGGCTCCTTCTACAGGCTGTACATCACGTGCTGGATCAAGCTCAGCGAGTCTTGCGACTCATGGGACTCAGGCGTGGCTTCCGGATCTACGGGGGCCAGCGCAAGCGAGCTGAGCTGTTCAAACATTCTTGCGTACTCGTCCGTGCGGTCTCCATCCCCCAGGAAAACGGAGCTCAACGGGTGTTCCAGGTACACCGTGTCGAGCTCCCCCGTCGCACCACCGAAGTGGATGAACGGCCGACTGAACGCTGCGTAGACACCAGCCTCAAACGGGAAGATCTGCACCGTGACGTTCGGTAGCCGGGCAGCCTCGATCAGGCGGAGCAGTTGCTTGCGCATGGTCTTGGCTCCGCCCACTCGTACTCGCAGCGTCGATTCGTGGATCACTGCGTGATAGCCGCCGACGGATCCGTTCCTCAGGATCCTCTGCCGCTCGAGCCGGAACTTCACGTAGCGGTCCACCGGCGCCGACTCCCCCTCAAGCGAAGAGATCACCGCATGCGCATAGTCAGCGGTCTGCAACATCCCCGGGATGAAGAGGGGTTCATGTATGCGGATGCGATGGGACCGCGACTCCAGTTCTGCTAGGTCGATACCGGAAGGGGCGACAACGTCGCGGTACTCATCCCACCAGCCCTTTCCCAGCTCCCCTGCCATCTCCATCAGCCCGTCGAAGAGTGGACCCAGAGGGCAGCCGTACTCTCGCAACAGCTTGTACAGGCGGTTACGCGAGACATCGATCCGCCCGGCTTCGATGTTACTGATCCGGGCGCGGTCGGCATCAAGGATCACCGCCGCCTGATCTCCCGACAGCCCGGCCTGGTTGCGCAGTTTGCGCAGCTCAGCTCCCAGCCGTCGCTGCCGTTCGCTGGGATGACTCCGTGGCGCCATGCACTCCTCCTCACAGTTGCGGGCAGTCTGCCGACCTTGCTCCGCACCGTCCACCAACCGAAGCGCAAGTCACCCACGCGAGTGGCTTCAGGGAGAAATGGTTGCCCGATCGGAAAACCTTTTCCTACGGTTGTGGCAACACGACAACGCGGCGCTTCGACCGAAAGCCCCGCGCCCACAACGGGGTTGACGGACTCGGTCACCGGAGTGCACTCCTAAGGAGCCCCCCATGGACGACCCACCTTCCTCCACCGACGTAACCCTCGCCTTCCCACCCGACCCCGTCTGGGTCCGCACCGCACGGGAGACCGTTCGTACCCTCCTCGCCTCTGCGGGGCGTACCGAACTGTCGGAGACCGCCGTTCTGTTGACCTCAGAGGCCGTCACGAACGCCATCAACGCCTGCGCCGCCAAGGCCTGTACCGCCCCGGTGAGCCTCTTCGCAGGGTGGGCGGAGCCGGGCGGGCCCGGCAGTGGCCGGCTCCGGGTCCTCATCCACGACGAGGCTCCTGGGCTGCCCGTCTGCCGGACGCCCGCCGAGGACGACGAGTCCGGCCGCGGCATGCGGCTCATCTCGTACGGCGCCGACGCCTGGGGCATCTGCGGGCACGGGCCCGGCCGGGGCAAGGCCACCTGGTTCGAGCTGGGGGCACCCGGGTGAGTTGTCCACAGGCCCGGCCGTGCCCGAGGGCCCGCCGCTACGCTGAGGAACAGAGGCCACATCGGCGTACCGAACCGAGGAGCCAGGACATGAGCACCACCGAGCCGTGGAACATCGCGCGTATCGCCGAGGCCATTCCCGCTCCGGCCACCCGGATGCGGTTCCTGTCCGAGGTGAAGCTGGCGCCGATAGACGATCTCCCCTCCGTCACGGCCAAGTGGCAGAAGGTGGCCGAGGAGCTCACCGCTGGTTACGAGCGAGCCGTCGAAGTCCGCGACCACGTGGAGCGGCACGGCGATCTGCCTCCCGAGTTCGTCCGCGTATCCGCCGCCGAACTCGGGGAAGCCGCCGACCTCGACTCGAAGGGCGCTGCGTGATCGAGCTGGCCGCCGCCTTGGTCGATGCTCAGTCGGCCCCCTGGCGTCCACCCATCCGTACGGGCACGACGACGGCGTCATCCGAGTCCTGGAGACCAGCAGCACCCTCGTGGTGCTCCTCATCTGCCATACAAGGATGAGAGTGGCACCGATCCAGATCACCTTCGTCGGCTAGCCCGCGGGCCGACCCGGCAGCATCAGACACAGGCACGACGAACGGCCGCGCCCCGGAAGGGACGCGGCCATCGAAGTACCGAAGGCTTAGGCCGGTGTCGTCCAGTACGAGACCTAACCGGTGGCCACGGCAAGGGAGTCGACGGGCCTGTCGGCCTGCCGGTTCATCTCCGGCGTGGAGAAGGTCGGCGGCGCTGGGAGCGGAGACCGGATCATGGCTCTGGCTTCTCTTCCTGTCGGGCCCAAGGGCCCCATAGGCCCCATAGGCTAGGAGGACGGCCCCTCCGTCGTCGACTCCTCGGCCTCCACCTCCACCACGGAGACCCACTTCCCCCAGCGCTCGACCTCCACCCTGAGCCAGGAGGACGACTTGGTCGTGCCGGACCAGTAGCCGTCCGCCCCCTCGCCGTGCCGCTTGAGACCGCACTCCGTCATCGCCTCGTCGAGGAGGGCGGCCTCGCGCCGCGCGACGGTCCCGCTCTCGTACGACGTGACGCGGTGCCTCGCCGTGGCCCCCTTGTCGCTGTAGTACTCCGTGCCGTACTGGGTCTGATCGGGCGCCGAGCGTGCGGCGTACGACTGCGGGCAGCTGTCGCTCTCCCCGACCCTCGGCAGCGGGTGGTTCTCCATGGTCTCCTCCTCGTCGCCCGTCCACCGCCACTTCCCGTGGTCCGGCATCCGCTCGGGAGGCAGCAGGCGCACCATGCCGTCCACCAGGAAGGGGTTCTCCGTGGACGTGGACGTAGACGTGGGCGTGGCCGCGGGGCGTACGTCCGAGCCCTTCTCACCACCCCCGGGCAGCGCCGCCACGGCCAGCGCCCCTCCGGTGACCGCCACCGCCGCGGCCACCAGCGCGGCCCGTCGCCGTACCGTCCGCCTGCGGCCCCGCGCCCGCAGTTCCGCGCCGCTCGGCATCCGTACGGTGACCTCGTCCAGCAGTTCCTCGACCTTGACCTCAGCCATGGCTGGCCGCCCCCTCGGCAGTGCGTGCGGATGTGGGCGCGGATGTGGGCGCGGATGTGGGCGCGGATGTGTCGGACAGCCGCTCCCCCAGGACCTTCCTGGCCCGGCTCAGCCGGGTGCGGACCGCGCCGTTGGTGGAGCCCGTCTCGCGGGCGACCTGCTCCACCGGGAGATCCAGGAGGTGGTGCAGGACCACTGCCCGGCGCTGCTGCGACGGCAGTTGGTGCAGCGCCTCGACCAGCGCCACCCGGTCGGCCGAGAGTTCCGGTACGTCGGCCGCCACCCCGTGACGCACCTGCGCCCGCAGCCTGTTCCGCGTCCGGCGCCACGTGCTGATGGCCAGCCGCGAGGCCACCGTCCGCACCCATGGCAGCGGATCCCCTTCCCCGGTCAGCCGCTCCCACCGCTGCCAGGCCCGTACGTACGCCTCCTGCACCGCGTCCTCCGCCTCCGCCAGGTCCCCGGTCATGGCATAGACCGTGGCGATCAGGCGCTTGGCCGTCGCGGCGTAGAACGCGTCGAACTCGGCGGAGCCTTCCGACCGCGTCGCCATCGTGTTTCCCCCGTCTGCCTTCTTCCACGTGCGCTGTCGCCCGCTTCTGACTGATACACGCCCGGCGACCACAGGTTGTTACACGCGAAGGCGCCCCCGGCCATGACGGCAGGGGGCGCCTTCGATCTCGTACCGGACTCAGGCCAGTGACGTCACGCCGCGTGCACGACGTTCTTCTCCTCCGCGAAGTGACACGCCGACTCATGCGCGGCCGGAGTGTCCTGCCCCTTGAAGCGCTCCGGGATGGCGAGCAGCGGGGTCTCCTTGGCGCACTTGTCCTCCGCCTTCCAGCAGCGGGTGCGGAAGCGGCAGCCGGAAGGGGGATTCGCGGGCGACGGGACGTCACCCGTCAAAATGATCCGGTCGCGGCCCTCGCGGGCCTCCGGGTCCGGGACGGGGACCGCGGAGAGCAGTGCCTGCGTGTAGGGGTGCGTCGGGTGCTCGTAGATCTGCTCGTCCGAGCCGATCTCCGCCATCTTGCCGAGGTACATCACGCCCACGCGGTCCGAGATGTGCCGGACGATCGACAGGTCGTGCGCGATGAAGAGGTAGGAGAGGTTGAACTCGTCCTGGAGCTTCTCCATCAGGTTGATGACCTGGGCCTGGACGGAGACGTCCAGGGCCGAGACCGGCTCGTCGCAGATGATGATCTCGGGGTTGAGGGCGAGGCCGCGCGCGATGCCGATGCGCTGGCGCTGGCCGCCCGAGAACTGGTGCGGGTAGCGGTTGATGTACTCGGGGTTGAGGCCGACCACGTCCAGGAGGTCCTGGACCTTCTGGCGCCGCGAACCCTTGGGGGCCACCTCGGGGTGGATCTCGAAGGGCTCCCCGATGATGTCGCCCACCGTCATACGGGGGTTCAGGGACGTGTACGGGTCCTGGAACACCATCTGGATGTTGCGCCGGACCGCCTTCAGCGCGCGCCCGGACAGCTTGGTGATGTCCTGGCCCTTGTAGAAGACCTCGCCGGCGGTGGCCCGCTCCAGGGTCATCAGGAGCTTGGCGACCGTGGACTTGCCGCAGCCCGACTCGCCCACGATGCCCAGCGTCTCGCCCTGGTACAGGTCGAAGGAGATGCCGTCGACCGCCTTGACCGCGCCGACCTGCTTCTTGAGCAGGATGCCCTGGGTGAGAGGGAAATGCTTGACCAGGTTGCGGACCTGGAGGATCGGCTCGCCGCGTTCGACCGGGGCCTCGATGGCGGCCACGGCCTCCGTCTCGGTGGCGACGTCGACCAGCTCCACCTCGGAGACGTTCGGCATCGCGTCCTGCGGCTCCTCGGGCGCGAGCTTCTTCGGCTCAGCCATGGATCGTCTCCTTCCAGAAGTGGCACGCGCTGCCGCGGCCCGGCAGCTCCGCGCCGTCCTGCTCGGCGACCGGCACCAGGGCCGGGATCTCCGTGCGGCAGATGTCCTGCGCCTTGGGGCAGCGCGGGTTGAACGCACAGCCGCTGGGGATCTTGAGCAGGTTGGGCGGCAGGCCCTTGATCGCGTAGAGCTCCTGGCCCTTCTGGTCCAGGCGCGGGATCGAGTCGAGAAGGCCACGGGTGTACGGGTGCGCGGGGCGCTTGTACAGCTCGTGGACGGGGGCCGTCTCGACGATGCGGCCCGCGTACATGACCGCGATCTTGTCCGCGACGTCGGCGACGACGCCGAGGTCGTGGGTGATCAGGATCAGGCCCATGTTGTACTCGCGCTGAAGCTCCGCGAGCAGGTCCATGACCTGGGCCTGGACCGTCACGTCGAGCGCCGTGGTGGGCTCGTCCGCGATGATCAGGTCCGGCTCCAGGGCGAGCGCCATCGCGATCATGATGCGCTGGCGCATACCGCCGGAGAACTGGTGCGGGTAGTCGTTCACCCGCTCCTTGGCGGCCGGGATCTTGACCTTGTCCATCAGTTCGATGGCCTTGGCCTTGGCCTGCTTGCGGCCCATCCCCTCGTGCACGCGGAACATCTCGCCGAGCTGGTAGCCCACCGAGAGGACGGGGTTGAGGGACGACAGCGCGTCCTGGAAGATCATCGCGATCTTGCGGCCGCGGATCTTCCTGCGCTCCTCGCCGGACATCTTCAGCATGTCCTGGCCGCGGAAGAGGATCTCGCCCTGCGGGATCTTTCCGGGCGGCATGTCGAGGATGCCCATGATGGCCTGGGCCGTCACGGACTTGCCGGAGCCCGACTCACCGAGGACGGCGAGCGTCTCGCCCGCGTCCACGCTGTAGTTGACGCCGTTGACGGCCTTGACCACACCGTCCCGGGTGTGGAACTCGACGTGCAGGTCCTTCACGTCCAGGAGCCTGCCGCTCTTCTCCTCGCCCGAGCGGGGGGCGGGGATCGAGTCTGTCTTGATGTCGATGCTGGTCACGTTAAACGCCTCCCTCAGCGCAGCTTCGGGTCGAGGGCTTCGCGTACGGCGTCACCCATCATGATGAACGCCAACACCGTGATGCTCAGCATCCCTGCCGGGAAGATCAGCGTGTGCGGGTTGTTGCGGATGTCCTGCGTGGCGTCGGAGATGTCGCCGCCCCACGAGATGGCGCCGTCGCCGATGCCGAGGCCCAGGTACGACAGCGTCGACTCGGCCACGATGTACGTACCGAGCGAGATGGTCGCCACGACGATCACCGGAGCCAGCGCGTTCGGCAGGATGTGGCGGAACAGGATCCGCTTCGTCCCGGCCCCGAGCGCGCGCGCCGCCACCACATAGTCGGCGTGCTTGGTGGTGATGACCGCGCCGCGCATCACGCGGGCGATCTGCGTCCAGCCCAGGAAGGCCAGGGCGCCCATCACGACCCAGACGGTCCGATCGGTGAAGGAGTTCAGGACGACCATCGCGCCGAGCAGGAACGGGATGCCGAAGAACACGTCGATGAGACGCGAGATCAGGCTGTCCCAGAAGCCGCCGAAGTAGCCGGCGAGCATGCCGCACAGGCCGCCGAAGAAGGTGACCAGCAGGGTCACGCCGACGCCGACGAGGATGGAGTTGCGCGCGCCGTGGACGACACGCGCGTAGATGCTGCGGCCCGTCCTGTCGTAGCCGAACCACTCGGCCTGGAAGAAGTGGCCCAGTTCGGGCTTGCCCAGGAAGTGGTTGACCTGGTCGCCGGACTCCGGATTCGTACCGGTGAACAGGCCCGGGAAGGCCGCCACCAGAAGCAGGACCAGGATCAGGATCGCCGAGATCACGAAGAGCGGGTTCCGCCGCAGTTCGCGCCACGCGTCGCCCCAGAGGCTGCGCGGCTTGCCCGTCGACACCGGGGCGGAGACCGCGGAGCCTGCCACGACTTCGTCCTGGGCCGCCGCGGTCTCTTCCGTGGTCGAGGTCTTGGTCAGATCAGGCATAACGGATCCTCGGGTCCAGGACCGCGTAAAGCAGGTCGACGATCAGGCTGGCTGCGAGGTACACCAGCACCAGGACGGTGACGACACCGACGATGACCGGGCCCTCACGGCGGGCCAGCGCCTGGAAGAGCAGGTTGCCGACGCCCGTCACGTTGAAGATGCCCTCGGTGATGACCGCGCCACCCATCAGGGTGCCGACGTCGGTGCCGAGGTAGGTGACCACGGGGATCAGCGAGTTGCGCAGCAGGTGCCGGGTGACGATCCGCTGGCGCGGCAGTCCCTTGGCGACGGCGGTGCGCATGTAGTCCGCCTGACGGTTCTCCGCGATCGAGGTGCGGGTCAGGCGGGCCACATAGGCGAGACCGACCATGCCCAGCACCAGCGCGGGCACCATCAGCTGGCCCATGTTCTCGGAGTCCTGAACCGTGGGTGTGATCCACCCCAGTTCGTTTCCGAAGAAGAGCTGGAAGAGCAGGCCGACCACGAAGATGGGGACGGAGATCACCAGGAGCGTGAAGAGGGTGACGGTGTTGTCGACGAACCGACCGCGCTTGATGCCGGCGAGGACACCGAGTGTGATGCCGACGATGAGCTCGAACGTCCAGGCCATGGAGGCCAGTCGTACCGAGACCGGGAAGGCCTGGGTGATCTCGTCGAGCACCGGCCGGTTACCGGCGATGGTGTTGCCGAAGTCCCCTTGCAGCAGTCCGCCCATGTAGTGCAGATACTGCTGCCAGAGCGGCAGATCCAGACCACGGTCGTGCCGGATCTGCGCGACCTGCGCGGGGTCCGGCGGCTTGTCGCCCCACAGCGCCCGCACGGGGTCGCCGGGGAGCACGTTGACCATGATGAAGATCAGCAGGGTTGTCCCGATGAAAACCGGGATCATCTGGAGCAGTCGCCGTGCGACGTAACGCCCCATTGGTGCCTCCGTCCAATCCGGAGCCGCCCGAAGCGACGCCCGGGGTCACCGGGCGTCGCTTCGGGAACTGGCGTCCGTCGACTACTTCTTGAAGACCTTGATGTCGGACAGGACGGGGTCACCGGCCTGGTCGAACACGACGTCCTTCACGTTCTTCGAGTGGGCGGAGAGCGTCTTGTTGTACCAGAGCGGGATGCCGGGGAAGCTGTTCTGCAGCTCCCTCTCGGCCTCCTGGTACAGCTCCGCGGACTCGTCGATCGTCTTGGCCGCGTCGGCCTTCTTGGTCAGCTCGTCGAACTTCTTGTCGGAGAACTCGCCCTTGTTGCCGTCGACACCGGTCCCGTAGAGGTCGGCGAGGAAGTTGCCGTTGAACGGGTAGTCGAGCACCCAGCCCGACCGGTACATCGCCTTGACCTGCCTCTTGTCCCGCACCTCGGTGTCGGCCTGGAAGTCGGTCTTCGGGTCGCCGACGCACTTCACGCCGGTCGACTTGGTGATGGAGTTGCACACCGCCGTGACCCAGCCCTTGTGCGGCTGGTCGGCGTTGTACTGGATGGTGAGCTTGTTGCCGGGAACGCCGCCGCCGTCCTTGACGAACTGCTTGGCCTTCTCGGGATTGAACTTGCAGTACTCGCCACAGGCGCCGGCCTTGTAACCCTTGACGCCCTTGGCGACCCAGCCGGAGGCCGACTCGCGGGTACCCGCGAAGGTGGTCTTGGCGATGGTGTCACGGTCGATGGCCATCGACAGGCCCTGGATGACCTTGACGTCCATGTCCTTGAACGTCTTGCTGTAGAACGCCGGGTTGACCGTGTTGATCGCCGAGAAGTCCTGCTCGATGGCGCGGTCGCCGAAGTCCTGCTTGAAGTTGGCGAGCTCGCTGTCCGGGATCAGCGGCATCGTGTCGACGTTGTCCGAGCGCAGGTCGTTGTACGCGGCCTGCGGCGTCGTGTACGCCTTGAAGTTGATGCCGCCGTTCTTGGGCTTGTCCTCGCCCTGGTAGCCGGACCAGGCGGTGACCTGGATCGACTTCTTGTGGTCCCAGCTCTTGAACTTGTAGGGACCGTTGCCGACCGGGGCCTCGCCGTACTTCTTCGGGTCCTTCAGCGCGGCCGAGGGCATCGGGAAGAAGGGCTTGTAGACGAGCTTGTACGCGTAGTACGGGATGCCCGTCTTGAGCGAGATGGTGAAGGTGTTGTCGTCGACGACCTTCAGGCCGGA
This sequence comes from Streptomyces sp. NPDC003379, assembly GCF_053589195.1. Classification (NCBI taxonomy): domain Bacteria; kingdom Bacillati; phylum Actinomycetota; class Actinomycetes; order Kitasatosporales; family Streptomycetaceae; genus Streptomyces; species Streptomyces sp. NPDC003379. Next base: position 59,824 of record NZ_JBSFRK010000028.1, on the reverse strand, counting down.
CATGGCCTTCTTCTTGGCCTTGCCCTTCTCCGGGTGGACGTCGTCGTAGCCGACGATGTCGCGGTACCAGGAGCTGTTCTGCTGGGCGTTGGCCGGGTCGGCCGCCCAGTTCCAGGCGTCCACGTACGACTTGGCGGTGACGGCCTCACCGTTGTGGAACTTCCAGCCCTGCTTCAGCTTGACGGTCCACACCTTGTTCGCCTTGTCGGGCGTGACCGACTCGGCGTTCTCGTAGGTGATGTTGCCCTGCTTGTCATAGTGGACAAGCCCGGTGAAGAGCGCGTCGATGACAACGCTGCCGTACGCCTCCATGGTGTTGGACGGCTGCAGAGCGTTCTGCGGCTCACCGTTGGCGTAGCTGACGATCCCCTTGGGGTCGACCTTGCGGTTGCTGTTGTCGCTGCTGTCGCTGCCGCCGCCACAAGCGGTGGCAGTCAACGCCACAACACCGGCTATCGCGACCCACTTGGCGCTCTTGGCACCACGCATGGGGTTCCTCCTCATGAGTCCACTGTTCACTACAAGAGGGGGTACGTGTGATCGCGCCGACACCCCTGACGGCGAAGATCCAGTACCCCAGTGTGCTCGTGAGTCGGCGCTCCCCACAGCGCGTGACCCATTGACCCGAGCTATACGCGGTCAACTATTAGCCATGCGGTACCGGTCGACCACACCCTTTTGGTCTCGGTTCAATCACACCTGGCACGTACAACTTCCAAAATCCGGACAAACCGATCCGAGATAGATGGTTGCGAAACGGACGTGTTACACATCTAACGGTCAGTGACGTCCGTATAACGGACGCTCCGGGGTCAAAAAGGAGTTGCCGCGGACGTCTTCACGCGACAGTGGCGGGACCGTGGCCACACCGTACCGCCAGCGGAAACGCGAGAGGCCGGCTTCCGCCCAACTCCCGTGGGAGCGGCGGAAACCGGCCTCATACGTCCCTGACGCACCACCGGAGGTTTACCCTCCGGCGGTGAGGGGGCGTCAGCTGTGCTTGGCGCGCGACGCGGTGCGGCCGCGCTGCTTCTGGTCCAGGACGACCTTGCGGATGCGCACGGTCTCCGGGGTCACCTCGATGCACTCGTCGTCGCGGCAGAACTCCAGGGACTGCTCCAGCGACAGCTTGCGCGGCGGGACCACGTTCTCCGTGGAGTCCGCCGACGCGGCGCGCATGTTGGTGAGCTTCTTCTCCTTGGTGATGTTCACGTCCATGTCGTCGGCGCGCGAGTTCTCACCGATGATCATGCCCTCGTACACCTCGGTGCCCGCCTCGGTGAAGATGACACCGCGCTCCTGGAGGTTGATCATCGCGAACGGCGTGACCGTGCCCGAGCGGTCGGCGACCAGCGAGCCGTTGTTACGCGTCTTCAGCTCGCCGAACCACGGCTCGTGGCCCTCGAAGATGGAGTGCGCGATGCCCGTGCCGCGGGTCTGCGTCAGGAACTCCGTACGGAAGCCGATGAGGCCGCGGGACGGCACGATCCACTCCATGCGGATCCAGCCCGAACCGTGGTTCGTCATGGTCTCCATGCGGCCCTTGCGGGTCGCCATCAGCTGCGTGATGGCGCCGAGGTGCTCCTCGGGCGAGTCGATCGTCATGCGCTCGATCGGCTCGTGGACCTTGCCGTTGACCTCCTTGGTGACCACCTCGGGCTTGCCGACGGTCAGCTCGAAGCCTTCCCGGCGCATGGTCTCGACGAGGATGGCGAGCGCCAGCTCACCGCGGCCCTGCACCTCCCAGGCGTCGGGGCGCTCGGTGTCCAGGACGCGGAGCGAGACGTTACCGATCAGCTCCTTGTCCAGGCGGTCCTTCACCTGGCGGGCGGTGACCTTGTGGCCCTTGCCGCCCTTGCCGACCAGCGGCGAGGTGTTCGTACCGATCGTCATGGAGATCGCCGGCTCGTCGACCGTGATCAGGGGCAGCGCGATCGGGTTCTCGGGGTCGGCGAGGGTCTCGCCGATCATGATGTCCGCGATACCGGCGATGGCGCAGATGTCACCGGGGCCGGCCTTCTCGGCGGGCTTGCGGGTGAGCGCCTCGGTCATCATCAGCTCGGTGATGCGGACGCTCTGCTGGGTGCCGTCACGCTTGATCCACGTGACGGTCTGGCCCTTGCGCAGCTCGCCCTGCTCGACGCGGCAGAGCGCGATACGGCCGAGGAAGTTGTCGGCGTCCAGGTTGGTGACGTGGGCCTGGAGGGGGGCCGACTCGTCGTACTCCGGAGCGGGGACGTGCTCCAGGATCGTCGTGAAGAACGGCTCCAGGCTGTCGCTGTCCTGCGGGACCGTGCCGTCCTCCGGCTTGGTCAGCGAGGCGACGCCGTCACGCGCGGTCGCGTAGACGATCGGGAACTCGATCTGCTCCTCGTCCGCGTCCAGGTCCAGGAACAGGTCGTACGTCTCGTCGACGACCTCGGCGATCCGGGAGTCGGGGCGGTCCGTCTTGTTGATGCAGAGGATGACCGGCATCTTCGCGGAGAGCGCCTTGCGGAGCACGAAGCGAGTCTGCGGGAGCGGGCCCTCGGAGGCGTCGACGAGCAGCACGACCGCGTCGACCATCGACAGGCCGCGCTCGACCTCACCACCGAAGTCGGCGTGGCCGGGGGTGTCGATGATGTTGATCGTGACGGGGTCGCCGCCGTCCTTCGGGTGGTACTTGACGGCGGTGTTCTTCGCCAGGATCGTGATGCCCTTCTCACGCTCCAGGTCGTTCGAGTCCATCATGCGGTCGTCGAGCGACTCCGCTGCGTGCGCGGCGAAGGCACCGGCCTGCTTGAGCATGGCGTCGACCAGCGTGGTCTTGCCGTGGTCGACGTGGGCGACGATGGCGACGTTACGAATGTCATGGCGCGTGGGCATACAGCTGCGCTTCTCCCGGGAAGACGTGGACGGCGGCGCGTACGGTCCGGTACGCGTGCCCTGCCGGGCAGACAACACGCCACGGCCTTACCCCAGTCTACGTGGCCCGCGCGGAGGCGGCCTCCGCGGGGGGTTTGCGGGCAGCCGCGAGCGGACGTTCCGGACAGGGGTGTCAGGGGTGAAACCGCAGGTCAATGGGGTTGGTACGACCTTGCCCGCCGGGGTGGCCGACGGGCAAGGGAGTTGAGCGGAATCTGAGCGTCGGTCCCGTGAAGAGATGGTGTACGTCACTTGGACGCGACGTGGGTCACTCGCGGACGGGGCCCTCCGTCACTCCGCCGAGGGCGAGCCCGACGGCTTGACGTCCGGCCTCAGGAAGCCGATGTCCTCGTAGTGCGGGGCCTGGAAGCCGAAGGCTCCCGCGTTGGCCAGGTTCGGGCGGGCCGCCATCAGCTGGGGGCGCTGGTAGAGCGGGATGGAGCCCGCCTCCGCCCAGATGCGGGCGTCCGCCTTCTTCACCAGGGAGCGGGACGTCTCCTCGTCGAGTTCGCCCAGCGCCTGGTCGAAGAGCTGGTCGATGTGGTCGGTGCCGACGCGCGTGTAGTTCTGCTCGACGTTCAGCGAACCGTCGGCGGCCGGGATCGGCTTGGCGAAGATCGGCCGGGCGTCGGTGGCCGGGAAGGCCGAGGCGGGCCAGGAGTAGAGGGCGAGGTCGTACTGGCCGGACGCGATGTGGTCCTTGAAGTAGCTGGTGTCGGCGACCTTCGACGTCTCCGTGCGCACGCCGATCTTCTCCAGCATCCGCGAGATCCGGTCGGCCACCGCCCGCAGCGGCTCCGAGCCGTCCCCGGAGGGCAGCACGAAGCGCAGGGTGAGGGGCTTGCCGTCCTTGCCGAGCGGTCCGCCGGCGGCGGGCGCGGCGGTGCCCTTGGGTGCGTACGCGCCCGGGGCGCCGCCCTTGGCCTGGTCCCTGGAGCTCGACCTGGCCGCGGACTGCCGGTCGCCGTGCTGTCCGGCGCTCTGCCCGGTGTGGTCCGCCGGATCCTTTCTGCTCTTGTCCGCCCTGCTCTTGTCCGCCTCGGCCTCGCCCGGCCGCCGCAGGACGTCGGCCTGGCGGGTCAGCGCGGCCTTCTGGTGGGCGGCGGCGGGCGCGGGGGCGAGCACGGGGGTGCTGTTGTCGGCGGGCTTGCCGTCGTCCTGGCCGACGATGTAGGTGCCGTCGTCGGAGCCCTGGCCGGAGCGGCGGCCCGCGCCTTGTGCGGAGCCTTGGTCTGGCGCCGACCCGGACTCGGAGCCCGAGCCCGAGCCGGACCCCGAGCCCGAGCCGGACCCCGAGCTGGAGCCGGAGCCGGAGCCCGACCCGGACCCGGAGCCGGAGCCCGAGCCCGACCCGGACCCCGAGCCGGAGCCCGAGCCCGAGCCGGATCCCGACCCAGATCCCGAGCCGGAGCCCGAGCCCGAGCCCGAGCCCGAGCCGGAGCCCGAACCGGAGCCCGAACCGGACTCCTCCGCGTCGTCCGACTCCGACTCCTCCGACTCCGCCTCGTCCGACTCCGCGTCGCCCTCTCCGCCCGCCGTCTTCGTCTTCTTGTCCTTCAGCTTCTCCTTGAGGGCCCCGCCCGGCGTCCATCCGGCGTCCGCGAGCAGCGCCCGCGCCTCCGCGGTGTCCTGCTCGCCGAGGGCCCCGCTGCTGTCCGCGTACGCCTCCTGCCCGGCGAGGGCCAGATGGCTGCCGACCGGCTTCGCGGGCAGGCCGAGCGGCTTCAGTACCGCCTCGGCGAGTTCCTCGCGGTCCAGGGCGCGGGCCACCGCGCGGCGCACCCGGTCGTCGGCGAGCGGGCCCTCGGAGCCGTTGAGGGCGAGCTGGGTGTAGGCGGGCTCCAGGGACTTGCGGACCACGTAGCCGGTCAGGCCCGCCTGCTCGGTCGCGTACTTCCTGACCGCCTTGCGGGTCTTCTGGCGGACCCGGACCTCGGCCGTCGCGGCCTCCTCGTCGGAGCCGTTGGCGATCGCCCAGGAGCGCAGCGCCCTGGCGGGCGTGAGCTGCGTGCCGGGGCCGTGGGTCAGCGGACCCTGCTCCCCCTTGTCACGGACGGCGAGCGAGATCCGCCCGGCCTCCGTGGCGTCGATCTCGGCCAGGTCGACCCTGCCCCTGGCGAGCGCCTCGGCCCGCTCGGCGCGCGTCACCTGGCGCAGCACCAGCTTGTCGAGCTTGACCGGGCGCCCCCACCAGCGCGGGTTGCGCACCAGCGTCACCTCGCCGGCCTTGCGGTCGATGTCCGAGAGCGCGAAGGGGCCCGCGGTCGCCTTCAACTTGCGGCGGGCGCCGTCGTTGAAGGAGTCGGGGACGCCCATGATCTGCTTCGGGTACAGCGGTGAGAAGAGGGAGCGCCAGTCCGCGTACGGCTTGCCGAAGGTGACCCGCACCTCCAGGTTGTTCGCGCCGCGCTCGATCTTCTCGATGCGGTCGTAGCCGGCGTTCCTGGCCGTCCAGTACGCGGTGTCCTTGCCGGACAGGGCCCGCCACTGCGCGGCGAAGTCGTCGGCGCCGATCTCCCGGCCGTCGCTCCAGACCGCCTGCTGGTTGAGCTTGTAGAGGACGACCTGCCGGGGCTCGCGTTCGACGATCTTCGCCGACTCCAGGAAGTCGGCGTTGCGCTCCGTCCTGCCTTGCGCGTCGAGGCGGAACAGGGACGGCAGGACCGCGCCCGCGATCCGCGAGGTGCCAGCGTCGGCATCGGACTGGAAGGTGTTGAGGGTCTCGGGCAGCGTGTCGATCGCCCAGTTCATGGTCCCGCCGTCGGCGACCATGTCCCGGGCCGCGGGGGCGATGTCCTGGCCCGCGGCCGGCCGGTCCGCCTCGTCGTTCGAGCTGCATCCGGCGAGGGTGGGCAGGGCCAGCACCCCCGTCGCGAGGAACACGACAGATCTGACCCTGACGCGGTCGTGGGACATGGGTGGTACCTCCGGGGTCCGGGGCTCGCCCGGCCGCCCGCTACCAGGACCGGGCCGGGTTTGATCACGTTTGGCGGTATATGGAGCTGATCACATCTATGGCCCCACTGAAGGTGACCGGACGGGCGGCGCGGCGGAGGCACGGCGTGGAGGCGCGCGGATGCCACTCGTGCGGCCCAATGGGCCGGGCCGGTCGGCGGTGGTCGAGATCGGCGCGATAGGCGCGTGTTCCGGCGCATTCACCGCCCCTGATCCGTCAATCGACGCAGATCTCTTCACAAGCCGGGATGTGGCGCGCGACACTCGCAGGCGCATGAGCGTTGCCACCGCACACCCCGAAGTGAGGGCAAGTCATGGCTCTGCACGATGAATTGGCGGCCGTACAGCGCTGCGTCGACGACTTGGTCCGCACCGTCGGCAGGCTGGAGCAACAGGCCGGTGACCAGGTGGCGGGCGTCGACGTACGCCGGGTGCGCACCGACACCGACCGGCTTCGCGAGAGCGTCGCCCTGCTGCGCGCCACGTCCACGCCACCGGCTCCCCGCGAGGAGCCGCGCAGGACCGACCTCGTGACCATTCCCGACACGCCGTACGACAGCTCGCTGTGGACGAACGCCGGGGACATCGACGACGAGGGCCTGGGCGGCCGGGACCGCCGCGCCCCCTGACCCACCGCCCCGCCGACCCCTCACGCACGACCGACCCGAGGTACCCGAGGACGAAGGAGTGGAGCCTCGTTGGCCACCGGCACGGAACCTCAACCGAAGAGCGGAACGGCCCCCGGCGGCGGCGTGCGCGACGGCACGCGCGCCTCGATCGCCGCTGCCCACCTGCGCACCGACCGCTGGTGGCTGGCGCCCGCGGCGACCGCGGCCGGGCTCCTCGCCTTCGTCGTCTACTCGACCTGGCGGGCCTTCGCGAACGCGGATTACTACCAGGCGCCCTACGTCTCGCCGTTCTACTCGCCGTGCCTGGCCGACAACTGCGCGCCCATGCGCTCGGGCCCCAACTGGGAGGTCTTCGGCAGCTGGTGGGGCCTGTCCCCCGCGCTGCTCGTCCTGATCTTCCCGCTCGGCTTCCGGCTGACCTGCTACTACTACCGCAAGGCCTACTACCGCGGCTTCTGGGCGTCACCGCCCGCCTGCGCGGTCGCCGAGCCGCACAAGAAGTACACCGGTGAGACCCGCTTCCCGCTGGTGCTCCAGAACATCCACCGGTACTTCTTCTACGCGGCGGTGCCGGTCGCGGGCATCCTCACGTACGACACCGTGCTGACGTTCCGCGACGAGCACTACGAGTGGGGCCACATGGGCCTCGGCACGCTGGTCTTCCTCGTCAACATCGTGCTGATCTGGGCGTACACGCTCTCCTGCCACTCCTGTCGGCACATCGTCGGCGGAAAGCTCAAGCACTTCTCCAAGCATCCGGTCCGCTACCGCATGTGGCAGTGGGTCGGAAAACTGAACGCACGGCACATGCTCCTCGCCTGGGCGTCGTTGGTGAGCGTCGCGCTCGCCGACTTCTACGTGTATCTGATCGCGTCCGGCGCCTTCGACGATCCGAGGTTGTTCTGATGTCTCAAGTGGAGCGACAGCAGTGGGACGTCGTCGTGGTGGGGGCCGGGGGCGCCGGTCTGCGGGCCGCGATCGAGGCGCGTGAGCAGGGCGCTCGTACGGCCGTGATCTGCAAGTCGCTGTTCGGCAAGGCCCATACGGTGATGGCCGAGGGCGGCATCGCGGCCTCCATGGGCAATGTGAACTCCGGCGACAACTGGCAGGTCCACTTCCGTGACACCCTGCGCGGCGGCAAGTTCCTCAACCAGTGGCGGATGGCCGAACTACACGCCCGCGAAGCGCCGGACCGGGTCTGGGAGCTGGAGACGTGGGGCGCCCTGTTCGACCGTACGCCGGACGGACGGATCTCCCAGCGCAACTTCGGCGGACACGAGTACCCGCGCCTCGCGCACGTCGGCGACCGCACCGGCCTCGAACTGATCCGCACGCTCCAGCAGAAGATCGTCTCGCTGCAGCAGGACGACTTCCGCGAGTTCGGGGACTACGAGGCGCGGCTGAAGGTCTTCCAGGAGTGCACGGTCACGCGCGTACTGAAGGACGGGGACCGGGTCAGCGGGACGTTCTGCTACGACCGCGAGTCGGGCCGCTTCTTCGTCCTTCAGGCGCCGAGCGTGGTCCTCGCGACGGGCGGCATCGGCAAGTCCTTCAAGGTGACGTCGAACTCGTGGGAGTACACGGGCGACGGCCACGCGCTCGCGCTGCTCGCCGGATCGCCCCTGCTGAACATGGAGTTCGTGCAGTTCCACCCGACGGGCATGGTCTGGCCCCCGTCGGTCAAGGGCATCCTCGTCACCGAGTCCGTGCGCGGCGACGGCGGGGTCCTCAGGAACTCCGAGGGCAAGCGGTTCATGTTCGACTACGTCCCCGACGTCTTCAAGGAGAAGTACGCGCAGTCGGAGGAGGAGGGCGACCGCTGGTACGACGACCCGGACCACAACCGCCGTCCCCCCGAGCTGCTCCCCCGTGACGAGGTCGCGCGGGCCATCAACTCCGAGGTGAAGGCGGGCCGCGGCTCGCCCCACGGCGGTGTCTTCCTGGACGTGTCGACGCGCATGCCCGCCGAGGTCATCAAGCGGCGGCTGCCGTCCATGTACCACCAGTTCAAGGAGCTGGCGGACGTCGACATCACCGCCGAGGCGATGGAGGTCGGGCCCACCTGTCACTACGTGATGGGCGGCATCGCGGTCGACTCCGACACCGCCGCCGCACACCGCGTGCCGGGGCTGTACGCCGCGGGCGAGGTCGCGGGCGGCATGCACGGCTCCAACCGGCTGGGCGGCAACTCCCTGTCCGACCTGCTCGTCTTCGGGCGGCGCGCGGGGCTGCACGCGGCGCGGTACGCCGCCGGGCTCGCCGCCGACAGCAGGCCCGCGGTGGACGAGGTGCAGGTGGACACCGCGGCGGCCGAGGCGCTGCGGCCGTTCAGCGCGGAGGGCCCCGAGGACGGGGCGACGCCGGAGAATCCGTACACCCTCCATCAGGAACTCCAGCAGACCATGAACGACCTGGTCGGCATCATCCGCCGCGAGGCCGAGATGGAGCAGGCCCTGGAGAAGCTCGCCGAACTGCGGGTGCGGGCGCGGCGGGCCGGGGTCGAGGGGCACCGCCAGTTCAACCCCGGCTGGCACCTCGCGCTCGACCTGCGCAACATGCTGCTGGTCAGCGAGTGCGTCGCGCGGGCCGCCCTGGAGCGCACGGAGAGCCGCGGCGGCCACACCCGTGAGGACCATCCGGCGATGAGCCGCGAGTGGCGGCGCGCCAATCTGCTCTGCCGGCTCGTCGACCCGACCGGCGGTCTGGCCGCCACCGATCCCGTACGCGGTCAGATCGACCTCGTCCGCGTGACGACCGAGCCCATCCGCCCGGACCTGCTCGCCCTCTTCGAGAAGGAGGAGTTGGTCAAGTACCTGGCTGAAGAGGAGCTGTACGAGTGAGTTCGTACGACGCGCGATTCAAGGTCTGGCGCGGGGATCCGGACGGTGGTGACCTGGAGGACTTCAAGGTCGAGGTCAACGAGGGCGAGGTCGTCCTCGACATCGTCCACCGCCTCCAGGCCACCCAGGCGCCGGACCTCGCGGTGCGGTGGAACTGCAAGGCGGGCAAGTGCGGTTCGTGCTCGGCGGAGATCAACGGCCGTCCGCGGCTGATGTGCATGACGCGCATGTCGGTCTTCGAGCGCGACGAGGTCATCACGGTGACGCCGCTGCGGGCCTTTCCCGTGGTGCGGGACCTGGTGACGGACGTCGGCTTCAACTACACGAAGGCGCGCGAGGTCCCCTCCTTCGTTCCGCCCGCGGAGCTGGGGCCCGGCGAATACCGCATGCAGCAGGCCGACGTGGACCGGCCGCAGGAGTTCCGCAAGTGCATCGAGTGCTTCCTGTGCCAGGACACGTGCCATGTGGTGCGCGACCACGAGGAGAACAAGGGGGCGTTCGCCGGGCCGCGCTTCTTGATGCGGGTCGCCGAGCTGGACATGCATCCGCTGGACGCGGCGGCGGAGACCGGCCTCGACCGCAAGCGGACCGCGCAGGACGAGCACGGGCTCGGCTACTGCAACATCACCAAGTGCTGTACGGAGGTGTGCCCCGAGGGGATCAAGATCACGGACAATGCGCTGATTCCGTTGAAGGAGCGGGCCGTTGACCGGAAGTACGACCCGTTGGTGTGGCTGGGGAACAAGATCCGGCGGCGGGCGGAGTAGACAGCCCCGGGAATTGTGGGGGTAATCCCCCAGCCGGGATTTCCGTGGTTTCCCCCATGGTCGCGAAGGGGCGGTGACGATCAGCATGGAGGCATGACTTCTCGTGCTTCCCTGACCCGTCGTTCGCTCGTCGGGCTCGCGGCCGCGGGGCTCGCGACGGCCACGCTGTCCCTGCCCGCGCCCGCGGCTGCGGCCCCGGCGGCGCCCGCAACCGGCGCCGCCGCCCGCCTGCCCGCGCCCACCGGGCCGTACGCGACGGGGACCGTGTCGGCCCGGCTCGTCGACCGGTCGCGGCACGACCCGTGGGTGCCTTCGCAGCCGTACCGGGAGCTGATGATCAGCATCTGGTACCCGGCCGCGCACACTCCCGGATCCGGCTCCGGCGGGGGACACCCCCGGGCTCGCTACATGGCGCCGGGCGCCGCCGCCCGCTGGGGCGCCACCTCGCCGCACGGCATCCCGGAGGGCGCCCTCGACTTCGCGGCCCTGCGGACACACGCCCGGGAGGGAGCCCCGGCCGACACCCGCGGTGGGCGGCGCCCCGTGCTGGTGTACGCGGCGGGGGCGGGCGACCCGCGCACGTGGAGCACGGCGCTGGTCGAGGAGATGGCGAGCCGCGGCTATGTCGTGGTGACCGTCGACCACACCTATGAGAACCCCGGAGTGCAGTTCCCCGACGGCTCGGTCAAGGACGACGGGCCACTGCGCGAGGCGCTCGCCGAGGCGCAGCGGAACGGCACCATGTCCGCCCTGCTCAAGAAGACGCTGGACGTCCGGGTCGCCGACTCCAGGTTCGTCCTCGACCGCCTCGGCTCGCTCCCGCACGGCCTGTCCGCGGTGGTCGACCGGCGGCGGGTGGGCATGTTCGGCCACTCCGCGGGCGGGATCGCCGCCGCGCAGACGATGTACGAGGACCGTAGGGTCAAGGCGGGCATCGACCTGGACGGCACGCTGGAGTTCAACCCCGAGCCGAACGGCACCAACCTGATGCCGGTCGCGCGGCACGGCCTGGACCGCCCGTTCCTGCTCATGGGCCGGGAGGGCAGCGACCGCACGACCGAGCCGTCCTGGCGCGCGTTCTGGTCCCACAGCACCGGCTGGAAGCGGAACCTCACGCTGCGGGGCTCGCGGCACCAGACGTACACCGACCTGACCGCGCTGCTGCCAGGGGCCGGGGTGGACCGAGCGACCGTCGAGGAGCACATAGGCACGGTCGTCCCGGCGCGGGCGGTGGCGGCTCAGCGGGCCTACGTGGTCTCGTTCTTCGACCGGTGGCTGAAGGGGGAGGACGACGGACTGCTGACGGGGCCTTCGAAGCGGTATCCGGAGGTGGAGTTCGCGGGGTGAGGTCTGCGGGGCGAGGTTCGTGGGGCGAGGTTCGCGGGGCGCGCGCATGGGCCCTCGGTCCGGGGTGGGAATTCCGCTCCCGCGCCGCCCGCCGGGCGCCCGGGCCCCTGTGCCACACTGCCGCGCATGCGAATTTCCCGCACCGTCCGTCCCTGCGTGGCCGTGCTGCTCACCGGCGCGCTGAGCGTGGGCGTGGCCGGCTGCTCCCTGCCCGGCGGTGACGGTGACGGTGAGGGCGGCGAAGGCACCGGGCTGGAGCGTGCGCTCGACGCGGTCCCGGCCTCGGCCGCCGACCAGGCGGTCACGTACCGGGACGTGCGGACCGTGCGCCGGCTCCTCGCCAAGGACCCGTCGCTCTACCGCGGCCTGGAGGGCTTCGGCATCCTCGAAGTCATGCAGAGCGGCTACACGGGCGGGAACATCCGCGCGGACTGGGGGTTCGACGAGAAAGATGTGCGGGCGTCCGTGCTGGTCGGCCGGAGTTCGCTGCTGACCGGCGAGTTCGACGCGGACGCGGTCGGGCGCGCGATGAGGAAGCAGGGCTACAAGGCGGCGGACACGGAGGGAGGCACCCGCTTCAAGAAGGGCGGTGAAGCGGGGACCTACGAGGTCTCCGACTCGGTCCGTGTCACCAACCGTTCGGACGTCAGGCTCGGCCTCTCCGCGCCCGGCACGTCCCTGCGCGACGACAAGGCGTACGCGGCGGTCGCCGACTGCCTCGGTGACGTGTACGAAGCGACGTTCCATTCGAAGCGGGAGGACGCGGACGCCGTGCTTTTCGCGATCGGCGGACGGCTCGGCAAGGACGGCACCTCCTCCTCGGAGAGGCTCTGCGCGCGGACCGCGTCGAAGAAGGCGGCCGAGACCACCGCCGCCGCCCTGCGCGAGAAGACGGCCTCCGGCGAGCGCTACGCGGGCTCGAAGGTGACCATCGGCAAGGGCGACACCCCGCTCGTCATGATGACCTGGAAGAACCGCACCAAGACCGGCCTGCGCCCCAGCGACAACGACAGGACGGCGGAGCTGCCGGGGTTGTTGGCGTGGGGGCGGGGGTGACGTCTCGGGTGAGGCCGCCGTGATGACGTAGCTCTGGGAGAGGGGATATCCCGTCCCGGAGGTCCGGACGGGCGAGGCGGCGACGCGGGGCGCGGTGTCTGCGGCGGAGGCCGGGATGCTGATCGGGCGGTTGCTGCGGCGGTTGCACGCGCTGCCCTGCCGTTCCGCGGACGCCGCCGTGTCCCCACCGGGTGCTGCCGCGATGTCGGAGCTGATTTTCGCGACGGTGGCGGGGTGGCGGGCCCGCCTCCGAGGGGTGTCGCGCCGCGCTCCTCGCCTCCGCCCCGGGCCCGGTACGGGCCGAGGTGCGCACCTGCCTCGGCCAGGCTCACGGGCGGCGTGCGGGCAACTCCACGCTGGGGGCGCCGGAGAAGGGCGGCTTGCTGGAGCTTGGAGCTGACGCAGAGCGTGCCCTCGGTCAGGGCGTCCAGGAGTTCGTCCTCGCGGGTTTCCCAGGCGTGATGGACGCGGCGGAACCGGGATTCGTCCGCTGCCGTGTCGCCGTACGCCACGCGCTGCGGCTCCGCTTCCTGGTGGTCCGTCAGGGCGGCTAGCGTGGCGTGGTCCCGTCGGGCCTGAACGGGCCGCCGTGACCCGGCACGATCAGGTCCGCCGCGGCTATCACCCGGAGCCGGGAGGCGCGCAGCACCTCGCGGTCGGGGGCCACCGGGTCGTCCACCGGGCCGTCCGCGTGCCACCACAGGTCGCCCGCGAAGGCCACCACGCCCGCGTCCGTGCCCGCCAGCAGCGTGATGTCCTCGAAGCTGTGGCCCGGGGTGCGGATCAGCCGGAGCGACGGGGTGAGTTCGTACCCCTCCGCGTCGCGGTTCCGCCACTGATCGCCGAGGTACTCCACCTTGTGGTCGTGCACCCGGGCCCGTCCGAACAGGCCCACGTTCATGGTGTTGTCCGGGTGGTGGTGGCTGAGCACCACGTCCGTGATGTCGTCGGGGCCGAGCCCCAACTCCGCGAGCGGCGCGAGGATGTGGTCACGGCTCGCCACCATGCCCGGGTCGAAGATCACATGCCGGCCGGCGTCGGCCACGTAGGAGACGGTTGCGGCGACTCCGGGGCCGGTGGAGCCGACGTAACCGGTGGTCAGGATCGTGTATACGGCGCTGCGGCCGAGCGGTGCGTCTGTCATGGCTTTGATCTTTCCGGGTGGGCGGATCGTCCACGAGTGGCACAGCTGCCGCTGATCGCAGGATTGGTGCCACGCTCACGCTCGCCAACACGCGTCAGTGCCACACGTCAGTGCCACACTGCGCGTGTGTCGCATGTGCCTCCCTTCATGACCGTCGCCGCCTACACCCCGCCCGGCGTCGGCCTGCTCGCCGTCGGCATCGTCACCGAGGTCTTCGCTCGGCACGGCGAGGCAGCGCCAGGTTTCGACCTCGTCCTCTGCGCCGACCGGCCCGGCCCGGTCGCCACCGACGTCGGCGTACCGCTCACCGTCACGCACGGCCTTGACCGGCTCGCCTCCGCCGATCTGGTGATCGCCCTGCCCTGGGCGGACTTCCGCACGCCGCCACCCGCCGCCGTGCTCGAAGCGCTGTCGGCCGCGCACGAGCGCGGCGCACTGGTCGCGGCGCACTGCGTCGGCGCTTTCGCGCTCGCCGCCGCCGGACTGCTCGACGGCCGACGGGCCACGACACACTGGCGGTTCGCCGAGCTGCTCGCCCGCCGCCACCCGGACGTCACCGTCGAACCGGACGCCCTCTACATCGACGAAGGACGCGTCGTCACGGGCGCGGGAGCCGCCGCGGGCTTCGACCTCTGTCTGCACCTGCTGCGCCGGGAGCACGGAGCGGCGATGGCCAACGCGGTCGCGCGGGACGTGGTGCTGCCCTCCCACCGCGACGGCGGGCAGGCGCAGTACCTGGCCGCCCCCGCCCCCGAGGACAGCCGCGACGAGCGGCTCGTGGAGGTGCTCGCGTGGGCCCGCGAGAACCTCCACGAGCCGCTTCCCGTCGCGGAGCTGGCCCGGCGCGCCATGATGAGCAAACGCTCCTTCGCCCGCCGCTTCACCGCGGCGACCGGCACCACTCCCCACGCCTGGCTGCGGAACCTGCGGCTGAGCGGCGCCGAGGAGCTCCTGGAGACCACGGACCTGCCGGTCGAGGAGATCGCCCACCGCGTCGGATACGGAAGCGCGGCCGTCCTGCGCGAACAGTTCGTGCGCCGCCGCGGGGTGCCGCCCCGCTCCTACCGCCGCTCGTTCACGAGTACGCCGTGACGCCGTGACGCCGTGACGTCCTGACGCCGCCGGGTTCGGTCACTCCCCGGTCGCGGCACCCCGAATGGGGCCATACGCTCCGGAATGTGACGCCGCCCCCGTCCAGAGCCTCGCGGGCAGCCACGGTCGCCGTGGCCGTGTTGCTCGCCTGTGCTCCGCTGCTGTCTCCCGCGCCGCCCGCCTTCGCCGAGGACCCCGTCACGCTCTCCCGCACCGGCCAGATCACCGACCGGGCGGACGCCACCGCCGGGCGCAACGGGCTCGGCCTGGAAGACTTGCTGCTCGCCGTGGCCACGCACGACCGGCAGTTCGCCTACTCCATGGACAGCGACCCGCGGCCCGGCGACGCGCGGCCCCCCTCCATCACCCCCGGCCCGGCCGACCCCGGCGGCGACGGTGACTCGGTCGCCGGTGATCTGGTGCTGCCCGTGCTGGCGGCGGGCGCGGTCGTGGTCGCCGCGGCGGTCGCGTACAGGCGGCGGAAGAAGCGGTTCACTACGCGTACGACACCGGGCGGCGGCCGGGGCGGGGGCATGGGCGCAGGCACGGGCGCACGCGCAGGCGCACGCGCGGGCAAGGACCTCACCCCGCTGCCCGAGCTCGACAAGCAGGCCCGTCTGCTGCTCGTCGAGACCGACGACGCGATCCGCACCAGCACCGAGGAACTCGGCTTCGCGACCGCCCGGTTCGGCGAGGACGCGGCCAAGCCGTTCGGTGAGGCGCTCGCGTACGCGCAGTCGGAACTGGCCGCGGCGTTCCTGCTGCGGCAGGAGCTGGACGACGCCTTCCCCGAGGACGAACCGACCCGGCGCCGCATGCTGGACGAGATCGTCGCGCGCTGCGCGCGGGCCGAACGGCGCCTGGCCGTGTCACGCGTGCGGAGACGGTGATCGCCGAGGTGCGGGGCCGGGCGGCCGCCGGGCCCCACGATCCGATCGCGGCCCCGCGCCGTCGCGGCCCCGCGCCGTGTGGCGGAGGCCGACGCGGCGCTCGACGCGGCGTTGGCGTGCGCCCGGGAGCGCGAGGTCAGCGACCGGCGCTCCCGCGACCTGCTCGCCCGGCCCTGCTCACCGCGCGCAGCGCCGTCGGCACGGCCACGGACTACGTCACCACGCACCGCGGCGCCGTCGCCGGCGAGGCCAGGACGTGGCCGGCGGAGGCCCGGCGCCACCTGGACCAGGCGGAGGCGGCCCCGGAGGACGAAGCCACGGCCGCGCTCGCCGAGGCCCAGTGGGCGGACCCCCTGGCCCGGCAGGAGCACCAGCTCGCCGAACGCGACGTGCGGGGCTACGGCAATCCCTTCGGCGCTCCCGGAAGTTCCGCGCGGTGGCGGCCGGCGGAGGCGGCAGGCTCTGAAAGCCCCGTAGCAGCGGTTCAGGTGAGCCCGCCGGGGGTCAGCGGACCGACGGGCGTCAGAAGAGGCTGAGCAGTGCCTCCGCCGCGTCCATCGGCTCGCTCTCCCCGTCGGGCAGCGGCAGTTCGAACCACACCGTCTTGCCCTGCGGTGTCCTGCGCGAGCCCCACCCGGCGCTGAGCAGGCCGACCAGCTGGAGCCCGCGCCCGCCCTCGTCGGTGTCGCGCGCCCGGCGCCGGCGCGGCTGGACGAAGCCGCCGTCCCAGACCTCGCAGACCAGCGTGCGGTCGAGCAGCAGACGGAGTCTGATCTCTCCCTCGCCGTACCGCAGGGCGTTGGTGACCAGCTCGCTGACCAGCAGTTCCGCCGTGTCGCAGAGCCGCTCCAGGTCCCAGGAGCGCAGTTGGTCACAGGCCAGTTCGCGGGCACGGCCCACCGACTTGAGGTCGCGCGGCAGCGTCCAGTCGCCGACGTGCTCGGCGGGCAGGCCCTCGACGCGTGCCGTGAGGAGCGCGATGTCGTCCTCGCCGTGGTGGGTGTCGAGGGTGTTCAGGATGTGGTCGCAGACGTCCTCCAGGGCGGGAGGGGCGTCGTTGAGGGCGCGTACGAGCGCGTTCAGGCCCTCGTCGAGAGGGTGGTCGCGGGATTCGACGAGGCCGTCGGTGTAGAGCGCGAGGAGGGCGCCCTCGGGGAGTTCGACCTCGACGTCCTCGAAGGGCTCGCCGCCGACGCCGAGCGGCATGCCCGGGGGCACGTCGAGCATGAGCGCTGGTTCGCCCGGTTCGACGAGGACGGGCGGCAGGTGTCCGGCGTTGGCGATGGTGCAGCGCCGGGTGACGGCGTCGTAGACGGCGTAGACGCAGGTGGCGAGGTAGACCTCGCTGAGGTCGGCGTCCGCCGCCTTGCGGGCCGCGCGGGTGCTCTGCTGCGGCCCCGCGGGGTTGCCGAGGCCGCGGGCGATCTCGTCGAGGGCGGAGAGGACCTCGGCGGGCTCCGTGTCGAGGAGCGCCAGGGTGCGCACGGCGGTGCGCAGCTCCCCCATGGCGACGGCGGCGCGCAGGCCCCGCCCCATGACGTCGCCGACGACGAGGGCGGTGCGGTGGCCCGGCAGTTCGATGACGTCGAACCAGTCGCCGCCGACCTCGGTGGCGGCGTTGCCCGGCAGATAGCGGCAGGCGATGTCGAGGCCGGACGCCTCGGGGTCGCCGGGCGGCAGCAGGGACCGTTGCAGTATCAGCGCGCGCTCGTGCTCGCGGCGGTAGAGGCGGGCGTTGTCGATGCAGACGGCGGCGCGCGCGGCCAGTTCGACGGCGAGCGCCCGGTCGCGCTCGCCGAAGGGTTCGCTGCCCTTCGTACGGGAGAACTGGGCGAGGCCGACCACCGTGTCGTGGGCGACCATCGGCACGGCGAGCGTCGACTGGATGAGGCCGCCGGTGAGGCGGCTCGCGGACCCGTCGTGCTCGGCGGTGGTCAGCCGGGGACGGGCGGCGCGCAGGGCGTCGGCGCAGGGCGAGGTGAACGCGAAGCGGTGCACGGCGCCGACGTCGACGGGGGCGGTGCCCGGCGGGAACGGGGCGTCGGCGACGGCGCTCGCGAAGGCCACGCGGCGCAGTTCCGCGCTGCCGTCGGCGAGGCCGGGCGGCGCCTCGTCGCCGTCGAGGAGCCCTTGGTACAGGTCGACGGAGGCGAGGTCGCAGAAGCCGGGGACGGTGACGTCCAGGAGCTCTCTGGCGGTCGTCTCCAGGTCGAGGGAGTTTCCTATGCGGGCGCCCGCCTCGTTCAGGAGGGCGAGGTTGCGGCGGGCGTGGGCGGCCTCGCGGGCGGCGGCGTGCCGCCGGGTGACGTCGGTGCCGAGGCCCGCGACGCCGATGGGGCGGCCGGAGCCGCTGTGCACGCGGTAGAGGTTGATCGACCAGTGCCTGCGTTCGGTGCTGCCGGGTGCGGGGCCGACGATCTGCATGTCCGTCACCGAGTCGCCGGTCTCCAGGACCCGCTTCAGGGCGGCGGCCATGCGGTCGGCCTCGTGGCGGGGCAGGTAGTCGTGGACGGTGCGGCCGCGGTGGTCCTCGTCGCCGCCGCCGAAGACGTCGACGAAGCGGCGGTTGGCGCGCTGGACCCTCAGGTCCGTGCCGAACAGCAGGAAGCCGAAGGGAGATTGGCCGAAAATGGCCTGCGAGGCGGCGAGGTCCGTCTCGATCTGCCGGAGCGCGCGGATGTCCACGACGATGCAGACCGCGGCCCGTTCGCCGTCCTCCGTGCCGGTCGGCATGACGTAGACCTCGGCGATGCCCTCCATGCCGATGCCGCCCGCGCCGGCCTCGTCGGGCACACGGAAGGGGACGACGCCCGTCCACTCCCGTCCGTCGAGGATCTCCGCCATCTTGCGGTGGCCGCCGGCGCGCAGCTCGGGCGGTACGAAGGCCTCGATGGGGTCCTTGCCGACGGCGTCCCGCGCGGCCACGCCGAACAGCCGCTCGGCCCGTACGCTCCACTGGTCGACGAGACCGTCGGGCCCGATCGAGAACGAGGCGACCTTGATGTAGTCATAAATCGACCCGGGCGGACTGCTCTGCCAGGTCTCGTCAACGACACCCCCACCAACCGGCCCACCTGCGGACCCATGCCCCGCCCCGCCACCGATCCACCCACGGCCCGCCCCGCCACCGGCCCGCCCGTCGCCCGTGGCATCACCGGTCCGCCCGGCACCCGTCGTGCCACTGCTCAGCCCGGCACCCGACGCGCCACCGCCCGGCCCGGCACCCGACGCCCCACCAGCCCGTCCGGCACCCGTCGTGCCACGAGCCCGCCCGTCGCCCGGTGCGTCACCGCCCGGACCCGCCCCCGTGGCGTCACCAGCCCGTCCTTCACCCGTCGCGCCACCGGCCCGCCCGTCACCCACCGCGCCACTGCTCAGCCCGGCACCCGGCGCACCACCGCCCGGCCGTGCGCCACCGATCGATCCATCGCCCGCCGCGCCACCGCCCGGCCCGGCACCCGCCGCGCCACCAGCCCGTCCTTCACCCGTTGCGCCACCGGCCCGCCCGTCACCCGCCGTGCCACCGGTCGGCCCATCGCCCCTCACGCCACCGGTCGGCCCGCCGGTCGGCGGGTCACCGGTCCGTCCGTCACCCATCGCGCCACCAGTCCGCCCGTCAAACCCCGCGCCACCGGTCGATCCGCCGACCGCCCGGTCGCCCGGCGGCCACTTGGTCTGCGCGTCGCGCGACGGACCCTCGGGCTCCGTCGCCTTCGCTGGTATCTCGCTCACGCGAACCGTCCCCTCCAGCTCACCGCGTCCGGCACCGGTCGCCGCGTACGGCTGACCGCAGTATCCAGCACTACGGACCGGCCCCACACGGCGTTCACGATCACAGCACGGACTCGACGCTTTTTGGCCCGTGCCACTCTTGTGCGACGCCCTTGGCACACTGCCAGTCTTCTAACCCGGCAGCGCCAGCTCGAACCACACCGTCTTCCCCGTCCTGCCCGTGCGGCCCGGCCGCGTTCCCCAGCGCCGCGAGGAGCGGGCCACCAGTTGGAGGCCGCGTCCGCCCTCGTCGTCGAGGGCGGCCATGCGGGCCAGGGGCGGGTCGGGCAGCGGGTCGGACACCTCCACCAGCAGGCTCCCCAGGGGGTCGAGAGGGCGTACGAGGCGTACGCCGATGGGGCCGGAGGCGTGCCGCAGCGAGTTGGTGACCAGCTCGCTGACGAGCAACGCGGTGATGTCACCGAGGGGCATGAGACCCCAGTCGCCGAGCTGCGCGCGCACGACGGAGCGGGCGGTGCGGACGGCGCCTGGGTCCGCGGGAAAGTCCCACTCGGCGCAGTCGCCTTCGGTCTCGATCACGCCGATCACTTCCAGACCAGAGGGCTGAACCTGTCCGGTTTCGGGTGGTTAATGGGCACATACCCGATATCCCGGCGCCTTTACCGCGCAATGGGGCGCCCTGTGGCACGAACGGCGTAGGAGGCGCCTCAGCTGTCGCTGGTCAAAGTGCGAGCCAGGAGCGGGAGCAGGCGGTTCCAGTGGTGCTGGAGCGCGGCGGGGCTGAACGCGTCCGTGTCGGACATGGTGAAGCCGTGGACGGTGTCGGGGTAGATCTCGGAGGTGTAGGTGACACCCGCGGCGTCCAGGGCCTGGTTGAGCTCACCCAGCCCCTCGGGCGTCAGGTCCGTTTCGGCGTGGCCGAAGTGGACCTCCGCGGTGAGGCGGCGCAGGCTCTCGGGCCCGTCGGCGCCCACGGGGCCGTGGAACGCGGCGAGGGCGGCCACCCGGCCGGGGTGGGCCGCGGCGGTGCGCGTCGCCAGGAGGCCACCTATGCAGTAGCCGGTCACCGCGACCGGTCCGGCGGCGACCTCGGGCTGGGCGGCGAGGTAGCCGAGATACGCGTCGGCGTCGGCCAGAGCGCGTTCGGCGGTGTGCTCCTCGATCCAGGGCATCAGCTGGGCGATGGCCGCGGTCCGGGCCTCTTCTCCGATGTGCTCGGGAAGTTCGATCACCGGCGCGGGGCCGTGCCGGTAGAAGAAGTTGGGTACGAGTACGTAGTAGCCGTGCCCGGCCAGTTCGCTCGCCATCTCGCGCAGCGCGGGCCGGATACCGAAGGCGTCCGGGTACATCAGCACGCCCGGGTGCCGCTCGCCACGGTCGGGAAACGCGGCGAAGGCGTCGGCCCGGCCGTCAGGGGTGGGGACCTGCAGGGTCTTGGTCTTGGTGGACAAGAGCTTCCTTCCTTGGAGTCACCGATAAACGTTCGTTCGTCGTACTAACGTCATCGGCGCGAGCGACCGTACATCGTTAGTCGTACTAACGCAACGGAATAGGATGGCGCCATGACCGGAACGGGAGCCGCGGACACCGAGAACACGGAGAGCACGGAGAGCACGGAGAACACGAAGGACGTGCCCGACACGCCTGGCCACGGCGCGCTCAAGACGCCCGACAGGCTGCGTCGCCGGGTGAGCCGACTGCTGTCGCAGCTGACCACCCGGTCGGACCGGCTGATCACCGAAGGGCTGGCCCGGGCCGACGCCCGCAAGTGGCACTACGCCGTACTCGCCTCACTGCAGGATTTCGGGCCGGGCAGCCAGAGCGCGCTGAGCGGGCGCACCGGCATCTACCGCAGTGACATGGTCGGCGTACTCAACGAACTGGCCGAGCGCGACCTCATCGAACGGGCGCCCGATCCCGACGACCGGCGCCGCAACGTCGTCACGATCTCTCCCCGAGGCCGCCGCCACCTGCGCCGCCTCGACAAGGCCCTGGACGAACTCCACGACGAACTACTGGAACCGCTGAGCCCGGCGGAACGCGACCAGCTCGTGCGACTGCTCACCCGCCTGCTGGACCACCACACCCGGGTCCGCGCGCCGGATCCGGATCGCCGCACGGCCTGAGGTCACTCAGGGGCGTCAGCGCCCGCCGCCGTTCTGGTTCAGCTTCTCGATCCAGTACAACTGCTTGTGCCCGCGGTCGTCGAGGCTGTCCGCGATCTTCTGGGCCTCTGCCTTCGTCGCGAACCGGCCCACGCGATAGCGGTTGCCGTTGTCGTCCTGCCGTATGACGAGCCAGGGCAGCACCACCGTCCCGTCGTTCATCGCGCCCCTCCGCTCGCCGCCCCCGGCGCGCGCCACGCCTCGATCACTAAGGAAACCGCAATCCGCATATGCCCGAGCCTACGCCCGACCTTTACTCACCGGATACGAGTTTGCACAAAGAGATACGCGCCCGGGGGCGCTGAAGGGTACGCAATCGGCCACGACGCCGCGCCCCCTGCGCGCCGTGCGGGCGGCGCTCGGCCGACCGCGCGCTCAGGAGCGGGAGGTACCGCCCCTCAGCGCGACCGAGCTGGAGCACGCCGCCGTCGTGACGTGGCGGGCCGCCGCCCTCACTTCACCGGCAGGTGGTACGCGACCCGGTACCGGTCGGCGGGGACGACGACGTCGGCCGTCTCGACCGGGCGGCCCGAGGCGTAGTACGTCCGCTGGACGACGAGGACCACATGGCCGGGAACGCCGCCGAGCGCCGTCAGCTCCTCCGCGAGGCCGGGGCGGGCGCCGACCTCCTCCGCGACGTTGTCCACGACCACGTCGATGGCGGCCATCCGCTCCACCACCCCGCAGCCCCCCAGCGGGCCTTCCTCGGGGAGCATCACGGGCGTACGGCCCGTGACGGCGAGAGGTTCCCAGGAGGTGGAGAGCATCATGATCTCCCCGGCGTCCCGGAAGACGTACTTGGTGCACATCACGCGGTCGCCGACGCGGATGTCGAGCCGCTCGGCGATCGCGGCGCTCGCCTCGGCCTGCTCGCTGCGGGACTCCCAGGTGCCGCGCGCGCCGTCGGCGGCCTGCTCCTGGCGGAAGGGGGTCGAGCCGCCGTTCGCCGCGCGGTACCCCGTGCGGGCGATCTTGCGGGGGACGGGGCGCTCGCGTACATACGTACCGGAACCGGAGCGGCCCTCCACCAGCCCTTCGGCCATCAGAACCTTGCGGGCCTCCAGGGCGACGGTGTCCGAGACGCCGTACTCCTCGCGGATCCTGGCCTGCGAGGGGAGCCGGGTGTGCGGCGGCAGCGAACCGTCGACGATCTTCTTGCGGAGATCACCCGCGACGCGCAGATACGCCGGCTGCTCACCGAAAGTCACTGGCCACTCCCATCAGGTTGACAGACAGCAACAGCCTGGCAACCGCGGGTTGCCGACTGCAACCCAAGGCCAAGGAATCACTCGAAGTGATGATTTCTACCCTCGCAGGTCTTTACGCGGCGCTCTTACCCGGATATGGCGAACGATCGAGCGCGCTCAGGAAACGTCCGGTCGCCGTGCGGGCGATCTGGCTGCCCCAGCCGCCCCAGTTCACGTCGAAGCAGTGGTCGGCCCACGGCAGTTCGACGTACACCACCTGAGCCCCGGATCCCTTCAGGCGCCGCGCCAGCTCGCGCGCCTGCGCCACGGGCACCGCGCGGTCCGCGCCGCCGTGCAGCAGCAGCGTCGGGGGCACGTCGCCCCGGGCCATGCGCACGGGCGAGCCCAGGCGGTAGCGGGCCGGTGCGGTGGCCGCCGAACCGCCCATCAGGCGCGGGATCATGGGGTCGCCGCGCAGCGCGGTGCCGGCGATCAGGCGCCGCATGTCGGTGGGCCCGTAGAGCGAGACGACCCCGGAGACGGAGGTGTCACGCGCCGCGCAGGACGCCGGGACGCGGCTGTCACCGTCGGTGTAGGCGGCGGAGAGCGCGAGGTTGCCGCCGGCCGAACTGCCCGCGAGGAGAAGGCGGTCGGGGTCGACGCCGTACACGCGCGCGTGGCGTCTGACCCAGCCGATCGCGCACTTCACGTCACCGATCTGGTCGAGCTGGGTGGCCCGGGGCGCGAGGCGGTAGTCGATGTCGAAGACGGACCAGCCGCGCGCGTTGAACCACCTGTTCCACTCGGGGGTCTGACTGCGGTGGCCTTTGTTCCAGCCGCCGCCGTGCACCCAGACGACGGCGGGGTGCCGCACCCCGGGTCGCTTCGGCAGGGCCCACAGGTCCAGCTCCAACGTCTGCGGCTGCGACCGCGCCCGAGGCTGGGAGTGAGGGTGGGGGCGAGGCTGCGACCGCCCGGGGTGCGCCCCATGACCACCGCCCACGCGCGCGTACGTGACGGTGCGGGCGAGGTCGGGCGCCTTGGTGTAGTTGACACCGTCGAAATAGCTTGCGAGGGAGACCCGTTGGCCATGCCGCGCGGCCGTGCCGTACGCGGCGGCGTACGGCATCACTCCGTAGACGAGGGCCGCGAAGGAGGCGAGCAGCGTGAGCCCGGCGCACCAGGGGTGACGGTGGGCGGCGAACACGGCGGCGACGATGCCGAGCAGCCCCGGCGCCACGAGCACGAGTCCCCAGGAGGTGATGGCGGCCGCGACGAGCACGAGGAGCGGAACGCGCGGCAGCGGGGCGGCGACCAGAACGGCGAGCGCCGCGTTCAGGAGCCCGGCGGCGAGGAGCAGGACCCGGGCCACGACGGGCGGTGGCACGACGGACGTCACACCGAAGAACTATCACAGAAACGGACAAAAACCCCGGAGCCGCAGTCGGCACCGCCCCATCCCCGCGGCAGACCGGCCGGGTCACCGACCCGGAGCCGTACCGCGAGGACGAGGGGTGCTGAGTCACGCGCTCACGAGGGACCGCGGATCACAACCGGATCAGAACTGAATCAAACTGGATCAGGACTGGATCAGGACTGGATCAGAACTAGAACTGCAGGCTCCACGTGTCGATCTTCCCGGTGTCCTGCGCCGCGTTGTCGCTGACCCGCAGCTTCCACGTGCCGTTGGCCGTCTCCGAGGAGGCGTTCACGGTGTACGTGGTGTTGATGTTGTCCGAACTGCCGCCGGTGCCGTAGCCCTTGAGGGTGTAGGCCGTGCCGTCGGGCGCGATCAGCTGGACCTGGAGGTCGCCGATGTACGTGTGCTGGATGGTCACCGGCACACTCAGCGCCGAGGGCGCGTTGCCCGGGACGCCGGTCACGGTCACCGCGGACTCGGCCGTGGCGTTGTCCGCGATCGCGTAGTCCGTGTCGTTGGTGAACTTCGGGCCCGGCGGGTTCGTGGTGCCGCCCGTCACGTTCAGCAGGCGGTTGGGCGAGCCGGTGCCGGGGCTGGTGACGACGCCGGTCGAGGAGGCGTTGACCAGCGCGGTGGAGACCTGCGCCGGAGTCGCCGAGGGGTTCTGGCCCACGTAGATCGCGGCCGCGCCCGCCACGTGCGGGGACGCCATCGACGTACCGGAGATGCTGTTGGTCGCCGAGTCGCTGGAGTTCCACGTCGAGGTGATCGCGGAGCCCGGCGCGAAGAGGTCGAGGACGCTGCCGAAGTTCGAGTAGCTGGCCTTGGCGTCGGTGCTGGTCGTGGCACCGACGGTGATGGCCTCGGTCACGCGCGCGGGGGACTTGGTCGAGGCGTTGGTGGACTCGTTGCCCGCCGCGACCGCGTAGGTGATGCCGGACGCGATGGAGTTGCGTACGGCCGTGTCGAGCGCGGTGTCGGCGCCGCCGCCGAGCGACATGTTGGCGACGGCGGGCTTGACCGCGTTCTTGGTCACCCAGTCGATGCCCGCGACGACCTGGGCGGTGGTGCCCGAGCCCTGGTTGTTCAGGACGCGGACGCCGACGATCTTGGCCTTCTTGGCGACGCCGTGCAGGGTTCCCGCGACCGTGCCGGCGACGTGCGTGCCGTGGCCGTGGCCGTCCTGCGCGGTGTTGTCGTTGTCGATGGCGTCATAGCCGTAGGAGGCGCGGCCGCCGAAGTCGCTGTGGGTGATGCGGACGCCGGTGTCGATGACGTACGCCGTGACGCCCTCGCCCGCGGAGTCCGGGTAGGTGTACTTCTGGTCCAGCGGCAGGGTCTTCTGGTCGATGCGGTCCAGACCCCAGGAGGGCGGGTTGTTCTGGGTCGCGGAGGCGGTGAACGTCCGGTTCTGGACGACCGCGTCGACCGCCGGGTCCGCGGCGAACTTCTTCGCCTCGGCCTCCGTGAGCTCGACCGCGTAGCCGTTGAGGGCCTTGTCGTAGGTCCGCTCGATCTTGGCGCCGTACTCCTTGGCGAGGGCCTTGCCCTCGGCGGAGCGGGCCTTCGGGCCGTTCTTGTCGAGGCTCACGATGTAGCTGTTCTTGATCGTGCCGGGGGCGCCGGCGTTCTCGATCGTGCCTTCCGCCTGCCGCGCGTCGGCGGTGGCCGGGAGGGCGGAGACGACGCCGAGGGCGAGGGCCGCGACCGCTGTCGCGCTGATCCCGGCCAGTCTTCGGCGGGTATGACGCATCACTGCCATCTGAGGGGTCCTCCTCAATAGGTGGTGCGCTGGTGGGGGATTGGTGCTTTGTGGTGCCCACACGCGCGGAGGCGCGGCGCCCGCCAGGGGCATGTCAATCGATCCGGCCTCCGTCGGGACGAAAGATTGGCGGATCCATAGGAATCTCACAAGGGTCACGACAGGACATGACACGCCTGCCATGCGCCCTTCATGAACCATCACCACCAGTTGCCTCACGGGTAACGTGATACGCCATCAAATACGGCCGGTATACGGCTGGTTGAGAGCGGAACGCTGTGTGCCAGGACCGCGGCGGTCATACGACGTGCGCGGCGACGGCCCCGACACGGTCCAGCGACTCCGCGTGCGCGGCGACAGCCCCGGCGCGGTCCAGGGACTCCGAATGCGTGGTGTCGACCTCCCGGTCGTGGACCACGCACCTACGCGAACCGTCCCGGTCACGGCATTAACCTGCGCGCATGACCGCCACGCCTGCCACCCCCGCCACGCCCGCCCCGACCGCTCTGCCGGGCCGCTTCTGCCCCGTCGACGGGACCCGCGTGGCCGCGGACTCGCTCGAATGGGCCTGTCCCGTCTGCCGCGGGCCTCTCGACCTGGACTTCTCCCCCACGCCGGCGCCCCTCAAGTCCCTCGCGGCACGCGTCAACTCACTGTGGCGGTACGCGGAGTGCCTGCCGCTGACCGCTCCCGCGATCTCGCTCGGCGAGGGCCGGACGCCCCTCGTGGAGCTGACGGGGGGAATCTGCGCCAAGCTCGACTTCCTGATGCCGACGCTCTCCTTCAAGGACCGCGGCGCGGTCATGCTCGCCGCCCTCGCGCAGCGCCTCGGCCCGGACCGCGTCATCGCCGACAGCAGTGGCAACGCGGGTACGGCCGTCGCCGCGTACTGCGCGCGGGCCGGGCTCCCCTGCACCGTGTACGTGCCCGCCGGGACCTCGCCGAAGAAGCTGGCGCAGATCGGCGCGCACGGGGCGCGGCTCGAAGTCGTCGACGGCGACCGGGAGTCGGCGGCGCGAGCGGCCCGTGCCGCCGCCGACGCGCCCGGCACGTTCTATGCCTCGCACGTCCACAACCCCTACTTCCTCCAGGGCACCAAGACCTACGTCCACGAACTCTGGGAGGACCTCGGCGGCCGACTCCCCGATGCCCTGGTCGTGCCCGTCGGCAACGGAACGCTGCTGCTCGGCGCGGCGCTCGCGGTACGCGAACTGCACGCGGCGGGGCTCATCGCGAAGGCGCCCGCGCTGTACGCGGTGCAGTCCGCGGCGGTCGCCCCGCTCGCCGAGGCCTGGCGGGCCGGCGCGGACGACCTGGTCGGCGAGATGCCGTCGGCGGCCACGGGGGCGGCGGCCACCGCGGCGGAGGGCATCGCGATCCCGCGCCCGCCCCGCGCGCGCCAGATCCTGCGGGCCGTACGTGATTCCGGCGGCGCCTTCTTCACGGTCACGGAGGAACAGATCGCGGCGGCCCAACTGGATCTGGCGGCGCGTGGCCTGTACGTCGAGTCGACGGGCGTGGCCTGCTGGGCGGCCGTGCGGGACGGGGCGCTGGGTGAGCGGACGGCGGTGGTCCCGCTGTGCGGGGCGGGGGCGAAGACGGGGCTGGCGGAGGCGGTGGCGGTGTGATGCCGCTCGGGAATCTGCCCCACCTCGACGAGGGGCGGCACGGCGCACGGCTGCATATCGGTCCCGGTCCCCCGGCGGGCAACGCCTCACCTGGGCCTGACCGTGACGTGAGCTGACGGTCCCTTCAGCGGTGTCAGCTCTCCGAGACCTCGTCCGTGCGGGCCGCCGAGAGGATCGAGTCGAGGAGCCCGGGGTAGCGGGCGTCGAGGTCGTCGCGGCGGAGCGACAGCAGGTTCTCGCGGCCCGAGGGGCGCTGCCGGATGACGCCGCTGTCGCGCAGGACCCGCCAGTGGTGGGTGAGCGTCGGCTTGGAGACGCCGGTGAGGATACTGCCGCAGTTGTGCTCGCAGCGGCGTCGCGCCCCAGGAGCAGGGCAACGCCATCGGTCTCGCGGTCCTCATCGCGATCGCTGACGCCGGTACGGAGGGCAAGGCGGGGGCGGTGCTGCGCGCGGCCGTCGCGGACGGCGAGTTCCTGGTCCCGAGATGCGGCGGGCCGAGGCGAGGACCGACGCGGCGCAGAGGACCGACGCGGCGCAGCGGGTCGGCACCTCGGCGTGGGCGCCCGGTGGTGGGCCGAGTCGCGAGACCCGTCGGTCCGCACCCCGAAGCCCTATCCGCGCGTCACCGCCCCCACCATCACCGCGTGCCCCACCTCCGACAGCATCGGCAGGTCGGACGGGTCGTCGCCGTAGCCGTAGCAGTCCGCCGGGTCGATGTGCTCGTACCGGTCGAGCAGTTCGCGGACCAGGCGGCGCTTCTCGTCGCCGATGACCGGGGCGCCGAGGAGTGCGCCGGTGTAGACCCGGCCGCACCGTTCCAGGCGTGCGCAGAGCACGTGCTCGGCGCCGACCGCCTCGGCCAGCGGTTCCAGGAGCGGCCTGAACGAGCCCGAGACCAGGGCGATGCTCGCGCCCTCGGCCCGGTGCCTGCGCAGCTCCGCGGCGACACCGCGTACGTAGAAGCCCTCGGCGGCGCTGCGTTCGGTGAACCAGCGGCGGGCCCACTCCTCGACCGCCGCCACCGGCTCGCCCCGCCAGGCCCGGTAGTAGGCTCGGTTGGCCTCCGAGCGGGGCAGGCCCGCGGCCGTCCTCGCGCCGAGGTCCTCGCGGACACGGGCCGCGCGGAGCGCTCCCTCGGAGCCGTATCGGCCCGCCATGTAGTAGCCGAGGAAGTCCAAGAGGCTCTTGCAGGTGATCAGCGTCTCGTCGACATCGGAGAAGACCAGACGGGGACGGGTCGCGGTACCGGTACTGGTGCGGCGTTCAGACGTCGGCATGGGGTGCCTCCAGGGCCAGGTCCCGGGCCGGGACGGGGGCGGGGACTTGCGACAGGGCGGGCAGTTCGGAGAGTTCGGGGAGTTCGGACAGTTCCGAGAACACGCTGCGGGCGTAGTCCACCGCCGCCTGCTCCCTGCGCAGCATCCGGTGGCCCGCCACCGCGCGTACGTCGCGGCGGCACCGTTCGACGACGTCCGGGCCCGGATCCGCCGTCGGGTCCGGCCGGACGTCGGTGCGGTGGAGCCGCTCGACCGCGCGGGCCAGCAGCCCGACGACCGAGGCCGCGATGCGCCGGTTCCGCGCGACGTCCCGCGCGGTCCAGGCGTCGGCGTCGGCGCGCTGGGCGGCGTCGCGCAGCAGGAGTTGGGCGGCCTCGATCTCGTCCGACGAGAGAGCGAGGACCCTGTGCAGTCGCAGGGCGGCGGAGTCGGGGAGGTCACGTGCGCGGCGCGCCGCCCACTGCGACCACGCCTCCAGGGCGTGGCGGGCGGCGCCGAGTGCGGGGGCGCAGAAGAGGAGGCCGCCGCCGAGCTGGGCGGGGACGGTGTGGCACCTGGCCCGGCCGGGGCCGGGGGTACCGGCGGTCAGGTCGGCCATGAGAAAGGAGCGGTGCCGGGGCACGGCGACGGACTCGACGACGACGGTATGGCTACCGGTACCGCGCATCCCCTCGGCCCGCCAGGTATCGAGGACGGCCACCTGCGCACGCGGCACGGCGAACACCCGGCATCGACCACCGCCCGGTTCGCCGGGTGCCCCTTGCTCGGGCTGCTCGGCGGCGGGACCGGCCGGCCTGACGGGTGCGGTGGGTCCGGCAGACCCAACAGACCCGGCAGACCCGGCGAGTTCGGCAGGCCCAGCCGTTTCAGCAGACCCGCCCGGTTCCATAGACGTAAGCAGCAGCCAGTCCGCGAAATCCACCCCGCTGGCATACGCCCACGTGCCGCTCAGCAGCCAGCCGTCCGGGGTGGGTACGGCCTCGCCCGATGCCGTCATCACGGCGGTGATCCGCGTGTCGGGTGAGGCCGCCCAGAGGTCGCGCTGGCCGTCGGGGGGCAGGTAGGCGGCGAATCTTCCGTGGGCGGCCCACAGCGTGCCGCACCACGCTGCCGACGCGCAGCCCGCGCCGACCGTGGCGGCCGCGTCCAGGAGGGCGCCGAAGGTGCCTTCCGTGCCGCCCCAGGCCCGCGGCACGAAGTGCCGGGCGAATCCCGCGCGGGTCAGCAGCCCCGCCGTCTCCTCGTGCAGCCGTCGCTCCCGCTCGGCGCCGCCGGCGTGGACGGCCGCGGACCTGGCCGCGCTCGCCACCGCGGCGGGCGGCAGCACGGGGCCGTCGGCGCGCCGATGTCCCGCTGCTGAACTCTGTGACTGAATCATCTGTGGCATACACCCCTAGGGCCGATTAGAATTCGTTCTTGAACGTATCTTTAGCGCCGTCGGTCCCTCGCCGTTCGATCCCCAGTGAAGGAGGTGTGCACCTTGCCGAAGCAAGCACGGGCCTTGCGCACATACGACGCCGTCCTGGACGCCGCCGCCTATGAGTTCGCGCGATACGGCTACGCGAACACCAACCTGCAGAAGATCGCCGACCAGATCGGCCTGACGAAGGGCGCCCTCTACGGCCACTTCTCCAACAAGGAGGAGCTGGCCGCCGTACTCTCCACCCACCTGGCCGCCGCGGTCGAACTCCCCCTCGGTGAGGCGAAGACCTCCACCGGTCCGGCGCTCGACCGGCTGCGGAGCCTCATGCTCACTCTGGGAGAGCTCTTCCAGGGCGATGTGCGCGCCCGCGCCGCGCTGCGGCTGACGCTGGAGACCGCTCAGGCCTCAGGGGTCACCGCCGGCCTGCTGGAGGAGACCCACTCCGTCGTGCGGCGACTGGTGGGCGAGGTGCAACAGGAGGGGCACTGGGAGCCCTCGGCGTCCGCCAAGGCCGTGGCCGACCTGCTTGTGGCCGCGTTCTTCGGTGTGTTCTGGATGGGCTCGGCCACCGAACGGCCGGAGTCGGGCAGCCGGGTGGCCGCCATGTGGAACGTCCTGGCCCACGCCCTACGGGGCAAGCCCGGTCAGTGAGGCCAGCTCGGGCCGGCGCCCCGCCGGCTGTGGCTCGTCGCGCGGGCCGACGCCCGCCCATGTCATATCGGTCCTGGCCAGCAGGGTGTCTCCCTGGAGAGCCGCGACGCGCAGCCGGAAGGCGTCCGCCGGCGTGGCGCCGGGCACGCTCTGCTCCACCAGGAGATTGATCGGCGCGTCCAGCTCCGCGAAGGCCGCGCACTCCACCTGGGCGCCGACCAGCGCGAACGCCCGGTCGCCGAGCGGCTCCTCGATTCTCTCGTGCACACAGAGGTGGCCCAGCTGGCGGAAGCCCTCCATCAGGACCATGAGCGGCACATGGTCGGTGGGGTGGTCGAAGAGCACCGCGTGGTCGCGGTCGAGGCGCAGCCGCCAGTCCCCGTCCGGCCAGCAGCGCTCCAGGACGCAGTCCTTCCAGCGCAGCCGCCCCACGCGGCGCGGCGGCACGAGCGGCGCGGTGGGTTCGCGGACCACGGCCCGGACCGGCGGGGCGTCGCCGCCCCATGCCAGCCGGCGCAGCAGGCCGTAGCGCCTGTCGTCCATGACGTAGACCCGCAGCGTGCCGATGCCGCAGGGCTTGCCGTCCACGAGCATCCGTACGTCGAGCCGCGCCCCCCTGGGACGGCCCTCCTCCCAGGTCCACTCCGCGTCGAGGACCACGGGGACGGGGGCGCCGCCGACACGCAGCGCGGCCGGATCGGTGATGTCGAAGGACAGGTCACGTCCGACGAACCGGTGCCCGAGCGGCACCTCGCAGTACTCGTGGGCCACGTAGAGGAGGGCCTGGCGGATGGTCTCCGCGAACAGCATCGGATCGCTGATGCCCTGCTGGTCGGGGTGGTAGAGCGCATGGTCACGCGGCCACTGGGCCGCGATCGAGAAACGGCTGTCGCTTACACGACAGCCGTCCGTGACGAAGACCTCCGCGATCGAGCTGCGGTGCACCAGCTCGCGCGGGACGGGTCTGAGAAACGTGAGGCCAGGTGGCGTGAGAGCCATTGATCCGGCATCCCGGTTTCTGGAACTATCGATGAGCACGACCGACTTCTGAGACAACGCTTCCCCCAAATCAGGACGAACTCTTGCCAGAGAACAGACGTGTGAAGCCTTGCGGCGTGGGAATTAATATACCTGCGAGAAGGTATATTTCAAGGGTTGAAACCATGTTCGGTCACCATCAACTACCCATACAAAAAGACCAGTTGGCGCACTGGTAGCCGAAAGCGCACCTCATAGGCCACACCCCCCGCTGGACCAGCGCGCACTCCCCGATCCGATCAGATCGACCGAGCACGATATGGAAGCCATGAGCAACGAACGCAAGGCACCGCTGTCCCCTCTCCAGACCGGCACCTCGGCCGATGACACCTCGCACCTCAAGCAGGAGCGGGCGCTCCACACCCGCAGGACGATCCTCGACGCGGCGGCCTCGGTCTTCGCCGAGACCGGCTTCCCCGCCGTGACCATCAAGGACGTCGCCGACAAGGCGGAGCTGACCAAGGGGGCCGTGTACTTCCACTTCGCCAACAAGGAGGCGATCGCCGCCACCGTGGCGCACGAGTTCTACCGGCGGCTGAACGAGATCATCGCCCCCGTCCTGGACGGCGACCAGTCCTCGCCGGAGACGGTGGTGAACGTCCTGATGGCGGTGGCCCGCGGCTTCCGTGACGACGACTTCATCAAGGCCGGCTCCCGGCTCCAGATCGAACGCCCGTACATCAAGGCCGACATGCCGATCCCCTACGTCGGCTTCACCGACCTGCTCACCGAGCTTCTGGAGAACTGCCGGAAGGCGGG
Organism: Streptomyces sp. NPDC003379; assembly: GCF_053589195.1. Lineage (NCBI taxonomy): Bacteria > Bacillati > Actinomycetota > Actinomycetes > Kitasatosporales > Streptomycetaceae > Streptomyces > Streptomyces sp. NPDC003379. The sequence continues at coordinate 27,157 of NZ_JBSFRK010000028.1, read as the reverse complement.
GACGCTGGAGACCGCCGACCCGGCCGCGCTGGCCCGCGTGCTGCGGGCCGCGCTCTTCGGCGCCCAGCACATCTCCTGGGTGCAGGCGAACCGCCAGGACGTCATCGAGCGCGTGCAGGAGATCGTCGACGTCTTCCTGCCCGCGTACCGGGCGGTGCCCTGACCGACGGGGCGGTCAGTCGAGGAAGGCCGCCTCGATCCAGCGGCGCACCCCGCGCGGCCGCATGCGGTGCAGCGCGCCCACGGTGTCCGCCACCTGGTGCGCACCGCCGACGGCGAGGAACTTCTCGCGCACCATCTCCGAGTGCCGCGAGCGCGTGTCGGGTCCCGCCGCGCCGACCGGGATGAGCCGGCCGCGCGTCACCGTACGACCATCGGTCAGCCGTACGGTGACCCGGGCGCCGGTCGCCTTCGTCGAGCGGGTGAAGTCTTCGCCGGCCGCGCCGACGCTGCCGACCAGGTCCACCAGTTCGTCGCCGCCGAAGCCGCGCAGCCAGGGCGCGGCCAGCGGGCCCGCCTCACGCACGGCCTCACCGAACGGCGCGTCCGAGAGGAAGAGTTCGCGGGTCATGCCCGTGTCGTGCTCCAGGCGCACGCGGCGGGCCAGCGCCCAGCGGTCGGGGTCGTCGAGGCGCGGCGAGGAGAAGTCGTCCACCGAGAACTCCCCGGTCAGCAGCGTGGTGGCGACCGGGTAGGGCACGTCGAGGACGAGGGCGCCGAGCGGTGACCCGGGGCCGTTCACGTACTGGGCCGCGCGCTCGCCCGCGAAGAGCGTGTAGAGCGACGCCTCCACGACGATCTCCGCCACGTCCTGCGGGCGTATGGGGCCCAGCTCCCGGTGGATCTCCGTGGCGCAGTCCACCGCGGCGTCGATGCCGGGGCCGCCCGGGTGCATCTTGAAGGACAGGGTGTCGGTGTGCCAGCGGCTGCCGAGGCCCTTGGCCACCGCCTGGGGCAGCGGCACGGTCGCGAAGCGGGCCAGGAAGCCGTCCTCGTGCTCGATGATGTCGGGGGCGCCGCGCAGCCCGGCGGCGGCCGCGTCACAGGCGTCCATGGCGGTGCGTACGGGTGTGAAGGTGTTGAACAGCCGGGCGTCGCTGGCCAGGAAGGCGCGCATCAGCGGCCAGTTGGGCATGGCGAAGGCCAGGCCGAGGGCGTTCTCCCACTCCGCGGCCGGAGCGCGGTCGCAGTGCAGCCGCCCGGCCACCGCGCCCGCGAGGTGGGTGTGCACGGCGCTCTGTCCGCGCAGCGGGCCGAGGGTCGCCGACGCGGTGATGCGTGCCGCGCACTCGTTGGCCGCCACGACGGCGGTCAGCAGGGAGAGCCCGTCGAGCTTGCGGGCGTACGCGAAGGCGAGGGGCACCGCGACGGTCGAGTTGGAGAGGTGACCGGCGTACGCGGTGTCGTCGAGGTTGAGCCAGGAGCCGAGGGCGGCGAAGACGCCCGCCGCGGCGCTCGGGTCGCGCTGCATGGGGTGGCCGAAGGCGGCGACGAGCTTGCGGCCCAGCGGGTGGGCGAGGCCCGCCCTGATGGATGCGATCTGCGAGAGGACCTGGCTCGCGGCGAGCTTCAGGACCCGGCAGGGGATGTCCTGGGGGCGCAGCCGCGCCGCCCACCGGGAGAGTTCGCGCAGCGGTGTGTCCGTGGCGGCGCGGGGCGCAGCCTGGCGGGGTGGCTCCCACTGCTCGCACAGCGTCCGGGCCACCCGTTCGGCGAGGACTGCCGCCATGTGACGCACCCTGCCTTTCCTGTGCGGGCCCGGACGGTTTCGCTGCCGGGCGATGAGTGCCGTGGCGGCGGTACGCCGATGACGTACCGCCGCCACGGGGAGATCAGGCCCCGGGGACCTTGTCGAGGAAGCCGTAGACGCCCTTGATCCGGCCGTCGTCGGCGGTGACCGCGACGTCGAAGCCGATGGCGATCGGCTCGCCGCCGGGCTCGGTCACCAGGCCCCACTGGAAGCGGGCGATGTTGTGGTGGGTGTCCACCGTGCCGATCAGTTCGAAGCTGAGGCCCTTGAACTGGTCGCGGGCGCCCGCGATGACCGCGCCGATGCCCTCGTGGCCCTCGACCGCGGCGAGCGGGTCGATGTACGGGGCGTCCGCGGTGAACAGCTCGGTGATCGCCGCGGCGCGCTTGTCGGCGTCGGCCTCGTTCCAGATGGCGAGGTAGCGGGTGACGGTGTTGCTGAGGTCGCTCATGAGGTCTCCTTGGTCGAGAGGGTCGTGCGGGTGGCACAGGTCGTACGGTCGAATCGGTCAGGGGCGGGCGCTCAGACGGGGTCCGTCGGCGCCCAGGCGGGGAGCGCTCCGGGGAGCACCTCGAAGGTGGCCGAGGAGCCGATGGTGTGCTGGTACTCACCGTCGTGCTCCAGGGGCAGCCGCCCGCCGTCGGTGCGCTCGACGGTGATCGTGCGGCCGCGGGCGTACACGGTCGCCGGATGGCCCATGTGCGCCGCGTCGAGGGTCAGTCCGGGCACCTCGGCGGCGGCGACGCCGTCGCCGATGACGCAGACGTCCAGCAGTCCGTCGTCGAGCAGCGAGTCGGGCAGGACCAGGTACCGGCCGCCCCGGTGGCGGCCGCCCCCCACGTTGGCGAGGACGGTCGGGCCCTCGTGCACCACCCGCCCGTCGACGACGACCCGGCCCGGGTACGGGACGTAGCGCTCGGCGGTCTCGGTGAACGCGCGGACGTACAGCTCGCGTCCGCTCAGCGGGATGTCCTTCGCGGTGATCAGCGCGTCGGCGATCACACCGCTGCACGCGCCCAGGTAGACGAAGTTGCGGGTCTCGGCGAGCCGCGCCAGGTCCAGACGGCGCAGCCGGGCGCTGCCGCCGGCCCCGGAGTCGGCGAGCACCGCCTTGAGGGACTCGGTCCAGGGACGCTCGCCCCAGAGCATCTTGTACCCCGAGTTCCCCGTGCCGCCTGGCACCACCATGAGCGCGGCCCGTCCGGCGGTCCCGCCCATGCCCTGCACCACCTCGCGGACGGTGCCGTCGCCTCCGATGGCCACGACGAGGTCCGGCGCCCCCTCGGGCCGCTCCAGGGCGCCGCGTACGAAGACGGTCGCGTCCCCCTGGGCGGTGGTGAGGTGGAGCTCGGTGTGGGACAGGTGGGCGGAGCACAACTCGTGGACCGCGCGCACCAGTTCGGGGCTGTGACTGCCGGATGCGGGATTGGCTATGACCAGGGCCCTGGTGGGGCCCGCGGCGTCGCTGCTGTCGGCCATGTCGGGCGTACTCCTTGATCTGGTAGCACCTGCGAAGGACTCTTTCACCGGGTGCTGATACGGATCTGACGCACCGCTGACGGCCTCACCAGGCGCCCTGCGAGGTGCCCCACCAGGCGGCTTCCAGGTGGCTCACCAGGCGACTCACCAGGTCACGAGCAGGGAGTTCAGCCCGTAGTTGATCGTGTTCTCGCGGAACGAGACCGCCCCGGGGACGTCCGCCACACGCAGGCCGGGGAAGCGGCCCACCAGGGCGCGCAGGGCGACCTCCAGCTCCATGCGGGCCAGCGAGGCGCCCGGACACAGGTGCGGGCCGTGGCCGAAGGCGATGTGCCGGCTCGCGTCGCGCTCCAGGTCGAGGCGGTCGCCGTCGGGGAAGACCGTCTCGTCGTGGTTGGCGCTCGGGTAGGCCAGGATCACGCCGTCGCCCTTCGCGACGCGGGCGCCGCCGATCTCCGCGTCGTCGACGGCGACGCGGACCTGGTTGTCCTGGGTGATGGACCAGTAGCGCAGCAGCTCCTCTACGGCCGGGGCGAACAGGTCCGGGTCGCGGCGCAGCCGCGCCAGCTGCTCCGGCTCGCGCAGCAGGCTGAGCACGCTGAGGCCGATCTGGTGGGCGGTGGTCTCGTGGCCGGCCACCAGGAAGAGCCGGGCCATCGCCACCAGGTCGTCGTGGGAGAGCTCGTCCGTCGCCACGTACTGCGTGACGAGGCGGCTGAGCAGGTCCTCCTGGGGGTCGCGGCGCTTGCGCTCGATCAGCTCGTCCAGGTACCGCGTCATCTCGACGAAGGCCGCGTAGATCTCCTCGGGCGTGGCGTCCTGCGAGAGGACGGCCTGGCTCAGTTCGGTGAAGTCGCACTCGTCCGCCTCCGGGACGCCCAGCATGCGGGCGATCACCAGGGAGGGCAGCCGGACGGAGAAGCGCGCCACCAGGTCGGCCGGGCGGGGCCCCCGCTCCAGCTCGTCGACGAGGCGGTCCACCAGGAGCTCCACCGAGGGCCGCAGCGCGCGGGTGCGGCGGGCGGTGAACTCGGTCATCGCCATGCGGCGCAGCCGTCCGTGCTCCGGGCCGTCCATGCGCGTGAAGGACATGACCCGGGGCGCGGGCGGCAGTTGTATACGAACGGGGAATCCGGGCCGGGTGTCGTCCGAGCTGAAACGCGGGTCGGTCAGGACCGCGCGGACGTCCGCGTAGCGCGTGACAAGCCAAGCCTCGCCTGTCCTGATACGGACCTTGACGGGTGCGCCCCCACGGAGTTCGGCGTAGGCGTCCGGTGGCGCGTATGGGCAGGTGCGCGGCATGGGCCAGGCGGCGAGCCGCTCCTGGATCCCGGGCATGACAGGAGTGACCGTCATGACATTTCCCCCTGAGTTGTGGCTGATTCCTTTCCGTCATGCTGGCCGAAAGCCCTGATGCTCCTCTGACGCCCTGCTGATCCTCATGGCCGGATCTCGACCCTGCCGTGGCGGGACCGGGAAACGTCTCCGTAATACGCGCCCTCACGCCCTCACGACACGCGAACGGCGGGTGCCCCGGAGCGAAAAGCTCCGGGGCACCCGCCGTGTGGACTGCCCGGTGTCGGGCCCCTGTTCAGACCTTGTCGGCCTTGCGCGGCAGGAACTGCACCAGGACCGCGACCAGTACGCAGATGCCGGCCTGGACGTACAGGCTGAACCCGAACCCGTCGGTGTAGCCCTGCGCGGACGGATGCTCGCCGACCTGGTCGAAGAAGACCACGCCGATGACCGCGATGCCCAGGGCGTTGCCCATCTCCTGCCCGGTGGAGAACACCCCGGAGGCCGCCGCCGCGTGCTCGGGCGCCACCCCCTCCAGGACCAGCGAGGTGAGCGGGGCGACCACCATGCCCATGCCGAAGCCGCAGACCACCATCGCGGGGATGCACCAGCCGACCGAGCCCGTGGTGCCGAGCTGGGAGGCGGTCTGCGCGAAGGCGATGTCGCCCGCGGCCACCACCAGGGCGCCCAGCGCGAGCGCCTGCCGTCCCAGCTTGGCGGCGAACTTGGGCGCCATGGCGGAGGCGACGAAGAACCCGAGACCCAGCGGTACGAAGAGCAGCCCCGACTTCAGGGCCGAAGTCCCGTGCCCCTGCTGGAGGTAGAGCGCGAGGACCAGGAAGAACGAGGCCATCACCGAGAAGTAGACGAGGATGGTGACGGACCCGACGCCGAACGCGCGGTCACGGAACAGGGACGGGTTGACCAGCGGCGACTTGGCGCCCGCCGCGAGCCGCCGCTGGCTGAACCAGAAGGCGGCGAGCAGCGGCACGGCGGCCGCCATGCACAGCCACGTCCAGACGGGCCAGCCCTCCTCGCGGCCGATGACCAGCGGCAGTACGACGGCGGTGAGCCCGGCGGTGACCAGCAGGACGCCGGCCAGGTCGAGCCCGGTGCGGCCCTCCGACTTCGACTCCGGGACCAGCTTCGGGGTGAGCGCGAGGACGATCAGGCCGATCGGCACGTTGATGAGGAAGATGGTGCGCCAGTCCATGCCGAACACATCGGCCTTGATCAGCAGCCCGCCGATCAGCTGCCCGAAGACGGCGGCCGCGCCGAGCGCCACGCCGTACGCGTTGAACGCGACGGCCCGGTGCTTGCCCGAGTACGTGGTCGTCAGGATGCCGAGCACCTGCGGGATGACCAGTGCGGCGGCCGCGCCCTGGACACCGCGGGCGATGATCAGCTCGCCCATGTTCTGGGCGATTCCGCAGGCCAGCGAGGCGAGCGTGAAGAGCAGCACGCCGATCGAGTAGACGCGGCGCCGTCCGTAGATGTCGCCGAGCCGACCGCCGGTGATCAGCAGGGCGGACAGGCCGATGGTGAAGGTGACGGCGATGAGCTGGATGTCCGCCGAGGTGGCATGCATGTTCTTCTGCAGCGACGGGATCGCCACATTGACGATGAAGAAGTCGAGGTTGGTGATGAAGAGACCGGCCAGGACGACCAGGAGCGCCCCGTAGGAGGGCTTGGCCGCCGTGGCCTCATCGGGTGGCGCCGTGGTCGTGCCCGGCGGTGCCGTGGTCGTGCCCGACAGCTCCGTGGTCGTGTCCGGCAGCGCCGTGACGTCCGCTTCTGTGGTCATGACCGGCCCACAAGCCGCCGCAGCCGCTGGGCGAAGTGCATGGTGACGGCCTCCGCGTGGCTGTCGATGTAGAAGTGGCCGCCCGGGTACTCGCTGTGGCCCAGGTACTGAGGGCTGCGCCCGGCCCAGTGCGACATGGCGTCCGGGCTCTCCATGAGCGGGTCGGACTTGCCGCCGTAGGAGACCAGGGGGCAGGCGGTGCCCGCGCCGTCGTCGACGTACTGCGCGGCGACGCGCAGGTCGGCGCGGAGCGCGGGGACGACGAGGGCGAGCATCTCCGGGTTGTCGTAGACCTCGGCGGGGAACGAACCCAGCTTCTTGATCCACTCGACCATTTCGGCGTCCGGCATCCGGCTCTGCTCCTCCGTGGGCTGGAAGAAGCCCTCGGGCGACCAGCCTGACATGCCGACGAGGACGGGTGAGGGGCCGCTCTCCGCCTCCATGCGGATGGTGAGGCGGAACGCCAGCTGCGCGCCGAGGCAGTGCCCGAAGAGCGCGAACGGCCGCTCGTCCAGGTCGTCGACGACGGCCTCGTGGAGCGCGTCGAGCAGCGGGTCCCAGTCCTCGTAACTCATCTCCTCGCGGCGGTTGTGGCGGCCCGGCAGGGTCACCGCCTGCGGGGCGATGTCGCCGGGAAGCAGCCGCTCCCAGTCGCGGTAGATGATGGCGCCGCTGCCCGCGTGCGGGAGCATGAACAGCCGTACGGAGGCGTCCTCGGACGGCTGCGCCGGGTGGAACCACTCGCCCGCGGCGGACATCTCCTGGCCCAGGGCGGCGGTGGCGGTGGCACTGGTCACGACTGTGTACTCCCAACGGTTGTCTGCTGCCCGATGGCGCGTACCGCGGGCAGCAGCACCTCGGCGATCTCCTTCAGCTGCGGCTCCGGGTCGAGCGATCCGACGCGGATGACGAGGTGACGGGCGCCGGCGCGCACATAGGCGCCCAGCCACTCGGCGCAGCTCTCGGCGCTCCCCCAGCCGTAGGCCTGGATGGACGACATCTGCTCCAGGGAGCGCCCGTAGTAGTGCTCGATGTAGTGCTCCAGCTCGGCCTTGGCGGCCGCGCTGTCGCGGTTGACGGTGACCGTCGCGTACAGCGCGGGCGTGACCGCGTCCGGGGCGCGGCCCGCCGCCTCGGCGAGTTCGGCGATACGGGCGCGGGCCCTGCCGTACGCCTCGGCGTCGGGCAGGAACGGCAGCCAGCCGTCGTACTTCTCGGCGACCCTGGCGAGCACCTTCGGGGTGTCGCTGCCGGCCAGCCAGAGCGGCGGGCCGCCGGGCGAGGCCGGCTTCGGCAGCCTCTGAAGCCGTTCGGCCTGCCAGAACTTCCCCTCGAAGTCGGACGGTCGCCCCTCTTCGCCGGAGTTCCAGGCGGTGCGCCACAGCGCGGCGATCTCATCGAGCCGCCCCACCCGGCCGGCGAACGACGCCCCCACGGAGGCGAACTCCTCCTCGGTCTCGGGCATCGGGAATCCGGAGCCGAGCCCGAGGACCAACCGGTCGGCGGCCACGTGGTCCAGGCTCGCGATCATGTTGGCGCCGATCAGCGGGTGGCGCAGGGCGGGGGTGAACGCCGCCGTGCCGACGGTGATGCGCTCGGTGGCGGCGGCGGCCGCGGAGAGCACCACCAGCGGGTCCAGGCGCGGCCTGGCGGTCAGCGAGTCGCCCGCCCACAGCGAGTCAAAGCCGAGCGCCTCGGCCCGCCGGGCGAAGTCGAGGAGCGGGGCGGCCGCGTAGGCGCCGTTGATGGCCTGCTCCCGGGTGGGTAACAGGATGCCGATACGCAGGGGCCCGGCGAAGGACTGCATGGGGTACTCCGTTTCGTCTGGCTGAGGTGCGGGGTGGGTGCGGCGGAGGCCGTCGGGGGTGCGTCAGGCGTGCTGTCGCTGGGGCGGCAGCGAGGCCGCCCGCGCCGAAGTGCGGCGCTGCACGGGGAGGGTGAGGCGCTCGGCCGACGGGGGTGCCTCGGCGGTCAGCCGGTCCCGTACGGCGCGGCGCAGGATCTTCCCCGAGGGGTTGCGCGGCAGGTCGTCGGCGAAGTGGAAGACGCTCGGGATCTTGTAGTCGGCGAGGTGGCCGCGGAGCGCGACGAGCAGCTCGCGGGGTTTGACGGTGGCCCCGGGCCGCAGGACGACGACGGCGTGCACCGCCTCCCCCCAGTGCGGGTCGGGCAGTCCGACGACGGCGGCGTCGGCGACGGCCGGGTGGGCGGCGAGCGCCTTCTCGACCTCGGCGGGGTAGATGTTCTGTCCGGCCACGATGATCGTGTCGTTCATGCGGTCGCGCAGATACACATAGCCGTCCTCGTCGAGGTAGCCGGCGTCGCCCATGTGCAGCCACTCCCCCACGACCGTGCGCTCGGTGGCCTCGGGGAGGTTCCAGTAGCCGAGCATCCTGGAGGGGGTGCGGATGCAGATCTGGCCGGTCTCGCCGGGCGGCAGCGTCTCGCCGTCCGGGCCGATGACCTTCACCTCGTTGCCGGGGCAGGGCCTGCCGACCGACTTCAGGAGCCCGGTGCCGGGGCGGTGCGCCTCGGGTGGCAGGCAGACCGCGACGCTGCCGGTCTCCGTACTGGCGTAGATCTGCGCGAACTCGCAGCCGAAGACTTCCAGGCAGCGTTCGAGCAGCGTCTCGGACATCGGCGCCGCGCCGTAGGCGATCTTGCGCAGTGAGGTGAACGCGGCCGGTCCCGCGCCGCGTTCGGCCATCATCATCTGGAGCATGGCGGGCGCCGCGAAGGTGATGGTGACCCCGTGCTCCCGCGTCAGCCGCACCGCCTCCTGCGGGATGAACTGCGGCATGACCACGCTCGTCGCACCGGCGTTGAAGGTGTGCATGAACCAGCCGATGCCCGCGATGCCGAAGCCCGGCAGCGAGATGAGGCTGATGTCGTCCGGCAGCCAGTCGAGCCAGTCGGCGCCGTGCTCGCGCATCGCGGCGGGCAGCGTGAAGAAGCTGCGGTGGGCGAGGACCGCGCCCTTGGGGAGCCCGGTGGTGCCGCTGGTGTAGATCTGCACCACCGCGTCGTCGGGGCCTGTGCCCGGCTCCAGGTCGGTGTCGGGGTGGCTGGCGTACCAGGCGGGCAGGCCGGTGCCGCGCGCCGGTTCGCCCTCGCTGTCGGTGCCGTCGACGCGGACGACCGTACGCAGTCCGGGGAGCTGCGGCCTGACGCGTTCCGCGGTGTCCCAGAACTCGTCGTCCACGAAGAGGAGCACGGCGCCCGAGTCGCGCAGGATGTGGTCCACCTCGCCCTGCGTGAGGCGCCAGTTGACCGGGACCAGGACGGCGCCGGCCTTCGCGCAGGCGAGGATCGTGAGGTAGTAGTTCTCCGACTCGCGGCCCAGGTAGGCGACGCGGTCACCGTGCCCGAGCCCCGCGTCGCGCAGGGCGTGGGCCGCGCGGTTGCTGTCCCGGTGCAGCTTCCCGTACGTGGTGGTGCGGCCCTCGCAGATGATCGCCGCGTGCTCCGCCCGGCCCCCGGCGTGGGCTCTGGACGTGCGGTTCAGCGTCCAGTCTCCGGTGGTGTGCTCGCTCACTGTGTTCTCCCCGCTGCATGGGACATCGTCGGTGGGTGTCGTGAGGGTGAGTAGATGTCAGGGGTGCTGCTGCGTGGCCGGGGCCAGACGTCCGTCGAGGAACTCGGTGAGCCTGCGCACCGTCGGGTGGTCGAAGGTCAGCGAGGCGGGCAGCGGCAGCCGGAACAGCGTCTCCAGGCCGCCCTTGACGGTCTGGGCCATCAGCGAGTCCAGGCCGAGCGAGACGAACTCGGCGTTCGGGTCGAGGTCGTCCTCGGCGTCCATGTGCAGGGCGGCGGCGACCTTCTCGCGCACGGCCGCGCCGATCAGGGCCGTACGGTCCGGCTTCGGCAGGGCGGCCAGCGCGGCGAGGTCGAGCCCTGTGCCGTCCGCGCCGCCCTGGTCGTGGCGGGCGAGCCGGTCGTAGAACGCGTCGTCCACGGCGCCGCCCACCACATAGCGCGCCCAGTCGAACTCGCCCACCACCCGGCGGCTGCCGGGCCGCTGCCAGAGCCGCGCCAGGGTGTCCAGCGCCCTGGTGGGCGAGAAGAAGCGGACGCCGCTGCGGTCGATCTCCTGGGCCAGCTGCTCGTCGAGCCGGGCGGACATGCCGACCCTGGCCCAGGCGCCCCAGTTGACGGAGAGGCCGGGCAGGCCCTGGACACCACGCCACTCGGCGAGGCTGTCGAGGCCCGCGCTCGCGGCGGCGTAGTGGCCCTGCGTGGCGCCGCCGAGGACGGCGGCGATCGAGGAGTACGTCACGAAGAAGTCGAGGTCGGGGAAGAACTCCTCCGCGGCCTCGTGCAGCAGCCAGCCGCCGTACGCCTTCGGGGCCAGCTGGGCGTCGATGGACTCCCAGGTCAGCTCGGCGATCAGCTTCTTGTCGAAGGAGCCGGCCGCGTGGACGACACCGCCGACAGGGCGGGGTCCCGCCGCCAGCTCCTCGGCCAGGCGCCGCACGTCGTCGGCGCTGCTCACATCGGCCCGTACGACGGTGACCTCCGCCCGCTCGGACAGTTCGGCGAGCACCGGCGCGGCCTCTTCGGCGGCCCGTCCGCCGCGGCTGACCAGGGTCAGGTGGCGGGCGCCGAGCGAGACCAGCTTGCGGGCGGTGACCAGGCCGAGGCCGCCGAGACCGCCGGTGACGAGGTAGGTGCGGTCCGGGCGGACGCGGGCAGGCGCGGGCTCGGTGTCCGGGCCGCCGGGCACGTCCACCCAGACCTCGGCGCGGGAACCGGAGGCCGCGGTGCGCAGCGCCTCGCCGATCTCTTCGAGCCGGAAGGCCGTGGCCCCGGCCCGCCCCTTGCCGCTCGCCGCGCCGGGGGCGAGTGTCACCTCGGCGGCGGGGACGGTGAGGGTGGCGCGCAGGGCGCCGTCATGGCGTACGCAGACCTCGTCGCCCGCGGTGAACGCGGCCTCGGCACCGGCCGCGATGACCGTTCCCGCGGCCAGCGAACCGAGCACGGGACCGGCGCCGCCGGACTGTTCGCCGTCCAGGGCCGCCTGGGCGTCCGCGGCGGTGACGGCGACCGAGACGACCCGCACCTGGACCTCGCCGGCCGCGGGGGCGCGGTCCTCGACGGGTGCGAGGGAGAGGTCGGAGAGGTCGCCGGAGTCCGGGGTGCGCAGGGCGAAGCCGCCGGGCCAGGTGCGGGTGGAGTCGCCGGGCAGCAGCCTGCGGACGTGGCGCCGGCCCGCGCGGAGGGCGACCTGGTACTCGCCGGGCGCCTCGGCGCGGAACTCGTCGAGCAGCGCCGACAGGTCGCCGCCGGGCTCGACGTCGACCAGCGTCGCGCGGTACTGGGGCGACTCGGTGAGCAGCACCCTGCCGAAGCCCCACAGGGTGGCGGAGCCGAGGTGGGCGCCGCTGCCGGGCCGGTCGCCGGGCAGCCGCTGGGCGCCCTCGGTGACCAGCCAGAGGCGGGGCGGCCGCTGCTGGGCTGCGGCGTCGAGGACGGTCAGCAGGCCGAGCAGCTCGCGGTAGTTGTGCTCGCACTCGGTGCGCAGCAGCTCGGCGGACATGGTGCCGGGCAGCGGCTGCCAGTTCCAGCAGACGTCGGTGACGGAGGTGTCCTCCAGGGCGGCCTTGAGCGCGGTGGGGTCCGTGACGGGCGTGACGCGCAGACCGCCGTCGGCGGAGGCAGCGGCGCCCTCGGTGATACCGGCGCCTTCGGGACGGCCGAGGAGCAGCACGTGCCGGGGCCCCGTGCCCGACGCGACGGCGGGCAGGGCGCGGCGCACCCACTCCGGGCGGTGCAGGAACTGCCGCTGTCCGGACGGGTCTTCGGGGCGGGTGAGGGTGACGCCGCCGAGTTCGAGGACGGGCGTGCCGTTCTCCAGGACCAGGATGTCGGCGAGGCGCCGGTCCTGTTCCGTGCCGACGCGGGCGACGACGCTCAGCCGCTCGCCGCGGGGCTTCTTGAAGTGACGTACGGACGTGATCTCCCGGGGGAGGAACACCGGGCCCTCGGGGTCGAGGGCGACGGCCGCCTCCAGCGCGGCCTCGATCAGCTCGGCGGGCACCTGCTCGACGGCGGTGGTGCCCCGGCAGCTCAACTCGCCGGTGAACACGCCGTCCTGGTGGCGGCCGGCGCTCAGCAGGGCGCGGGCGCGCGGTCCGTGCGGGCGGCCCACCGCGGCGAGGTCGGTGTAGAGGTCCTCGGCGTCGCTCTCCAGGGTGGCGGGTTCCATGGCGAGCCCGGTGAGCCGCGGCTCGTCCTGGTCCTGCCCGGCGGCGAGCACGGCGGTCGCGTGCACCCGCTCGCCGCGCTTCTCGTCACCGTCCTTCTCGTCACCCTCCTTCTCGGCGACGGTCAGGACGGTCACCTCGGCGCCGCCGTCCGCGCGCGGCCGCAGCCGGGTGGTCAGGGTGAGCGGGGTCTCGGCCGTCAGGGTGAGGGGTTCGAGCAGCCGCAGCTCCTGGACGGCGGCGCGGGTGTGGCCGTGGACGGCGTCCTGGAGCGCGAGCAGCAGGTCGACGTAGGCGCCGGCGGGCAGCGTCGTACGGTCGCCGTCGGCGAAGTCGGCGAGCGCGCCCAGCTCCTCGACGGTGAACTCGGCCGCGAACTCACGTACGTGACCCTCCACTTGCACCTCGGTGCCGAGCAGCGGGTGGTGCGCCGTCCCGCCCTGCGCGCCGCCCCTGCGCGGGGTGACGGAGGGCAGCCAGTAGCGCTTGCGCTGGAATGCGTAGGTGGGCAGTGCCGTCTTGGCCGGGACGGCGCGGCCCTCGTGGTAGCCGGCCCAGGAGACCGGCAGGCCCGCCGTGTAGTACTCCGCGAGCGCCCGCAGCGTGGTGTCGCCGCCGCGGTCGCGCCGCCGCAGGCTGGCCAGCCACAGGTGGTCGGCGACGGGCAGCGAGCGCTGGGCGAGGGCGGTCAGCGCGGTGGAGGGGCCGATCTCGACGAGGGCGTGGCGCCCGCGCCGGGCCACGGCGCGGATGCCCGCCAGGAACTGCACCGGCTCGCCGATGTGCCGCACCCAGTAGTCGGGGGTGCCGATCTCGGCGAACCGGGCGAGCTTGCCGGTGACGTTGGAGATGAGGCTGATGGCCGGCTCGTGGAAGGTGATGCCGGACAGGGCGGCGCGGAAGTCGTCGTACACCTCGGCCATGAGCGGCGAGTGGAAGGCGTGCGACACGGCCAGCTGGTCGACGCGCAGCCCCTGGGCGAGCAGCTGCTCGGTGACCTGCGCGAGCGCCTGCGCGCCGCCCGAGATCACGCACTGGTCGGGCGCGTTGGCGGCGGCGAGCGCCAGGTCGGCGTGGGGTTCGAGGAGCGGCAGGACGTCCTCGGCGGGGGCGGCGACGGCGGCCATGCCGCCCTCGGAGCGCACGGCCTGCATGAGCCGGGCGCGGGCGGCGACGAGCGTCACGGCGTCCGGGAGGCTGAACAGGCCCGCGACCGCGGCGGCGGCGGCCTCGCCGATGCTGTGTCCGATGAGCACGTTCGGGCGCACGCCCCAGTCCATCCAGAGCTGGGCGAGCGCGTACTCCAGGGTGAACAGGGCGGGCTGGGTGTACTCGGTGCGGTCGATCGCCTCGGGGTCGTCGGCGGTGCCGATGACCAGATCGCGTATGGAGCGCCCGAGGTGGGCCGAGAACAGCCCGTCGCAGGCGTCGACGTGGCGGCGGAAGACCGGGAAGCGCTCGTACAGGTGGGCGCCCATGCCCGCGTACTGCGAGCCCTGGCCGCTGAACATGAACGCGACCTTGCGGACACCGGCCGGGCCCTGGTGGTCGTGGTCGGCGGCCTTGTCCAGGAGCTTGGTGAGCGCGGCGCGGTCGGTGACGGGGCCCGCGACGCGGTACGGGTGGTGGGTGCGCGAGACGTTGCCGGTGTAGCAGAGCTCGTCGACCGGCAGGTCCGGGGCCCCGGCCAGCAACTGACGGTAGCTCTCCACCTGTTCGCGCAGGGCGGCGGCGGTCTTGGCGGAGAGCGTGAACATGGGCGTCGCGGGCGCCTCACCCGGCGCGCTGTCCCGTGCCACCGCCGTCGGAGGCTGCTCCAGGACGACCGCGCCGATCGTGCCCGCGAACCCGAAGCTGTTGACGACCGCGCGCCGGACCGGCGCCTTCCACGGCTCGCACGCGGTGGGCACCCGCACCGGGTACAGGTCCCAGGGGATGCGGCCCGAGGGGGTGTCCAGGTTGAGGTGCGGGTAGATCGTGGCGGACCTGATCTGGAGGACGGCCTTGATGACGCCGACGATGCCGGACGCGGGCTCCATGTGGCCGAGGTTGGTCTTCACGGAGCCGACGAGCAGCGGGTCGCTCTTGGTGTGCGAGTCGGCGAAGGTGTCGCCGATGGCGCCGAACTCGATGGGGTCGCCCAGCGGGGTGCCGGTGCCGTGCGCCTCCACGTACTGGATGTCCTCGGGCGCGAGCGCGGCGGCGGCGAGCGCGGAGCGGATCACCTTCTCCTGCGCCGGTCCGTTGGGCACCGTCAGGCCGGCACTGTCGCCGTCCTGGCCGACGGCGGTGCCCCTGACCAGGGCGAGAACCGTGTCGCCGTCGCGGGTGGCGTCCGAGAGCCTCTTGAGTACGACGATGCCGCAGCCCTCCGCGCGGGCGTACCCGTCGGCGGACTCGTCGAAGGTCTTGCACTGGCCGTCGGGGGACAGCATCTGCGCGTTGGAGAACATCACCGGGATGCGCGGGTGGTGCAGGGCGTTGACGCCGCCGCACAGCGCGATGTCGGTCTCGCCGGCGCGCAGCCCCTGGACGGCGACGTGCAGGGCGGCCAGGGACGACGAGCAGGCGGTGTCGATGCTCATGCTCGGGCCGCGCCAGCCGAGGAAG
The DNA here is from genome assembly GCF_053589195.1 of Streptomyces sp. NPDC003379. Taxonomy (NCBI): domain Bacteria; kingdom Bacillati; phylum Actinomycetota; class Actinomycetes; order Kitasatosporales; family Streptomycetaceae; genus Streptomyces; species Streptomyces sp. NPDC003379. The sequence goes on along the minus strand of NZ_JBSFRK010000028.1, from coordinate 12,015 downwards.
TACGAGAGCCGCCCCGACAGCGGGAACATGGTGATCCCGGAGGCGAGCAGCCCGTCGAGGTCCTCGTACGGCAGGGAGTCCAGTTCGAGGGCGTAGTCGATGGAGCTGGCGCCGATGTAGACGCCGCCGTTGCCGCGGCGCAGCGGCGCCGGGTCGATGTTGGCGTGCTCCAGGGCCTGCCAGGCGGTCTCCAGCAGCATGCGCTGCTGGGGGTCCATGTACTGGGCTTCCTTCGGGGAGATGTTGAAGAAGGCCGCGTCGAAACGGTCGATGCGGTCGAGGAATCCACCGGACGTCGTGTGAATCTTTCCCTTGTCGTCCGGGCTCTGCGGGGTGAACGCTTCGACGTCCCAACGGTCACCCGGAATGGGGCCGATGCCGGAGCGTCCCTCACGCAGGAAGGCGTCGAATTCGTCGAGCGAATTGCTGCCGCCGGGGAATCGCAGGCCGACGCCGACGATCGCGATCGGTTCGGGCGCCCGGCCGGACACCTGATTGTTCTCTGATTCCTCGTGCGGCATTCCGAGTCTCCTTCTCTCCGGGACCTGGTGGATCAGTTGGTGCCGGGTGTCGCGCCGGCTGTCGCGTGCGAGGAATCACTGACCGCGTCGACGAGATAGTCGAGGAGCCGGCCGACCGTGGGCTCGTTGAAGAGCACGTTCGCGTTGATGGAGAGGTCGAGGATTCCCTCCAGGGTCTGCCTCATCTCGGTGAGCTTCAGCGAGGTGAGACCGAGGTCGAAGTAGCTGATGTCGAGCGGCAGGTCCTCGGTCTCGTCCATGAGCAGACTCGCCCGGAACTTGGCCACGAGGAGCTGCTCCATTTCTTCGGCGAGTTCTGGCCGGGGCAGTTCCCTGAATTGCTGAAGTGTCATGTGTACGGGAGACATGGAGCCATGTAAGCAACGGCGGCTGACGCCCCACTGACGTCGCGCGCGTACCACTTGGGCCCGCCACTCAGTCCCCCTTTCGCGCATCGCTTCGGGGGTTGGCTCAATCAGTTCGGAACCGGCGATCAGTACGGCGTCAGCGCCGGGTCAGATCGGACTGCCACGATCGAGATGCTTCGAAACAAGAGCTCACCAGATCGCCAGATCGGAATCCACTCGGAGAACCCCCACCCCGAAAGGCTGATAATGCTGCGCGGCGCCATACAGGAGGAAAGTGCTCCGGCACGCTCCGGACTCAAGAGCTACGACCTCTATATCGCGGGCAAGGACGTCGCGGGTGACGGGTGGGTCTACACCGTCAGCGGGCGTTCCCTGCTGGAAGACGTCTTCACCAGTGTGAGCCTCAAGCGCACACTGGAGCAGGACCCCGAATCCGACGCGGCCAACCACCCCTATGTGGTGGGACGGTGCGCGATCGCCGACGACTCCGCCATCGACCTGGCCACGCAGGCCGCCGCCGCCGCGGCGCCGGACTGGGCGGCCGTCCCGCAGGAGCGGCGGATGCGCCTCGGCACCCGCTTCCGCGAGGAACTCATCAAGCACCAGGACGAGTTCCTGGAAATGCTGGTCGCCGAATCCCACCCGGTGAAGCTGGCCCGCTGGGAGCTGAGCTGCCTGCTCCAGATCTACGCCCCCGGCAGCCTGCGCTGGTACACGAAGCAGATGCGCGTCGAGAAGGAGTACGGCGGCCGCAAGCTGATCCTCCAGCGCCAGCCGGACGGCGTGGTCGCCTTCAACCCGCCGCAGAACGCCCCGCTGCCCAGCGCCGCGCTCTCCGTGCTCGCCCTGATGGCCGGCAACGCCGTCGTGGTCCGGGCGCCGCGCAGCATCGCGCTGTCCACCATGTGGCTGCTGCGGGACATCGTCGCGCCGCTCCTGGAGGAGTTCGACGCCCCGCCGGGTGTCCTGAACGCGGTGTGCAGCAACCCCAAGCAGACCATGGACCGCTGGGTCACCGACCCGCTGATCAACGACATCTTCTACATCGGCGGCAGCCAGGAGGGCCTGCGCTTCGAGCAGGCCTGCGTGGCCAACGGCAAGAAGCCCATCCTCGAACTGGCCGGCAACGACGGCATCGTGGTGTGGAAGGACGCCGACGTGAAGTGGGCGGCCGAGGCCATCACCGAGTCGTTCTTCGGCTCCGGCCAGATCTGCATGGTGCCCAACTACGTACTGGCCCACCCGGCGGTCGCGGACGCCCTCATCGCCGAGGTCAAGGAGCAGGTCAAGGCCATCAAGCCGGGCTTCCCCGAGGAGGAGGACGTCCTGCTCTCCCCGGTGCGCCGCAGCGAGCGCTTCTTCCGGCTGCTGCGCCAGGCCCTGGACAACGGCGCCGAGCTGGTCACCGGCGGCAACCGCACGGAACTCGACGGCACCCCTTCGGAGACCGGTGTCTTCCTCCAGCCGACCGTCGTACGCGTCGACGGCCTGGACCGGGCCCGCACCTACGACGTCGTACGCGAGGAGACGTTCTTCCCGCTGATCCCCGTCATCGTGCCGGAGGCCGACAACGACGACGCGCTCCTGGAGGACTTCCTCAGGTTCGTCAACTCCAACGAGTACGGGCTGCGCAACTCCCTGTGGTCGCGCTCCGACCACGTCATCGACACCTTCGTGCGCCGCGTCGTCAACGGCGGCCTGCTGAAGGTCAACGACTCCCACATCGGCTTCCTGCCGTACCTGCCGAGCCACGGCGGCACCGGCCGTACCGGCGGCGCCTTCGGCGAGGCCAACTACCCGATGCTCAAGACCTCCCACGTGCAGGGCGTCAGCATCGCGCGCGACGTCAGCCCCTACCAGGCGGTTTTCGGCGCCTTCGACGACTGACCCATTCCGCCCCCTCTCCTTCGGAGGTTCTGACGTGCGTTCCCTCGATGCCGCTCGGGCCGTCTGCGAGCGCTACCACCCCGGTCTGCTCAAGGAGCTGGAGCAGATCCCCTACACCGAACGGGAGAAGCCCGGCAGCCCGATCATCGACCTCTTCCGCATCCACGGCGGGGTCGGCCTGCTGATACCCGAGAGGTTCGGCGGGCACGGCGCGGGGCCGCTGGACGCCCTCCACACCCAGCTGGCCCTCGGCTCCCTGTCGCCCTCCCTCGTCGCGGCCGTGTCCATGCACCACTTTACCGTCGCCATGCTCTACTCGCTGGCCGTCGAGAAGGGCCGGCTCACCGACGCGCAGACCGATCTGCTGCGCCGGGCCGTCCCGGACCAGCAGGTGATGGCCTCCGGCTGGGCCGAGGGCCGCACCGAGCAGAACATCCTCACCCCCGCGGTGACCGCCCGCCCGGTCGAGGGCGGCTATCTGCTGTCCGGCGCCAAGAAGCCGTGCAGCCTCTCCCGTTCGATGAGCCTGCTCACCGCGAGCATCGCCATCCACGGCCTGGAGGGCGACCCCGAACTGGCGCTCGCCCTGGTGCCCTCCGACGCGCCCGGCCTGACCGTCCGCCCCTTCTGGGGCAACGAACTGCTGGCCGGCGCCGAGAGCGACGAGGTGCGCCTGGAGGACGTCTTCGTACCGAAGGACATGGTCGTACGCGCCGGGGCCGACGATCCGCGCCGCCTGGACGATCTGCAGACGGCCGGATTCGTCTGGTTCGAGATGCTCATCACCGCCGGCTACCTGGGAAGCGCGGCCGCCCTGGTCGAGCAGGTCCAGGAGCGGGAGCGCGGCAACGTCCAGGAGCGGGCCGCCCTCGCGGTCGAGCTGGAGGCCGCCGTGGCGCTGCTCGAGGGCGTGGCCCGCGCGATCGGCCCCGAGCCGGGCGACGAGGCGTCGGTGGCCCGGGTGCTCGTCGCCCGCTACGCCGTGCAGAACGCGCTGCCCCGCATCACCTCGCGCTCCCTGGAGCTCCTCGGCGGCCTGGACTTCATCCGCGGCTCCGACCACGCCCTCGCGGCGGCCGCCTCCACGGCGCTCGCCTTCCACCCGCCCGGCCGGGGCGCCGCCGCCGAGCCGCTCCTGCGCTACTTCGACGGCGGACCGCTGGTCCTCGCCTGACCGCCGCCCCGCCCGCACCCGTTCCTTTGGAGTGAGAGATCCGTGACCATAACGCAGGAAACCCCCGCGCCCGCGGCCTCCGCGGCCTCCGCGGCCGACACCGAGGCGGAGGTCCTCGGCCTGTACCGCGCCCACCTGAGCAAGGGCAGGGCCACCCTCGCCGAACTCTTCGGCAGCCACATGGAGGTGGCCTCCGAAGGCGCCTGGCTCACCACCAGCGACGGCGAGCGCTTCCTCAACACCGGCGGCTACGGCGTGTTCATCATGGGCGCCCGCCACCCCATCGTGATGGAGGAGGTGGAGCGCCAGCTCCGCACGCACCCCACCGCCACCCGCATCCTCCTCGAACCGACAGTGGCCCGCGCCGCCGAGGCCCTGGTCTCCGTCATGCCCCAGGGCCTGGACCGCGTGCACTTCTCGCTGTCCGGCGCCGAGGCCGTGGAGACCGGCCTGAAGCTGGCCCGCGCGGGCGGCTTCAAGCGGACGATCTCCATGCGGGGCGGCTACCACGGCAAGACGCTCGGCGCCCTGTCCGCCACCGCGAAGGAGGTCTACCAGAAGCCGTTCCGGCCGCTGATCCCCGACTTCCAGCACCTGCCGTTCGGTGACACCGACGCCCTGGAGGCCGAGCTGGCCGCCCACCCCGGCGAGGTCTGCGTCATCCTGGAGCCCGTCCAGGGCGAGGGCGGCGTCATCATCCCGCCCAAGGGCTATCTGAAGCGGGTCGAGGAACTGGTCCGCGAGCACGACGGGTTCCTGATCCTCGACGAGGTGCAGTCCGGCTTCGGCCGCCTCGGCGAGTGGTGGGGCGCCGACATCGAGGGCGTACAGCCCGACGTGCTGCTCGCCGGCAAGGCGCTCGGCGGCGGTGTGCTGCCGGTCTCCGCGGCGATCGCCACCCGCAAGGCGTTCCGGCCCTTCGACAAGGACCCCTACGTCCACACCTCGACCTTCTCCGGGCAGCCCCTCCTGATGGCCGCGGTGCGCGGCGCCGTGCGGGCCATGAAGGAGGAGCGCCTGGTCACCCGGGCCACCGACCTGGGCGCCGCGCTGCTGCCGCGGATCGCCGAGATCGCGTACCGCAACATCCCCGAACTCGTCGTCGACGTGCGCGGCCAGGGCCTGCTCATCGGCGTGGAGCTCGTCGAGGCGGGTCTCGCCGGCGAGCTGCTGATCGAGCTCTTCAACCACGGCGTGGTCGCCAACCACTCCATGAATGGCAGCTCGGTGGTGCGGTTCACGCCGCCCGCCATCCTCAGCGACACCGATGTGGAGTTCCTCCTCAACTCCTTCGACCTGGCCACCCGCGACCTCGTGCGCGGCGCGGCCACCATGCCGGAAGGCGGTAACTGATCGTGCGGCACGTAGAACTGGAAGCAGTGGTCCCCGCGGAGCAGGTCTCCACGGTCTTCGACTCCGTGATGCGCTGGGAGAAGTACCCGGACCTGGCCCCTCACGTGAACTCCACCACGGTGCACGCCACGCTGCCCGCCGAGAAGTGCAGCTCCAGCTGGGAACTGCACTTCCGCAGCGGTCTGCTGCGCTGGACCGAGGACGACGTCTTCCTGCCGGAGCAGGGCGTGATCCGCTTCGAGCAGTCCGACGGCGACTTCGACTCCTTCGTCGGCGTGTGGTCCCTGACGCAGGACGGCGACGACGTCGCGGTGCGCTTCGACGGTGACTTCGACTTCGGCATCCCGAGCCTGGAGGGCATCCTCGACCCGATCGCCGAGCGGGTCATCAAGGAGACCGTCGCCTGGGCGCTGACCGGTCTCTTCCCGAGCACGCGGATCGCGGGCGGCATGGAACTGTCGCAGCCCGCCGCCGTCGGCGCCTGAGACCCCTGCCAGGAGCTGACCATGGACCAGGCCAATCCCTTCGAGACGCCGAAGACGTTCTCCCTGCACCGCGCCGAGTACCTGGTGGGCTTCGCGGTCTCCACCGGGCTGCTCATCGCCCACATCGGCGAGATCCGCTGGATCCCGGCGGTCGCGCTCTTCCTCTACATCGACCTGATCGGCTACATCCCCGGCGCGATCGCCTTCAAGCGCAGCGGCGGGAAGCCGATCTCCAAGGTGTACTACGTCCTCTACAACGTGATGCACAGCCTCATCACGCAGGCCGCGGTGGCCGCGGCCTGGTGCTGGCTGATCGGTCCCGAGTGGGCGCTGCTCGTGCTGCCCTTCCATCTCTTCGGCGACCGCGGCCTCTTCGGCAACTTCATGAAGTCCTTCGCGCTGCCCTTCGAGCCGGTGCGCCAGAGCGGCTATCTGCGGCTCCTGGACGACCTCGGGCTCGCCCACCCCAAGCCGGTCGGTCACACCCAGGACCCGGAGCCGGTCGGCCACATCGTCGAACTGCCCGTCCCGGCGGCCCGTTCACGTGAGGAGGCCCTGCGATGAGCACCCTCACCACGCTGCGCCGCCCGGTGCGCCAGGACCCCGCGGAGCGCCGCCGGGCGCTGTATCACCTGGCGTCGCCCGTGTCGGTGCTGACCGTCGGCCACGCCGGGCAGCTGCACGGCACCACGGCGAGCACGGTCACGCTGGTCTCGCGCGAGCCGCTGCTCATCGGGGTCGCCCTGCGGCCCGGCTCGTCGTTCGCGCGGCTCGCCGCGGCCGAGGGGCGCTTCGTCGTCAACGTACTGGACGGCGGACAGGGCGAACTGGCGCGGTGGTTCGCGGACAGCTCGCGGCCCGACGGCAGCGCCCAGTTCGCCGGCACGTCCTGGACGGCCGACTCGTACGCCGGCGCGCCCCGCCTGACCGGAGCGCTCGCCCACTACTCGTGCCGGGTCCACTCCTCGCACCGGGCGGGCGACGGCGAGGTGCTGCTCGGCTACGTCGTACGCGCCACCGCCGACAGCCGGCCCCCGCTGTTCAGCTACGCGGGCGACCTCGTCGCAGGCGCCCTGCATCCCGCCCGCACCACGAAGGAGACATCGGCATCATGACCGGTTCTGTGGCCCCCGAGGCCGACTGGGACAAGGCGCCCGGCCTGCTCGACGGCGCGAAGGAACTCACCCTCGGACCCGACGACTGCGACCTCGCCTACTGGTTCACCTCCGTCGCCCAGGGCACCCTGCGCGACCGCGGCGAGACCGGGCACCACGCGGACGCGACGGTCCCCGACTTCCTGAAGGCGCCGGGGCCGCTGCGCGACGCGCTGGTCCTGGAGTTCGGCTTCCGCGGCCTGTCCGAGGAGATCGCCACACGGCTGCTCGGCCACTATGTGGCGCTCGCCCCGGGCGTGCCCGAGATGGAGTTCTACGCCACCCAGCTCATCGACGAGGCACGGCACGCCCGCGTCTTCCGCAACCACCTGGTGGAGCTGGGACACCCCGCGGGCACCCTCCTCAAGGACATCGACGAGATGGCCGCGGACTACCGTGAGCGGGTCCTGGACCCGGTCGTCGACTTCACCCTCGACATCGTCCGCGACCAGGCCGACTTCGCCGGCGGCGTCGCCGTGTTCGCCATCGTCATCGAGGGCGTGCTCGCCCCGGCCGCCGAGCTGAGCGAGCGCAAGTGGACCCCGCTGTCCCCCGCCACCGGGGAGATCTCGCGGGGCACCGCCATCGACGAGATCCGCCATCTGACGGTGGCAAGCACCATCCTGCGCGACCACGTCGTCGCCCACCCCGAGTACCGCCCGCGCCTCATGGAGATCCTGCGGGCCGGGGTGAAGCTCTGGGACGAGATCCCCGACCGGGAGTTCGTCATCCACCGCGAGGAGCTGTTCCAGAAGGGCATGGCCGACCACGCCGACCGAATCGGCGACTACGAGATCTGGCCCGGCGTAAGGATGCTCGACACCACCCCGGAGCAGCGCTACGACATGGCCGAGCAGTGGACGGATGAGATGGCCGAGTCCCGCATGGCGTACATGGGGCTGCCCGTCGAGGTCCTCAGCGGCGCGGAGCCGGGCGCATGAGCGGCGCGGCCCGGCCACTCGGCCGGTCGGCGGTGATCTGCGGCATCGGCGGTTACGTGCCGCCGAACCTGGTGACCAACGACGAGCTCTCGCGGCGCCTCGACACCTCCGACGCGTGGATACGCTCCCGCACCGGAATCGCCGAGCGCTACGTGGTCTCGCCCGGCACCGCCACCTCCGACCTGGCGGTGGAGGCCGGTCTGCGCGCGCTGAAGTCGGCGGACACCGAACAGGTGGACGCCGTCGTCCTGGCCACCACCACTCCGGACCAGCCGTGCCCGGCGACCGCGCCGACGGTGGCCGCCCGGCTGGGGCTCGGGCAGGTGGCGGCGTTCGACGTGGCCGCCGTCTGCTCCGGGTTCCTCTACGGGCTCGCCACCGCGTCGGGGCTGATCGCCTCGGGGATGGCCGAGCGGGTGCTCCTCGTGGCGGCCGACGCGTTCACCACCATCGTCAACCCCGAGGACCGCACCACCGCGGTGATCTTCGCGGACGGCGCGGGCGCCGTGGTCCTGCGAGCCGGGGACGCCGGTGAGCCGGGCGCGGTGGGCCCGCTGGTCCTCGGCAGCGACGGCGAGCTGAGCCACCTCATCGAGGTGCCGGCCGGCGGCTCCCGGCAGCGTTCGTCGGGCACCGTGCCCGAGCCCGGCGACCAGTACTTCCGGATGCTCGGCCGCGACACCTACCGGCACGCGGTGGAGCGGATGACCGCCACCTCGCGGGAGGCGGCGGAGCTGTCCGGCTGGCGGCTGGCGGACGTGGACCGGTTCGCGGCCCACCAGGCGAACGCCCGCATCCTCGACTCCGTCGCGGAACGGCTCGGCATCCCCGCCGAGCGGCAGCTCAGCAACATCGAGCAGGTCGGCAACACCGGGGCCGCCTCGCTTCCGCTGCTCCTGTCCCAGTCCGCCGCCGACGGCCGGCTCACGGCCGGGCACCGGGTGCTGCTCACCGCGTTCGGCGGCGGGCTCTCCTGGGGGGCCGCGACGCTCGTCTGGCCCGAAGTGCAGTCCGTCTGACGCCCACCGGCGCCGGGCGGTACCTCCTCAAGACCCGTACGCCGCACAGGGCGTACGCCTTCCGAAAGGGAACGTCATGCTGGAGCAGCTCAAGGAAATCCTGTCCAACAAGCTCAAGGTGTCCCCCGAGGCCATCACTCCGGAGGCCACCAGGGACGACATCGAGCTGGACTCGCTCGCCGTGGTGGAGCTGTCGCTGCTGCTCAAGTCCGAACTGGACATAGACGTCAGCGACGACGACCTCCTGGAGGCCGAGACGGTGGCCGACATGGTGGCGCTCATGGAGACGAGGAGCGCGAAGGTCTGATGGCCGGCATCGACATCGCTGTCACCGGGCTCGGCCTCGTCACCCCGGGCGGTATCGGGGTCGGGCCGAGCTGGGCGGCGGTCTGCGAGGGCCGGTCGGGCGCGGCGTTCGATCCCGTACTGGCGGACAACCCGGTGCGGATCTCCTGCCGTGTGCCCGGCTTCGACCCCGAAGCGCTGCTGACGGCCCGCCGGGCCCTCCGCCTGGACCGGTTCGTCCAGTTCGCCCTGGTCGCGGCCCGCGAAGCCATCGCGGACGCCGGGCTCGACCCGCTGACCTGGGACGGTGCCCGGGTCGGGGTGGTGCTGGGCTGCGCGGACGGTGGTCCCGGCACGGTCGAGGAACAGCACCACGTGCTGCGGGAGAAGGGCGCCGACCGGGTCTCGCCGCTGCTGCTGCCCATGCAGCTGCCGAACATGCTGGCCGGTCAGACGGCCATCGAGTTCGGGGCGACGGGTCCCAACCTGGTGGTGGCCACGGCCTGCGCCTCCGGGGCGACGGCCATCGGCACGGCCCGGGACCTGCTCGCCCTCGGCCGCTGTGACGTCGTCCTGGCGGGCGGCAGCGAGGCCATGATCACTCCGCTGGTGATGGCCGGGTTCGCGCAGATGGGCGCCCTGTCCCGGCGCGAGGACGACCCGACGGTCGCCTCGCGTCCCTTCGACGCCGACCGGGACGGCTTCGTCGCGGGTGAGGGCGCCGGGATCCTCGTCATGGAACGCGTCGAGGACGCCCGGGCCCGCGGGGCGCATCAGCACGGCCGGATCATCGGCTACGGCGCCACCGCTGACGCCCATCACATGACGTCGCCGCATCCCGACGGCGCCGGAGTGGAGGCGGCGGTCCGCGCGGCCCTCGCCGACGCCGGGGCGGACCCGGACGACGTCCAGCACGTGAACGCCCACGGCACCTCGACGCCGCTCAACGACGTCGCCGAGGCGAGGATGATCAAACGGACCCTCCAGGGGGATCCGCTGGTCACCTCGACCAAGGGCGTGACCGGGCATCTCCTGGGGGCGGCGGGCGCGGTGGAGGCGGCGTTCACGCTGCTGAGCATCGAGCACGAACTGGTGCCGCCCGTCGCCAACCTGGTCATGCCGGACCGGGACGTCGACATCAAGCTCGCGTACTCGGCGACCTCCATGCCCATCGATCTGGCGCTCAGCAATTCCTGCGGGTTCGGCGGACAGAACACCGTCCTGGCCCTCGCCCCCGCGTGAACACCGGAGCGGACCCGCTCCCATCCCTCCCCCGACCCCTGCCCCGGCAGGGAGCCGCAGCCGCCCCCCGCCAGGGGGGCGGCTCGGCGCTTCCCAGCCCCCTTCATCCCCCTTTACTCCCTCCACCGCAGCCCCGACCCCAGGAGAAGCCATGCACGATCCGCGCGAACTGATCGCGTCCGGGCCCGACGCGGTGCGGCGCCTCGCCCGCCGCCGCTACGACCTCGACGTGGCCGCACTCGACGAGGCCCACCGCGGCCGCGCCGACGCCCAGGCCGAGGTGACCCGGCTGCGCACCGAGATGAACCGCGCGGCCCGCGACCGCCGGCCAGGACCGCCCTCCGAGCAGGACAAGGAGGCGGCCCGCGCACTGCGCACGGAGGTCCAGCGGGCCGAGGCCACCGCCAAGGAAGCGGGCAAGAGACTCGCCGACCTCGTCCTCGCCATCCCCAACATCCCCCTCGACACGGTGCCGGACGGCGACTCCGAGAAGGAGGCCGTGGAGGTGCGCCGCGGCGGCCCGCCCCCGTGCGAGGCGTCCGACGCCCGCCACCACGCCGACATCGGCGAACGGCTCGGCATCTTCGACGGCAAGGCCGCGGCCCGCCTCTCCGGCGCCCGCTTCACCGTGAGCCGCGGCCCCGGGGCCCGCCTGGAGCGCGCGCTCGCCGACTTCTTCCTCGACCTGCACACCGGCGAGCACGGCTACACCGAGCACTCCGTGCCGTTCCTCGTCAACCGCGACACCATGACCGGCACCGGCCAGCTCCCCAAGTTCGAGGAGGACCTGTTCGCCACCCAGGTCGGCGACCGCGAACTGTTCCTGATCCCCACCGCCGAGGTCCCGCTGACCAACCTGCTCGCCCAGCAGACCCTGGACGCCCGCCAGATGCCGTACGCGTTCACGTCGCGCACCCCGTGCTTCCGCGCCGAGGCGGGGGCGTACGGCAGGGACACCCGGGGCATCCTGCGCCTTCACCAGTTCGAGAAGGTGGAGCTGGTCCGCGTCTGCGCGCCCGAGGACGCGCCCGCGCAGCTGGAACTCATGCTCGGGCACGCCGAGGAGTGCCTGCGGCGTCTGGAACTCTCCTACCGGGTCGTGCGGTTGCCCGCGGGCGATCTCGGCTTCTCGGCCCGGACGACGTACGACATCGAGGTGTGGCTGCCGGGCAGCGGCTCCTACCGCGAGATCTCCTCCGTCTCCGACTGCGGCACCTTCCAGGCCCGCCGCGCCGGCATCCGCCACCGCACCGCGGACGGCCGCAAGGAGCACGCGGCGACCCTCAACGGCTCGGCGCTGCCCATCGGCCGCACGGTGGCCGCGCTCCTGGAGCAGGGCGCCCGGCCGGACGGTTCGGTCGAACTGCCCGAGGCACTCGTCTCGTACGCCGGTTTCCGCCGGATCCTGCCCGACGGCACGACCGGGTGACCCAGCCGGGCCGTCGCACACACCACAAGTGGGGGGAGTTCAGGTGATCACCTGAACTCCCCCCACTGCTGTGGGGGGGGGGCGGCCGGGGGGCGCCCGCCGCAAGTGGGGGGCCCCCGCGCCCGGGGCGGGGGGGGCCCGCGGGGGCGGGGAGGGG